>NZ_JBFABA010000058.1:0-35850 GCF_040640115.1 Micromonospora sp. NPDC023644 | reverse complement strand
CCGACGACGCGGCCGCGGGCCCGGTGCCGGCGGGCGGGCCGGCGTGAACGGCGCGTCGGCCCGCCCCACCCGAGGTGGAGCGGGCCGACGCGGACGGGCGTCGCGTCAGGGAATGATGTTCGCCATGCCCTTGGGCATGGTGGCCTTCACGTCGTCCCACTCGCCCTGGGTCACGTGCCGGCGCAGGGTGTCCAGCACCACCTGCACCACGCGCTCCGGGCCGCCCTCGACGTCGTACGGGAAGCCCTGCCGGACCTCCAGCAGGAAGTCGTCCCGGTTGAGCTTGATCGGCACGTCCGACGGCTTCCAGCCGTCGAAGTAGATCCCGCGCACGAGCACCGGCAGCTGCGCGGCGAACTCCACGCTCTCCTGCACCGGCATCCGGTCGCGCAGCAGGTGCAGCACCGTGCGCAGCGCGCAGTAGGACTGGTTGCGTTGCTCCTTGGGCCAGCCGTAGGCCTGCTCGATGTCCTTGAGGATCAGGTTGGTCTTGTCCATCGAGGACTCGAACGCGGAATGCAGCTGCTCAGCCATCTGTCCACCCCCGTACGTCGGTCTCCCACCGTCGGTCGTCGTCACGTCGCGGCGGCCCCACCGGGCCACGCGGCTGCCGGGTCGGGCCGACCCGCGCGGGGCGTGCCACCCACCGGGCGTCGGCGGACGACCCCACGACGTGCAGCACGGCACCGCGTCGTCGACCCGGTACCACCCGAACCGTCATCTCCACCCACCTCCGTGGTGTCGCGTCCGCGGCCACGGTCGACCGCACATACCGTCCATGCTGCGCGGCGACGGGGTGAGCGGCCCTCACCCGGACGGGATGAAACGCCGCCCGGCTCAGGCGGCGTCGAGCAGCCCGGCGAGGGTCGCGGCGTTGGTCTGCGCGTAGTCCCGGTAGCAATTGTTGAGAAGCACGTGGGTCTCGCCGGTGGAGTCGGCCAGCGCGCGCAGCTTCGGCGCCCAGTCGCGCAGCTCCCGGTCGGTGTAGCGGTAGCCGAACTTCTCGTGGATGTCCTTGCTGGTCCACTTGTCGCTGTGCCCGTGGAAGCGCACCACCGCGAGGTCCGCGGTGGCGGCCAGCACCGGGGGCACCGACGAGCGGTGCCCCTGCGGCATGTCCACGCAGACGTACGCGAGCCGGTGCTCGCGCAGGAAGGCGAGGGTCTCGTCGGCGTTGGCGCCGTCGAACCAGGAGGCGTGCCGGAACTCGTAGACCGGGCGCAGCGGGGCGCACCGCTTCGCCACCTCCAGCAGGTACTGCTTGTTGTCCCGCTTGATGGTGAACCAGGGCGGGAACTGAAACAGCAGCGCGCCGAGCTTGCCCGCCCGCACCAGCGGGTCCAGCGCGGAGAGGAAGCGCGTCCAGACATCCTCGTACGCCTGCGCCGGCAGGTCGTCCGGGTACAGGTTCTTCTTCCCCGTGTCCGGCCGGAGGTCCTTGTAGAGCGCGCTGGGCCGGGTCGGATGCCCGGTGAGCAGGCTGAACGCCTTGACGTTGAAGGTGAAGCCCGCCGGGGTGCGCTCGGCCCACAACCTCGCCGTGCGCTCGGCGGGCGGCGAGTAGTAGGTGGCGTCCACCTCGACCAGCGGGAACTGGCGGGCGTAGTAGGCCAGCCGCTTCTCGGGAGTGTCGGCGGTCTGCGGGTACCAGCCGGAGTCCAGCAACGTCCGGTCGGTCCAGGAGGCGGTGCCGACCTTGATCTCACCCATGGGTCGACCTCACCGCGTTCCGGACCGACCGGCAACCGCTGGCGGGGATCAGGCCGCCCGACGCTCCCGGTTCTGCTTGCACTGCACGCAGGTGGTGGCGGAGGGGAAGATCTCCAGCCGCTCGACGGGGATCGCCGACGTGCAGCCCTCGCAGAAGCCGTAGGTGCCCTCCTCCAGCCGGGTGAGGGCGTGCTCGTATTGGGCGCGACGGTCGAGGATGGTCCGCAGGAGGGACTGCGCGGTGTCCCGCTCCGCCGTCTTGGTGCCGCTGTCGGCCTGGTCGTCGCCGGCGGTGTCACCAACCTCCACCAGCCGCAGCACCTGGCTCTGCAGCACCGCCTGCTCGTACTCCGCGGACAGCTCGTCGTAGCGGGCCTGCAGGGAGCGCCGGATCTGGTCGATCTCCGCCTGGGATCGGCCCGTACCGATCGTGTCGTGGACGAGCATCGCTGCCTGCCTTTCTGGCCTGGAAATCCGCCGGGGCACCGGTACGTGCGCCCAGCCCCCGTGGTCGTCTGTGCGCGGGCGGATCACCCGCGCTCTGTGAGCCGGGCGAATACCCCGCCCCACCGACGCTCAAACCGACGAATTTTCGCCACCTCGCGGCGTCAGGGCGACACCGGGGACTCCACCAGCGCCGGGTGCCGCGGATCGTCGGCGCGGACCACGACGTCGGCGAACGAGGCGGGGGCGACCTCGTCGGCGTACCGGGCGAAGGCGGGCAGCGTCCACCGCAGCGCCGGGTCGGTGCGCCGGGCCAGGGCCGCCGGGGAGAGCACCAGGTGGACCGTGACGTCGAAGGGCAGGCCCCCGCCGAGCAGCAGCGCCCCGCTGACCAGCAGGACGCCCCCGGGCGGCAGGTCGACGTACGCGGCGCGGCTGGCCCGGTCGGCGGTGGCGTCCCACAGCGAGGGCAGCACCCGTCCGGAGCCGCCGGGGCCGGCCGGGTCGAGCACCTCCCGGCGCAGCCCTGGCTCGTCGACCCAGCCCTCGTAGAACGCGTCGGGGTTGGTCCGGCCGTACTCCAGGCGCACCGAGGCGGGGCGGAGGAAGTCGGCGGCCCGTACGTGCAGCGCGGGCCGGCCGAGCGCGCGCAACGGTTCGACCAGCGCGGCGGCGAGTTCGTCCGGGCCGGCCGCCGGGGCGCCGTCGACGGCCACCCGCAGCCGGCCGGGGGCGTCGGCGCCGGCGAGGCGCTCGGTCAGCTCGGCGACGAGCCGCTCCGGGGAGATGGGTCGGATGCGCATCCGACCATGGTGCCCCGCCGGTCGCCACGGACGGCGTCAGCCGCTGCGGTCGATGGTGACGTGGGCGTCGTCGGCGAGTCGGTAGCCGACGCCGTAGACGGTGGTGACCAGCGGGACGTCGACGCCGACCTTGCCGCGCAGCCGGCGGACGTGCACGTCCACGGTGCGCACGCCGGCGTGCTCGTAGCCCCAGACCGCGTTGAGCAGCTGCAACCGGGTGAAGACCCGGCGGGGGTGGGCGACGAGGTGCAGCAGCAGGTCGAACTCCAGCCGGGTCAGCGGCAACGGCTCGCCGTCGCGCAGCACCGACCGGGAGGACGCGAGGATGTGCAGGGTGGGGATGGTCGCGGCGGCCGGGCGGGAGGGCGAGCGGCCGGCGGGCACCGGGTCGGGGCGGCGGTCGACGGTGGCGGTGATGATGGTGCCCTCGCCGCGTTCCAGCATCTCCCGGGCGGCCTCCAGCAGCCGCCGGGCGGGCGGGGTCAGCGACTCCTCGGATGCCAACGGGATGTTCAGGGTCACCGTGAGCATCGGTGCGGCGGTGTTGGCGGGACGACGCTGGCCCCCCGGGGGTCGACCGGGAACAGCGGGCTGGGACGTATGCCATCCGGCGCGCGACGAGGCGGGGCTGACCGACATGGTCCTCCTTGGCTGGTCCGGGTATCTCCCCACGGCCCGGGACGCCGCTCCATCGATGCTTCCCGGCGCCCGGGCGAGGGTCAAGGGGCGGCTGCGTTGCATGAATGTGACAATTGACCGACGCATCGGAGCCGAATGCTCGCTCTGCGTACGAGGCCTGATGATTACAGCAGAGCCGCCGGGTTGGCCCGATAGGGGGGTGCCCGCCCGGTTCACGGTGGTCGGTGCGGGTGGCGCCGGGGGTGCACGGACGTGAATCCCGTCGGCCCGGCCGAGGGTCACTGGCCCGCGACCGGTCGGCGCGCGGCGTACCGGCGACGGGACCCCCGACCCGGAACGCGGCGGCGCGGCGCGCCCGAGGCCGGGCACGCCGCGCGGGTGGCGCCGTCAGCGACTGTGTTCGATCTCGATCCGGGCCTCGTCGGCGAGGCGGTAGCCGACGCCGTAGACGGTGGTCACCACCGGCATGTCCGCGTCGAGCTTGGCGCGCAGCCGGCGGACGTGCACGTCGACGGTGCGCGCCACCGCGTGCTCGTAGCCCCACACCCGGCTCAGCAGTTGGAGCCGGGTGAACACCCGACGGGGCTGCTCCGCCAGGAACAGCAGCAGGTCGTACTCGATCCGGGTCAGCGGGATCACGCGGGAGCCCTGGTGGACCACCCGCGACCCGGTGGCGATCCGGATCGCGTGCGGGTCCACGACGGCCGGCACGGGGCGGGGCGCCGCCGGCCGGTCCTCGGCGACGCCGGGCCCCAGCCGCCCCTCCCCCGACTCGGCGAGTTCGCCGATCAGCTCCAGCAGCCGGGCCAGGCGGGGGCTCACCGGCCCCGGGGCGAGGTCGAGGGTGATGGTGACGGTCGGCGCGGAACGCGGGCGGACCGGCGCGATCCGCTCGGGGCGCGTGGTGGAGTGGATCCGGGTGGGAATGGCGACGACGGACATGGAGCCTCCTGCGGCGGCGGTGCCGCCACGCCCGGTGGAGCGTGGCGGTCAGGACGGCGCCCGGCCGGCGGTCACCGGGGGCGCGGGGGTGGACGTGGGCTGCGGCGGGGTGGGGCCGAGCACGGGCAGGCCGGCGAGCCGCCAGGCGACGAAGCCGCCGACGACGTCCGTGGCGTGGCGCAGCCCGAGATCCTGGAGGGCGGCGGCGGCCAGCGAGGAGGTGCAGCCCTCCTGGCAGACGACCGCCACCCGCAGGTCGTAGCCGACCGCCTGGGGCAGCCGGGCCGGGCAGCGGGGGTCGAACCGCCACTCCAGCACGTTGCGTTCGATCACCAGCGCGCCGGGCACGGTGCCGTGTGCGGCCCGTTGGGCGGCCGGGCGGATGTCGACCAGCAGGGCCCCGCCCCGGTGCGCCAGGTGCGCGCGCTCCGGGTCCAGCCGGTCCAGCCGCGCCCGGGCGGCGGCCAGGATCTCGTCGATGCCCCGCGAGCCCGGCGGCGCCACCGGGGCCGGACACGCGTGCGGGTCGGTCTGCGGCATGGTCGTTGCCTCCTCTGGTTGCTGACGGTGCGCGTACGACGGCGGGCGACCGGCGCGGAGCGGGCGGCGCGCGGACGATCGCGGGCGGTGTGCGGGCGCCGGCGTGGCGCTCACCAGGCGACTCCCGCCTCGGCCACCTCGGCGACGCGCAGCCGGCCGTCGGTGAGCCGGTAGCTGGTCATCCGGCGCAGCGCGGGCCGGTAGACGTGGACGCTCACCGCCGGCTCGTCGTCCCGGTTGGACACCAGGTGCACGTGCCGCGGGCCGAAGCGACGGCCCGAGCCGGCCGGCAGCCGGTGCGGGCGGAGCGCGCCACCGTCGACGGTCTCCTCGGTCAGGACCCCGGACACGACCAGGAACGCGCCGCCGCAGCCGCCGTGGTCGTGCAGGTCGGTGCCCTGGCCGGGCAGCCAGCTCAGCGCCCACACCTCGTGGTCGGCCTCGTGGGCGAGCCGGGCGTACCACCGGGCGGTCGGGTCGAAGCGCAGCGGCACCGGCCAGTGGGCGGGGTCGGCGGCCCAGCGTCGGGCTACGGCGAGCAGGTCGGGCGGGCGTCGGTCGGGCATGGCGGTCCTCGCGGTTCGGCGGTGCGTCGATCCAGCATAGGATGCAAACCCTATTGGTTTAGTAGGTAATCCCAGACACTGGGACCCCGGCCGGCGGCCGGTCCAGGTGGTCGCCGCGTGCGGGCGGCGGTCAGCGGCGGACCGGCGGCGCCACCCGGTAGCCGGGAACGGACGGCCAGCGCACGGTCAACACGACCGACTCGCGCTCGGCGTACCAGGAGTGGTCCACTCCCCGCCCCCACACCACGTAGTCGCCGGGCTCGCCGAGCAGCACCGTCCGGTCCGGCAACTCGACCCGGAACCGGCCGCTGACCAGCACCAACAGGGCCGTCCGCCGCTCGTCGGTGGCCCATCGGGAGCGCGCCTCCCCGACCGGGTGCACCCCCCACTTCACCTCGACGTCGGTGCTGTGCCGGGCGTCTCCCGGCGGCATGAAGTGGCCGAGCAGCCAGCCGGCGTTCGTCGCCCCGTCGACGCCCGCGTTGCCCACGTACACCCTGTCGTCCATCGCCCCTCCCCCAGCACGCCGGCCGAGCAACGTACCAGGCGGGCGTCCGACTAACCTGGACCGGTGAGTGAGGAACTCGACGCCGAGACGCTGGCGTTCGCGCACCGGATGTTCGACCTGGCGCGCGACGGCGCCACCGCCGAGCTGGCCGACTACGTCGACGCGGGGCTGCCGATCGACCTGACCAACGACAAGGGCGACACGCTGCTGATCCTGGCGGCCTACCACGCCCGCCCCGAGACCGTCGACGCATTGCTCGCCCGCGGGGCCGACCACTCCCGCACCAACGACCGGGGCCAGACCGCGCTGGCCGCCGCCACCTTCCGCAGCAGCACCGAGGCCGTCCGGGCGCTGCTCGCCGCCGGGGCCGACCCGCACCACGGCAGCCCGTCGGCGGTGGAGACCGCCCGCTTCTTCGACCTGCCCGAGATGCTCGCGCTGCTGACGGCGCCGACCGGCTGACGGCGGCCCCGGCGCGGGGACCGGCCACGGAGGACGCCCACGGGACCGGCCGCCCACGGGGCCGGCCGCGGAGGACGTCCGCGCGGGCCGGGCTGGCGGCGACACCCGGCGCGGGAGCGGCCGCCGGCCGACCGCGACGCCCGGCGCGGGGCACGGACTGACCGCGACGCCCGACGTTTCCGGCCTGCGCCCGGTATACAGGGTCGGTGGAAGATCCGCTGCCCGAACAGATGCGCACCGCCGCCACGGCGCTGCTGGCCGCGCTGGGCGAACCCGCCCGCGCCGAGGCCACCCACCGGTTCGACGACGAGGCGGCCCGCCGCTGGCTGGAGTACCGGCCACGGCCCCGGCCAGGGGTCTGCCTGGCCGACCTCGACCGCGCGGGGCGCAAGGCCGCGCACCGGCTGCTGGCGACCGCGCTGAGCCCACCGGCGTACGCCCAGGCGATGGCGATCGTCGCGCTGGAGGAGGTGCTGGACCGGGCGGAGGGCTGGCGTCGGGGCCGGCACAGCGGCGACTACTGGGTGGCCGTCTTCGGCGATCCGGCCCGCGACGACGCCTGGGCGTGGCGCCTGGAGGGGCACCACCTCTCAGTGAGCATGACCGTGGTGGACGACCAGGTCTCCCCCGCGCCGGTCTTCCTCGGCGCCAACCCGGCCACCGTCCGGTACGCCGGCCGCCCGGTCTCCCGGCCGCTGGGCGTGGAGGAGGACCTGGCCCGCGCCCTGCTCGACGCGATGGGGCCGGCCGGCCGGGCCGCCGCGATCATCGCCGACGAGGCGCCCGGGGACATCATCAGCGCCACCCGTCCCCGGGTGGACGGGCCGCTGGAGCCGCTCGGGGTGCCCGCCGACCGGCTCGGGCCCACCGGGCGGGCCCTGCTGGACCAGCTCGTGGCGCTCTACCTGGACCGGCTCCCGCCCGAGCTGGCGATCCGGGAGGCGCGCCGGCTGGACGCCGGGCAGCTGCACTTCGCCTGGGCCGGCCCGACGGTGCCCGGCCAGCGCCACTACTACCGGGTGCAGGGCGACGACCTGCTCATCGAGTACGACAACACCACCGACGACGGCAACCACGCGCACACCGTCCTGCGCCGCCCGGCCAGCGACTTCGGCGCCGACGTCCTCGCCGCCCACCACGCCGACGCCCACCCCACCCCCTGACCCGCCCCACCCCTGCACCCCCGCGCCTGCGGCGCTGCTCCCCCGCCCACCCCGCAGCGTCGATCATGCAGTCGCGGTGCCCCGCAAAAGGCACTAATGGGCGGCTACTTCCCACCACTACTGCATGATCGACGCCGTGAGGGGGGAGGGCTGGGCGGGGCGGAACGGGGTGGGGGTCAGAGGCGGTGGCGGGCCAGGTCGACGGTGGCGTCGGGCACGTCGGCCAGCGCGTCGAAGGTGGTGGCCTCGGCCCGACGCCCGGCGTCGAAGCGGCGGACCAGCCGGGCGCCCAGTGAGACGCCGACCGCGCCGACGCCCAGGGCCACCAGCTCGGTGAGCAGCAGTACGACGGAGGCGCCCCGCTGCGGCGCGTCGGCCCGGACGAGGCAGGCGACCAGGAACAGCGCGGCCATCGCCACGTTCACCAGGTTGAAGGTGATCGCCGTGCGCCGGGTCCGGTCGACCGGCACGTCCCACAGGTCGATCATGCCGGCCACGGCGGCCAGCGCGGCGGCGACCAGGGCCGCCACGGACGTCCAGTAGCCCACCTCGCCGAGGAAGGCCGGCCCGCCGAGCACGTCGGTCAGGTCGAACACGGTCGCGCTCACGAAGAGCCCGAACGGGAACGTCACCAGCATCGGTTGGATCGGGTGCCCCTGCACCCGCAGCCGGCTCTGCATGGTTCCTCCCCAGGGTCGGCACGCGTCACCAGTCCAGGGTGCTACCCGGGCACCGGCCCGCCGAAACGACACGCGGCCCGCCCGCCCCGCTGCTCGCGCTGGTCACCGCCGCCCCATTGGCCACTTCCGCCACGCAGACGACCCCGGCCAACGCCGCCGAGGCCGGCCACGGCCGCGATCCCGGCCACCCCGCGCCGCCGGACCACCCCGGCCTATCCCCGCCGCCGGGCCACCCCGGCCAACCAGCCACCAGCGAGCAGCACGACCGTCATCCCCACCGTGATCTTGGTGTGGATCGACCATCCGCCCGGACGGGCCGGCTGGGCGACGGGCCGGCTGGGCGACGGGCCCGGCTGGGCGGACGGGCGCGGCTGGGCGGACGGGGCGGCGAGCGGGCGGTCAGTTGTCGCGGGGGCGTGACACGGTGGCGACCAGCCGGTCGGCAACCTCCCGCAGCGGAATGTCCAGCGACGACGCCGCGCTGCGCAGCACGTCGAGCGCCTCCTCGGCCGGGCAGCCGCGCTGGGTCATGATCACGCCGATCGCCTGCCCGACCACCCCGTCGCCGAGCGCCGTGGGGTCCCGCTCCTCGGCCTGGGCCGCCTTGCGCGCCCGGTCGCGGACCGCCGCGAGGAGCAGCCCGGCGTGCTCGGCGAGGAGCATCGCGGTGAGCTGGTGCCCGGTGGTGAGCAGGTCGGCGGCGCCGGCGTAGAGGTTGATCGCCCCGATCACCTGGTCGTCGACGTCGACCGGGGCGGAGATCACCCCGCGTACGCCCAGCTCCCGCGCCCGTGGCGTCCAGGCCGGCCAGCGCTCCTCCCGGTCCAGCCGGTCGGAGAGGATCATCTCGCGCCGCCGGATCGCGTCCATGGCCGGCGAGTCGGGGCCGTGCCGCAGGTCGTCCAGGCCGGCCAGGCGCGCGTCGGACGCCGCCACCCCGGCCGGTTCGCCGGCGCGCAGCGCGGTGAAGCCGCACCAGCTCACGCCGACCACCGCGTCGCGGGCGGTACGCACCAGCGCGTCCAGCGCCTCGTCGAAGTCGTCGACCGCGATCAGCCCGGCCGTCAGCTCGCGCAGCAGGGCGGCGGTCTCCAGCACGCCGAGCCGCTCCACCGCCGGGTCCCGCATCTCCAGGTTCACCGCTCCACTGCCCCCACCGTCCCGGCGCGTGCTGCCGCACGGCCGACCGGCGCCGTCACCTGTTCCATCGTCTGGTTCTCTCCCGACTCCTCGGACCCGGCCTACTACCCTCGCAAACCGGGGTCGAAACGGCGCAAAAGGGGGCCCCTTCCGACACCCCGAGGCGCGGGAAGGGGCCCCGGTGCGTCAGCGTGACGCGGAGCTGAGCCGCCGCCCCACCGAGGCGATCAACCGGTCCAGCTCCGAGCCGAACGGGTTGTCGTGCACCAGGTACGTCCAGGTCGCGCTCGGCCGCACCAGCTCCGCCTCGTCCGGCTCCCAGTCGTCCTCGAACTCCGTCTCCTCGAAGGTCTCGATGGTCCGCCGCTCGATCTCCGGGATCAGGTTGTTGAACGCCGGCACCGCCGCCCGGTGAAACTCGTCGAGCGGGTCGAGCCGGCCCAGGGCGCGCAGGTGCACGCCCTCGCGCACCTCGGAGAGCTCCGCGAGGTGCTCCGCCCAGAGCCGGTCGAGGTGGTAGAGGGCGATCCACCGGGCGGCTCGGGCGAGCAGGTCCTCGTCCATCTCGCCGGCCTTCTCCGGCACCCGGTCGAGCAGCATCAGCGCCGCCACGTCGCTGGTCAGCAGCCGTTCCCGGCGCTCCGCGAGGGCCTTGCGCTGCTGCTCGATGACCACGCTGTAGCGCCAGGTGTTGCGGTGGATCTCGTGGTTGACGCCCTCGGCGACCCGCTGGGCGTGCTCGACGGCGTACTCGACCTGGTCGTCGGTCACCAGGCCGTCGGCGTTCATCCGGGGCGAGGCGGGGACGGCGTCGCCGGCGTGCCGGACGACCAGGTCGTCCTCCAGGCTGACGAAGAAGACCGACCCACCCGGGTCGCCCTGCCGCCCGGCCCGGCCGCGCAGCTGGTCGTCGACGCGCCGGCTGTCGTGCCGGCCGCTGCCGATCACGTAGAGGCCGCCCAGCTCGGCGACCCGGTCCCGGTCGGTCTGGTCGCTGCCGCCCAGGCGGATGTCCACGCCCCGGCCGGCCATCTGGGTGGAGACGGTCACCGCGCCGTACGCGCCGGCCTCGGCGATGATCGCCGCCTCCTCGTCGTCGTTCTTCGCGTTGAGCACCACGCAGGGCACCCCGGCGGCGTTCAGGCCGGCGGCCAGCCCCTCGGACTCCTTCACGTCCAGGGTGCCGACCAGCACCGGCCGCCCGCGCTCGTGGTTGCGCTTGATCTCGTCGATCAGCGCCTCCTCCTTCTCCGCGCGGGTGGCGTAGATGCGGTCCGGCTCGTCCTCGCGCACGCACGGGGTGTTCGGCGGGATCACCGCCACCTCGAGGCCGAAGAACTCGCGGAGCTGGTCGCCGAC
Organism: Micromonospora sp. NPDC023644; assembly: GCF_040640115.1. Lineage (NCBI taxonomy): Bacteria > Bacillati > Actinomycetota > Actinomycetes > Micromonosporales > Micromonosporaceae > Micromonospora > Micromonospora sp. NPDC023644. Next base: position 24,894 of record NZ_JBFABA010000058.1, on the reverse strand, counting down.
CAGCACCGCGGTCGCCGTCATGCCGCACACCTTGGGGTAGAGCGCGATGTACGCCTGCACGGCGATGGTCCCGAGCACCTCGCCCTCGGCGGTGGCGTCGAGGCCCTCCTTGGCCTCCACGGCCGCCTGGAGCCCGTCCGGCCAGCGGCGACGCTGGGCGACCCGGCCCCGCATCTCGTCGATCAGCTCGACGGAGCCGTCCCGGACGATGTAGTCGACGTCGCGGTGCAGCAGCGCGTGCGCGTGCAGCGCCACGTTCACCGCGGAGAGCTGCGCGACGTGCTCCTCGTCGTAGAGGTCGATGCCGAGCTTGGCCTCCACGGCGGCCAGGCCGGCGGCGGTGAAGGCGACGCTACGGCCGTCCTCGGCCACCGTGTAGTGCTTGCCCTTGCGCAGGCCGCGCACCTGCGCGGCGGCGGCGTGCACCGGATCCTGCTCGCCGGCGACCGCGCCGGCGAGGACCATCGGCACCCGGGCCTCGTCGATGAGGATCGAGTCGGCCTCGTCGACGATCGCGGTGCGCAGCGGCGGCTGCACCCGGTCCTCCACGTCGGTGACGAGCTGGTCGCGCAGGTAGTCGAAGCCGGCCTCGCTGACCGAGACGTAGGTGACGTCGCAGGCGTACGCGTCGCGCCGCTCCTGCGGGGTGGACGCCTCGTTGACCCAGCCGACGGTCAGGCCGAGCAGGGTGTAGACCGGCTCCATCCAGAGGGCGTCGCGCCGGGCCAGGTAGTCGTTGACGGTGAGCACGTGCACCGGGCCGTTGCCCAGCCGGACGTGCCCGTACGCGGCGATGGTGGCGGTGAGCGTCTTGCCCTCACCGGTGGCCATCTCGGCGACCTTGCCGGAGAGCAGCGCCATCGCCCCGAGCAGCTGCACGTCGTACGGCCGCTGGTCGAGGCCGCGGCGGGCGGCCTCGCGGCCGATCGCGCAGATCTCCTCGTAGTCCGTGGCCTTGCCGGCGGCCTCGGTGAGCTCGGCGTCGTCGAGCGCCGACAGCTCCTCCTCGCGCGCCTCGACGGCCGGCAGCAGCTTCTCCAACGGCCCCAGGTCGACCGTCGTCCCCGGGCGCTGGAGGAACCGGCGGAACCTGCTCTTCAAGCGTTGCGACACACCCATGAGCGGCAACGGTACGCGACCGGGGCCGGCGTTGGCGGCCCGCCCGGCGCGCCGCCGCGCGGGTGTCGCCGCCGGGCGCGTCGCGGGCCTGGACCGCTCAGGTCACCAGGAGCTGGTGGGTGGCCAGCTCACGGTAGAGCGGGCTGGTCCCGGTGAGCTCCTCGTGGGTGCCCGTGGCCGCCACCCGGCCGCCGTCGAGCACCACGATCTGGTCGGCGTCGACGACGGTGGAGAGGCGGTGCGCCACGATCAGCAGGGTGCGCCGGGCGGCCACCGCGTCGATGGCCCGGCGCAGCGCGGCCTCGTTGCGGGCGTCGAGGTTGCTGGTCGGCTCGTCGAGCAGCAGCACCGGCGGTCCGGCCAGCAGGGCGCGGGCGATCGCCAGCCGCTGCCGCTCGCCGCCGGAGAGCAGCACCCCACCCTCGCCCACCTGCACGTCCAGCCCTTCTGGGGCGCGCTCGGCGAGGTGGCCGAGGTTGACCTCGTCGAGCACCGCGCGCAGCCGCTGCTCGGTGGCCTCCGGCGCGCTGATCAGGAGGTTCTCCCGCAGCGTGCCGGCCAGCACGGGCGCGGACTGCTCGACGTAGCCGATCCGGGCGCGCAGGGCGTCGCGGGGCAGGTCGCGCACGTCGACCCCGTCGACGCGCAGCGCGCCCTCGGTGACCTCGTAGAAGCGCTCGACCAGGGCCAGCAGCGTCGACTTTCCGGCGCCCGACGGGCCGACCAGGGCGGTCCGGGTGCCGGCCGGCACGGTGAAGCTCACCTCGCGCAGCACCGGCGGGCCGCCGGAGTAGCCGAAGCCCACCCGGTCGAACTCGACGGACGCCGGCGCCCCGCCGGGGAGCGCCCGGGCCGGGGCGGTCGGCCGGTCGGCCGCCCCCTCGACCGGCACGGCGAGGACCTCCTCGATCCGCTGGAGCGCGCCCAGGCCCGTCTGCAACTGGGTGTAGGCGTGCACCGCCTGCCCGAGCGGAAGCACCAGGAAGAACAGGAACATGATGAAGGCGACCAGGTCGCCGACGGTGATCGCGCCCGCCGCCACCCGCGCCCCGCCCACCCCGAGGACCAGCAGGAACGCCCCCTGGATGGTGACGCTGCTGGCCGGGCCGACGAACGCCTGCACCCGGGCGACCCGCAGCCCCGCCGCGTAGGCCCGCGTGGCGCTGACGCCGATCGCGTCGGCCTCGCGCCGCTCCGCCCGGGCCGCGCGGATCGTCCGGGCGGCCGAGATGGCGCGCTCCACCGCCGAGGTCATCTCGCCGATGCGTTCCTGGGCGGCGCGGGCCAGGCCCCGCATCCGGTGGGCGAAGGCGACCGCGATGGCGATGCCGGCGGCCACCCCGAGCAGGGTCACCCCGAACAGCACCGGGTCGAGCAGGACCATCGCGCCCGCCGCACCGAGCACCATCACGGCGCCGGTGACCACCTCGAACAGGCCGGAGGTGACCACGGCGCGCAGCAGGGTGGTGTCCGAGCCGACCCGGGAGAGCAGGTCGCCCGTGCGGCGGCGGTCGTACTCGGCGATGGGCAGCCGCAGCAGGTGGCCGGCCAGCCGCCGCCGGGTGCCCAGCACGACCCCCTCGGCGGTGCGTTGCAGCAGGTAGTCCCGCACCCCGCCGAGCGCCGCGCCCACCAGCACCAGGGCGACCAGCGCCGCGACCAGCCCGGCCACGGGCCGGCTGGCGGAGAGCCCGTCCAGCACCGAGCGGGTGAGCAGCGGCTGGGCCAGCGACGCCGCCGCGCCGGCCAACGACAGCGCGCCCACCACGGCCAGGGTGCCGCGGTGGGCGCGCAGGTACGGCAGCAGGGCGGCGAGGCCGACCCGCCGGTCGGCGTCGCTTTCGCCCGGACCGCCGACGGCGGTCGTCGCGGAGTCGTCGGCCGTCGTCACGGAGTCGTCGGTCGTCACTGAGTCGTCGGCGGTCGTGACGGGAGCGTCGGCGGTCATGGCTGGAACGGTATCGGGCCGCGCCACGGGTCCCGGCCGGACGCGGGCCCTCAGCCGGTGAGCACCACCTGGAGCTCCTGGCGACGCCGCTCGGCGAGGTCGGTCAGCAGCGTCGGCGCCTCGTCGAACGGCACCACCGCCGAGACCAGGTGCTTGCGGATCACGTCCCCGTACGCGCGCAGCAGGTCGATCGTCTCGGCGGAGAGGCGCTCGCGGTCCCAGGTGGGCACGAGCCCGCGCGGCACCCGGCCGATCTGCGCGCACCGCAGCGACAGTCCGTTGTGGTGGAACTCCTCGCCGAACCGGACCGCGTCCGCGCCGGCCTGGTAGAACGCCAGGTCGACCACCGTGCCCTGCGGGCGCAGCAGGCGCAGCGCGAGCTGCAACGCCCATGCCTGCCCCCGGCACTGGAACACCACGTCGGCGCCCCGGTCGCCGGGACCGTGCGCCCAGCGGGTCTTGAGCACCACCGCCGGGTCGTCGGCCTCGGGGTCGAGGGTCTCCAGGCCCAGCGCCTCCGCGACGGCCCGCCGCTGCGGCGTCGGGTCGAGCACCACCACCGAGGCGGCCCCATGCCGCTTGGCGAACAGGGCGGTGAGCAGGGCCACCACCCCGCTGCCGACGACCGCGACCCGCCGGCCCCGCACGCCGTCGCCCAGCGACCGCACGTCCGCGCCGTGCAGGTCGGCGGCGGCGTGCAGCACCCCGTTGGCACAGATCGGCCCCATGTGCGCGACGTAGACGCCGAGCAGCGGGTCGAGGTCCTCGGGCAGCGGCACGAACCGCTCGGCGACCGGGTCGGCGACCCAGCCGCTGCGGTGGCCGTACGTCATCGCGCCGACGGTGCCCACCGCGACGGCCGGGGTACGGCTCTCCACCACCCGGCCGACCTGCATGTAGCCGAGCCGGGTCACCGGGTACGGCGTGCTGGCCGCGCCGGGCTGGAAGAGCCCGAGGTCGGCGTTCCAGGTGACGTTGAGGTAGGGGTTGGTGCCCTTGACGTAGCTGAGCTCGGTGCCCGCGGAGACCCCGCTGAACAGCGTCTCCACCCGGAACGTGCCGTCGGTCAGCTCGGCGGCGTCCTGCTCGACGAGCTCCACCCGCCCCGGGGCGCTGACCACCACCACGCGGTCACGCATCGACGGTCACCCCCGTGGTGAGCGGCGCGGCGGCGGGCGTGTCCAGCCGTACGGGCTGGCCGGTGCGGGCGGAGTCGGCGACCGCGAGGGCGAGCCGCTGGGTGCCGAGGGCCTCGGCGTACGGGACGCGGACGTCGTCGCCGACGCCCCGGACGGCGTCGACGAAGGCCCGGTCCACGGCCACCCGGGCCGCCTCCGGGTCGGTGTCGAAGCGGCGTTCCCCGTCGGCGTCGCGCACGACGAGTCCGTCCTCGCTCAGCGACAGGGCCAGCCCGTCGGCGAGGATCTCCAGTCCGGCGCGGTGCTTCCAGCCGAGCACGCAGGCGGCGGTGAGCGTGCCGACCGCGCCGTCGGCGAAGCGCAGCGTCGCGGTGGTCACCGAGTCGATGTCGGCGCCGTCGACCGGCGGCGGGGTGCCGTTGCCGTACGCGGTGACCTCGGTGACCTCCCCGACCAGCGACCGGACCAGGTCCAGCACGTGGGCGGCCTGCTCGACCACCGGGCCGCCGGAGCGGTCCCGCCGCGACCACCAGGCCACCGGGGGCACCTTGTCCCACCACGCGCCGCTGACCATCCGCACCGGGCGGTCGCCGAGCAGCTCCCGGGCCTGCTCCACCACCGGCGAGTAGCGCCAGTGGTGCCCGACGCCGGTGAGCAGCCCCCGCCGGGCCACCAGGTCGGCGATCCGCTCGGCGGTCGCCAGGTCGACGGCGACCGGCTTCTCCACGAACATCGGCACCCCGGCCGCGACGACCGCCTCCTCGGCCGGCCCGTGGGCGAACGGCGGCACGCAGACGTAGACCGCGTCCGGCCCGGCGGCCAGCAGCTCCTCGACGTCGCCGAAGGTGCGGGCGCCGTGCGCGTCCGCCAGTTCCGCCGCCGCCTCCGGCACCACGTCGGTCACCCCGAGCAGTTCCACGTCCGCGAAGCCGCCCAACACCCGGGCATGGCGTTGCGCCACCCCGCCGGCCCCTACCAGTCCCACCCGGCACGTGCGCATGTAAAGCCCTTTCGCCACAGTTTCGCGTTCCGACGACTGCACTCCCCCCGCGTGGGCGCAACCAAACGTTCACCAGGGCGGAACCCGGTCACGTCACTGTCGTGATCAAGCTGTTAGGCATGTTGCGGTTAGCGCGAGCGCGGTAGTGGGAAAAACAACTGAGGTTTTTCCGCCACGATCTGGGGGTGCCTGTGCGGAACACGGAAACGATGGTGTCACCGGTGGTGGAGGCCTGGGCCACCTACCGCACCACGTCGGCGGGTGACTGGCCGGCGCGGCGCCTGATGCGCGCCAAGGGCGACAGCAGGGTCAGCGTGGTGCTGCCGGCCCGCAACGAGGAGGCGACGGTCGGCGCGATCGTGTCGACGATCCGGGAGCACCTGATGGAACGGGTGGCCCTGGTCGACGAGCTGATCGTGGTGGACTCCCGGTCCACCGACCGCACCGCCAAGGTGGCCCGCGCCGCCGGCGCCGAGGTCGTCAGCCAGGACGCGATGACCCGCGGCCTGCCCCGGCTGACCGGCAAGGGGGACGCGCTCTGGGCGGGACTGGCCGCGGCCGAGGGCGACGTGGTGGCGTTCATCGACGCCGACCTGCGTGAGTTCCGCCCCCACTTCGTCACCGGGCTGATCGGTCCCCTGCTGACCGATCCGTCGGTGGACTTCGTGAAGGGCTTCTACCACCGCCCGCTGGTCGGGGCGTCCAGCGTGGAGGCCGACGGCGGCGGGCGGGTGACGGAGCTGATGGCCCGGCCGATGCTGAACCTGTTCTGGCCCGAGCTGGCGGGCTTCGTGCAGCCCCTCGCCGGTGAGTACGCCGGCCGCCGCGAGGTGCTGGAGCGGGTGCCGTTCGTCTCCGGCTACGGGGTCGAGACGGCGATGCTCATCGACCTGCTCGAGATGGTCGGGCTGGACGCGCTGGCCCAGGTGGACCTGGGCGAGCGCAAGCACCGCCACCAGGACACCGCGGCGCTGGGCCGGATGTCGGCCCAGATCATGCTCACCGCCTGGTCGCGGTTGCAGCGGCGCGGCTGGGCGGCGCCGGGCGCGATGCCCGCCGCCCTGCTGACCCAGTTCCGGCGCGGCGGCTCCGACGCCCTGCCGAACCTGGACCGGGAGATCGTCGTCAGCGACGTCTCCGTCGAGGAGCGGCCGCCCCTGGCGGAGCTGCGGCACCGGATCCCCCGCCGACGGGTCGCCGCGGCGTGAACGCGCGACCTGCTGTGACCCCGCACGACCGGGCGCGGACGGCCATGGGCCCCGCCGAGGGAAGGAATCCCGCATGAGCCTCACCGTCCTGATGAACGCCGGTCCGTGGCTGTCCGTGCCGCCGCCCGGCTACGGCGGCATCGAGAACGTGATCGCGACGCTGGTGCCGGAGCTGCGCCGCCTCGGCGTACGGGTGGTGCTCGCCTCGGTCGACAGCAGCACGCTGCCGGTCGACGAGAAGTTCTCCGTCTTCCCCGACGGGCAGTTCCACGCCCTGCAACGGCCGTACAACCAGGTCTGCGGCATCGCCCAGGCGCACCTGAACGGGGTGGTGCGGGCCCTGCACTCGCGCGACGACATCGACCTGGTGCACGACCACGTCGAGGCGGTCGGCCTGGCGACGCTCGCCGCGATGGGCCCGGACGCCCCGCCGGCCCTGCACACGCTGCACTGGGACCTGGCCAAGCACCCGGCGCTCTACGGCAACCTCGACGGCGGCGACCGGGTCCGGGTCAACGGGGTCTCCGCCTCGCAGCTGGCCCGCGCGCCACGGGCGCTGCGGGAGCACTCGGTGGGCCACGTGCACCTGTCCACCCCGCTCGCCGTCGGCGCGGACCGTCGGCCCCGGGCGGACAAGGGCGACTACCTGATCATCCTGGGGCGGATCAACCCGGGCAAGGGCCAGGACGTGGGCGCGCGCCTCGCCCGGCGGGTGGGGGTGCCGCTGGTGCTCGCCGGGCCCGTCGGCCCGTACCACCGGCCGGAGGACCTGGCCGCCGCCGGGGACGAGGCCCGGCAGAACCCGGACGTGCGGTTCTTCTACGACGAGGTGGCGCCGCACGTCGACGGCGACCTGGTCCGCTGGGTGGGCACCGTGGCCGGGCAGGAACGCGACGACCTGCTGGCCGGCGCCCGGGCCTCGCTGTTCCCGCTGCGCTGGGAGGAGCCGGGCGGCACGGCGGTCGTCGAGTCGCTGGCCCTGGGCACGCCGGTGGTGGCCACCGCCCGAGGCTGCCTGCCCGAGCTGATCGAGCACGGCCGCACCGGCCTGCTCACCACCGACGAGGAGGAGCTGGGCGACCTGCTGCTGGCCGCCAGCCTGCTGGACCCGGACGAGTGCCGGCGCGAGGCCGCCGTCCGCTTCACCCCCGCGGTGATGGCCGAGAAGTACGTGGGCCTCTACGAGCGGGTCCGCCGGCTCGCCGCCGCCGGGCGCCTGCAACCGGCCTGACCGGCGCTGCGCGTCCCGGGGCCGGACCGCCGTCACGGTGGGCCGGCCCCGGTTCCGTGCCGGGGCCGGACCCGCGGATCGGGACGATTCGCCGGCGGCGGGGTTTGGCGGTGGGAGCAGCGGGAAGGCGCGGTCCGCTCAGCGTTCCCGCTCAGCGTTCCCGCACAGTGAGGAGACGGCGGTGACCGGTCCCATGGCGCGCTCCCGCGCCCGGCACAACCCGGCCGACGGCAGGGCTCCCGTCCGGCGGGCCGCCACCGCCGTGGCGGTGGTCTTCCTCCTGGTCGGCCTGCTCGGCTTCGTGCCGGGCATCACCAGCAGCTTCGGCGACCTGCGCTTCGCAGGGCACGACTCCGACGCCAAGCTGCTCGGCCTGTTCCAGGTCTCGGTGCTGCACAACATCGTCCACCTGCTCTTCGGCGTGGCCGGGCTGGTGCTGGCCCGCACCGTCTCGGGCGCGCGGACGTACCTGATCGGCGGTGGCGCGATCTACCTGGTGCTCTGGCTCTACGGCCTGGTGATCGACCACGACAGCGCAGCCAACTTCATCCCGGTCAACAATGCCGACAACTGGCTGCACCTGTTCCTCGGTCTGGGCATGATCGCGCTCGGCATCCTGACCACCCGGGGCCGACGCCACCGGTGACGCAGCGCAACCGGCCGGGGCGACGACGCCCCGGCCGGTTCGTTTGACCCTCCGCGCGCCCGGGTAGTTCGCAGATTCCGACGATCGCGAAACGAGGCGCACGATGCCGAGCCGGATCACCTGTGAGGTGCACGACGGGTCACCCGTGACCCTCGTACGCCTGCATGGCGGCCTCGACCTCGGCACCATGCGCAGCGTGCACACGGTGCTGGACCGGTGCCTCGCCAGCCAGCCCGACGCCCTCGTGGTCGACCTCACCGACGTCACCGTGCGTGACCGACTTGCCCTCTCGGTCTTCGCCGCCACCGCCCGCCGGGCGGCCGGCTGGCCGGCGGTGCCCGTCGTGCTGTGCGCCCCGCCGTCCGAGGCGGCGACCTGGCTGGCCCAGTCGACCGCCTGCCGGGTGGTGCCCGTGCGCCGCGACTGCGACGAGGCGACCCGGGCGGCGAACGCGGCGGCGTCGCCCCGGCTGCGGGCCCGACTCGAACCGGTCGCCGAGGCCTGCCGGCGGGCGCGGGAGCTGGTCGCCGACGCGTGCGCCCGCTGGAACCTGCCGGAAGCTGCCGGCCCGGCGTCGCTGGTGCTCAGCGAGCTGGTCGGCAACGTGGTCCGGCACGCCGGCACGCCGATGCAGGTGACGCTGACCCTGTGCCGGCCGTACCTGCACCTGGTGGTGGCGGACGGCAACCGGGCCACCGTGCGGGCCGGCGCTGCGGACCTGCGGGCCGAGGGCGGCCGGGGGCTGATGCTCGTCCGTGAGCTGGCCCAGCGGTGGGGCAGCGCGCCGGCCGGCGACGGAAAGGTCGTCTGGGCCATACTGCCCGCGAATTAGCCGAATTTACCACTCTCGCCTGAATGACCGCTGTGGCCTGGTTTCATGGGCGGAGGGGCGGGTAGCCGCGCCGTCCTATCTGTCGTCTGGCGGGGTGAGAGTCACATGCCCAAGCGGGTAACCACGGAACCACGCGACCGGGGACCGGCGATCTTGGCACCGGCACGCTTCGGTGGCTATCCCGGGCCGTTGCGCAAGGCGCTGCCCGGCGGGAAGCTGACCCGGTTCCTGGCCACCACCGACCACAAGCAGATCGGGCTGCTCTACCTGCTCAGCTCGTTCGGCTTCTTCCTGGTCGCCGGGATCCAGGCGATGCTGATGCGCGCCGAACTGGCCCGGCCCGGCATGCAGATCCTCTCCTCCGAGCAGTACAACCAGCTCTTCACCTCGCACGGCGCGGTCATGCTGCTGCTGTTCGCCACGCCGGCGGCGTTCGGGTTCGCCAACTACATCGTGCCGATCCAGATCGGCGCCCCGGACGTGTCGTTCCCCCGGCTCAACGCCCTCGCGTACTGGCTCTACCTGTTCGGCGGCCTGATGGTGCTCGGCGGCTTCCTCACCCCGGGCGGCTCCGCCGACTTCGGGTGGACCGCGTACTCGCCGCTGAGCAGCCAGGAGCACTCCCCCGGCGTCGGCGCCAACATGTGGGTGATCGGCCTGGTGATCTCGGGGCTGGGCACCATCCTCGGGGCGGTCAACCTGATCACCACGATCCTCACCCTGCGCGCGCCCGGCATGACCATGTTCCGGATGCCGATCTTCACCTGGAACATGCTCTTCACCAGCGTGCTGGTGATCCTGGTGTTCCCGCTGCTCGCCGCGGCGCTGCTGGCGCTCGCCGCCGACCGGCTGCTCAACGCCCACGTCTACGACCCGATGACCGCCGGCCCGATGCTCTACCAGCACCTGTTCTGGTTCTTCGGTCATCCCGAGGTCTACATCATCGCGCTGCCGTTCTTCGGCATCATCACGGAGATCATCCCGGTCTTCTCCCGCAAGCCGATCTTCGGCTACACGGGTCTGGTGCTGGCCACCGCCGCGATCACCGTGCTGTCGATGACCGTGTGGGCCCACCACATGTTCGCCACCGGCCAGGTGCTGCTGCCGTTCTTCAGCATCCTGAGCTACCTGATCGCGGTGCCCACCGGCGTGAAGTTCTTCAACTGGATCGGCACCATGTGGAAGGGGCAGCTCACCTTCGAGACGCCGATGCTCTTCGCGATCGGCTTCCTGGTCACCTTCCTCTTCGGCGGCCTCACCGGGGTGCTGCTGGCCAGTCCGCCGGCGGACTGGCACACCCACGACACGTACTTCGTCGTCGGGCACTTCCACTACGTGCTGTTCGGCACGGTGGTCTTCGCGCTCTTCGGCGGCTTCTACTTCTGGTGGCCGAAGATGACCGGCCGGCTGCTGGACGACCGGCTCGGCAAGGCCCACTTCTGGACGATGTTCCTCGGCTTCCACGGCACCTTCCTCGTCCAGCACTGGCTGGGCAACGAGGGCTTCCCCCGCCGGTACGCCGACTACCTGCCGAGCGACGGGTTCACCGCCCTGAACACCTTCTCCAGCATCTCCGCCTTCGTGCTCGGCGCGTCCACGCTCTTCTTCATGTGGAACGCCTGGAAGTCGTGGCGGTACGGCGCGATGGTGAACGTCGACGACCCGTGGGGCTTCGGCAACTCGCTGGAGTGGGCGACCACCTGCCCGCCGCCGCTGCGCAACTTCGACCGGATGCCCCGCATCCGCTCCGAGCGGCCCGCCTTCGACGCCAAGTACGGCCCGCTCGTCGCCGACCTCGGCCGGGACCTGCCCCAGCGCACCACCAAACCGCCGCAGGACTTCCGCGACGAACTGCACCGCGAGAAGCACCTGCCCGAGGCGCCGGCCGCCGAGGGGGCGCACGGCGCGCGGGAGGCCGCCGCGTACCAGCCCGCGGCGCAGTCCGGGGCCCGGCCGGTCGACGTCCCCGAGCCCGACGACATCCGCCGGCCCAGCTTCGAGCAGACCGACGAGCCGGAGGAAACCCGCCTCGGCGCCGACCGGGAGCCGCAGGCCAACGACCGCTGGCGGCACCCGCGCGGCCCCGGCGACACCCCCGAGCGCTGAGCGGACGTACGCGCCCCCGCGCGGGCCCGGCGACACCGCAGAGCGTCGAGCGGGCGGTACCCGACACCCCACTCGGCCCGGCGCAGAGCGGGCGGACGCGCCGAAGGGCCGGCACCCCCAAGAAGGGGTGCCGGCCCTTTCCGACGTCGTGCTCAGGACTCCCGGGCCGCCGCCAGCCCCGCCGCGGTGAGCGAGCGGCGCACGGCCGGTTGGACGCGGGTCAGCCGCAGCGGCACGCCCGTGCGGGCGGCGGCCTCGCGGCCCGCCATCAGCGCGGCGATGCCGCCGGCGTCGAAGCCCCCCGCGCCCACCAGGTCGACCACCACCTCGGCCGGCTGCCCGGTCACCGCCTCGATCATCGCCCGGCGCAGCTGGTCCGCGCCGTCCCGGTCGACCTCCCCGCCGACCTCCACGACCACCCGGTCGCCGTTGTGCCGGACCGAGATCCTCGTCTTCGCCGGCTCCGACTCGGCGGCCCCGTTCTGCCACGGCGGCGGGGCGTCGGCGAGCATCGCCTGGCGCAGCCAGGTCAGCGCCCGCGACAGCAGTCGGGAGACGTGCATCTGGGAGATGCCGAACCGGGCGGCGATCTCCGCCTGGGTCTGGTTGCCGTAGAAACGCATGGCCAGGATGCGCCGCTCCCGCCAGGGCAGCCGGTGCAGCAGCCCGCTGACCGTCACCCGGTCGTCGACGGATTCCAGCGCGTTGTCGGACTCGCCGACCAGGTCGCCGAACTCGGCCGAGCTCTCCCCGCCGACGGGGGCGTTCAGCGAGGCCGGGCTGTAGCCGGCCGCCGACTCCAGCGCGGCGAGGATCTCCTCCTGCGGCGTCTCCAGCCGCTCCGCCAGCTCGGCGACCGTCGGGGCCCGGGACAGCTCACTGGTCAGCGCGGAGGTCGCCTGCCCCACCTCCAGGATCAGGTCGCGCAGCCGGCGTGGCACGTGCACGCCCCAGGTGCGGTCGCGGAAGTGCCGCTTGATCTCGCCGACGATGGTGATGGCCGCGTACGCGGTGAACGAGCCCCGCTCCGGGTCGTACCGGTCGACGGCGTTGACCAGGCCGAGCCGGGCCACCTGCTCCAGGTCCTCCAGCGGCTCGCCGCGCCCGCGGTAGCGGCGGGCCAGCCGGCCCGCGAACGGCAGGGCGAACCGGACCAGGTCGTCGCGCGCCTCCTGGCGTCGTTCGGGCGGTAGGCCCTCGATCCGGGCCGCGTACGCCAGTGCGGCCGCGTCGAGGTCCTCCAGGCCCCGATCGGTCGGAGGTGGTGTGGTCGTGGTGGTCTGTCCGAACATCCGCGCCTCCCTCAGGAAGGTCCCCCGCCCGGATTCAGGAAACCGGTCGTGCGCGCGCGTGGTCGCACCACGCCCGGGCCGGAAAGTGGGTCACATGACTGGGATGTCAGCGGGCGACGGCGCCACGCCGGACGGCGTGATCAGGCCGTCGCAGCCAGCGGTGTTCCCGCTCCGTAGGTACTCAATCACGGGACCCGGGGTTCGCGAGGATGTTTCGAAAGGGCCGACTCAACAGACCAGTAACCCCTGGTCGCCGCCGCCGTCGCGTAGCGCCGCGAGGGCCTCGGGGACGGTCATCGGCGGCGGGGTCGGCAGGTCGTACGGCTGCGCCCGCAGCACCTCCGTCGCCCGGCGGGTGGGCACCGAGGTGACCGGGTAGCCGCGCGCCGAGGTGCGGTCCAGCGCCCGCCGGCGGCGTCCGAAGCCGGCGACGGCCAGCCACTGGGGCAGCCCGGCCAGCGCCGGCGACCGCAGGCCGGGCGGCTCGGGGAGCACGTCCACCGAGCTGAACGGCTCGCTCCCGGCGAGCCACCACTCCACCGCCTCCACGCTGCGCCGGGTGGCGTTCTCGCACCAGTACGGCACCATCCCGGCCCGCACCACCTGCCACGGGTCGAGCAGCCGGCCGCACTCCACCACCAGCCGGTTGCCGGTCTTGCCGGCAGCGCGCAGCCACCGCCGGTACAGGTCGGCGGTCGCGGCGCTGAGCGCCTCCGGCCGTGGCACGAGGACCCGGTGCAGGGGATGCCCGTGCCGGCCGGTCCACTCGCGGACGCCGGCCTCGAAACCGGAGTCCACGCCGTGTTCCGCCGGCTCGGGTGGCGCGGTGACCTCCGGCGGCGCCCACTGCGCGCCGTCCCCGCCGGCCGAGCGGAGCACCTGGCGCAGGGCGTGGCTGTCCGGGTGGAAGTCGACCGGGTCCAGGCCGCTGCCGGGGCAGCCGACCTGGAAGCTGTGCCCCGGGGCGGAGTCGAACACCGGCCAGGTGCGGGCGTCGCGCAGCAGCAGCACCGGGGCGCCGGGCTCCAGCCGGTCGGCCAGGAACCGCGCGTACGCGGCCGGCACGGACCGCCACCGGGCCGCCAGGGCGACCGTGGCGCCGGCCAGCGCGCCCCGGCTCGCGGGGCAGTGCACCTGGCGAACGTGCAGGTCGGCGTTGCCGCCGAGGAGGCGGGCGGTGAGGGCGGCACCGTGGTCCAGGGCGGCCTGCGGCCGGTCGACGGCGCCCTGCGCCCAGTGCACGGTCATCTCGAACCCGGCGGGCAGCCAGGGCACGCCGAGCGCCATCGCCAGGTGCGCGGCCGCGCCGTGGGGGGAGCCGATCAGGGCGCCCGGGTAGCGGCGGCGCGGGTACTGGTCGGCGAACCAGCGGGCGACCCGGTCGGCGTCGACCTCGGCCGTCTGCCCGGGCGTGAGCGCCACCCGGCCGGCCGCCCGGATCACCGCCGCCCGGCGCACCGGCTCGGGCGCGCCGGCGAACCGCGACAGCGGTCCCGGGTGCCCCGGGTGTCCGAGGTCGGCGCAGTCGGTCCCGCGCAGCGCCCGCGCGGTGGCGGCCACCAGGACCCGCGCGGCACTGCCCGCGGCCACGACCCGGTCGCCCGCCAGTCCGGCCCCGTCGGCCGTGAGTCCCTTGCGCACCTTGTGCACCGGCTCCACCTTGCCTCGTTCGCTCACCACGCGGCCCGGCTTCCCGTCCCGATGGGGTTCAAACGGGGCATCCCCCACCGGGCGGGACCAATCAGAAGATCCCGGGCGGGCCGCCGATCCGGGCGCCGACACCCGTCGCCGCTGCGACGGCACGCCGGTGACCAGGGGTTTCAGTGCCGGAGGAAGGGGCACATGAGCGCCCATGCGCACCGACGACGACACTCCCGCGGCGGCCACCATCACCCCCTACCAGGACGGGCCGCTGCTGGTCCGGGGCGACTTCGCCCTGGTCACCCCCGACGGGGAGACCATCGACGCGAGGCGGGGCACGGTGGCGCTGTGCCGCTGCGGGAAGTCGGCACTCAAGCCGTTCTGCGACGGCACCCACAAGGCCGTCAACTTCCGCGCCGGCACCACCCGCAACACCCCCTGACCCCCTGACCCCCTGACCCCCGGCCCTCCCTCCCCTCCCCCTCCCCTCCCCTCCCTGCACGTCGATCTTGCAGTTGTGGTGGGCGGAAAGCACCGTTCCGCGGCCTTCGCGGGGCACCACAACTGCATGATCGACGGCCCGACCCCGCGGGGGCGGGGTGGGGCGGGGTGGGGCGGGGTGGGGGCGGGGTCAGGCGGGGGGCGGGGTCAGGCCACGGCGGCGGGGAGGTCGGCGGCGCGCGGGCGGTCGCGCAGGTCGATGCGGATCGCTGCGGCGGTGGCGCGCAGGGAGGTGCGCCCGGCGGTCCAGGCGTCCAGCAGGTGCGCGGCGAAGAGCCGGTCCACCGCCAGCGCGGCGGCGGCGCCGAACAACACGTCCGGGGCGAGGCCCGGCTCGACGCGGACCAGGCCCCCGCACAGGTCGTGCGCGGCGATCTGCTCGTGCACCGCGTCGGCCTCGACGTGCTCGTCGTAGAAGCGGGTGGCCGGGCCGTCCAGGCCGAGGCGGCGCAGCCCGTTGCCGTACCGGCGGTTCGGCAGCGACGACGTCATCTCGTACGCGGCGAGGTGCCCCAGCAGCGCCCCGCGCAGCCGCCGGTGCAACCCGAACAGCGACATGAGGTTGTTGGTGGCGAGGGTGACCGCCGGCACGGCGTCCAGGTGGGCGGCGTAGCCGGTGTCCAGCCCCAGCCGGCCCAGGGTGACCCGGAACAGCTCGGCGTGCATCCGGTCCAGCCGCCCGTTGCCGTACTCGTCCATCTGGATCTCGACCAGGGCGGCCTTCGCCGGGCCGCCGAGGCGCGGCAGGGCCCAGCTGTGCGGGTCGGCCTCCCGCAGGTGGTAGATCGAGCGGTGGGTGACGAACTCCCGGAACTGCGCCAGCGACGCCCGGCGCTGAAGGTACCCGGCGAGCGACGGCCCGTCGTCGGCGGCGACCACGTCGGCCAGGGCCGCCGGCACCCCGCCGGGCAGCGCCGCCGGCAGCGGCCCCACCAGCGCGCGCACCGCCGCCTCGAAGTGGCGTTCGGCGTACGCGCGCAGGGCGAGCAGGGACGGCTGCCACTCCCACCCCTCGTCGACGCCCTGCCAGCCCCGGTAGTGCAGTTCGTAGCAGCAGAAGAGGGTGAGCTGGAGGTCCTCGTCGGTGATCGGGGCGGCCGGGTCGAGCCCGCTGCCGAGCCCCGCCGGAAGGTCGTGCGGCGTGCGCCGCAGCGCGTCCAGCAGCGCCGCCGAGACCGGTCCACGGGGCTGCGGCAGGGGCGCGGGACCGTACCGGCGATCCGGGGACTCTGACAAGGTGACCTCCAGCAGTCGTACTGCCCGTCCTCAGTGCCCGCGCGATGGGCCGTTAAACGAGGTCGTCGACCTCCACGGCCACGCCGGCGGCGAGCATCCGGTCGCGCACCCGCCGGGCGGCGTCGCCCTCGGCGAACACCTCACGCAGGTCCGCGAACGCGGGCTCGGGCGGCGCCAACCGCACCGCCGGATCGACCACCGCCTCCAGCACGCAGGGCCGGTCGGCCGCCAGCGCCTCGTCCCAGGCCGCCCCCACCAGCTCCGGCCGGTCGACGCGCACCCCGTGCAGGCCGAGCAGCCGCGCCCAGCCGGCGTACGGCACGTCGGGCAGGCGGTGCGTCGGATCGGTGGGCTTACGGCCGCCGCCGATGCCGGACTGGTCCCGGTTGTTGAGCACCAGCACCACCAGGCGGGGATCGCGCCACCCCCGCCAGTGGTGCGCCACGGTGATCAGCTCGGTCAGCCCGTTGAGCTGCATCGCGCCGTCGCCGAGCAGGGCGATCACCGGCTGGTCCGGGGCGGCGAGCTTGGCCGCCACGGCGTACGGCAGGGCACAGCCCGTCGCGCCGAGCGTGCCGCAGAGCTGCGCGTTGACGCCCGGGGGCAGTTCCAGGTGCCGGGCGTACCAGTAGCTGACCGATCCGACGTCCACCGCCACCGCCCCGCGGCGCGGGATCCTGGTGGCGAGTTCGTGCAGCACGAGCTGCGGGTTCACCGGCTCCGCGGGCGCGGCGGCCCGGTCGGCCCGCTCGGCGCGCCACCGGTCGACCGAGCCCTCGACGGTCTCCCGCCACCGGGCGTTGGGCCGGTCGGGCACCCGGGCCAGCAACGCTTGCAACGTCTCCTGGGCGTCGCCCACGAGCGGGACGTCCACCGGGTAGCGGGTGCCGATGCGGCGGCCGTCGATGTCGATCTGCACCGTGCGGGCCTGCCCCGGCATCGGGTAGTAGTCCGTCCACGGGTTGTTCGTGCCGACCAGCAGCAGCGTGTCGCAACCGCCCATCAGCTCGACGGCGGCCGGGGTGCCGATCTCACCGAGCACACCCGTGTGGAAGGGCAGCCGCTCGTCGAGCACCGGCTTGCCGAGCAGCGAGACGGCCACCCCGGCGCCGAGCCGGTCGGCGAGGGCGACGATCTCGCCGGCCGCGCCGCGCCCGCCCTGCCCGACCAGGATCGCGGTCCGCTGGCCGTTCGCGAACAGCTGGGCGGCCGCGTCCAGGTCGACCTCGTTCGGCAGGACCCGGGCCAGCGGCTCGCCCGGCGTCGCCGAGAACACCCCGGCCGCGTGCGACTGCAGGTCGGGCACGGCGGCCTCCTGCAACTGGCGTGGCAACACCACGCAGACCGGGCTGCGGGTCGCGGCGGCGACGCGGAACGCCTGGTCGAGCAGGGCCGGCACCCCTTCGGCGATGCGGCCGTACCGGACGAACTGGTTGCACGCGTCGGCGAACAGCCGGCTCAGCCCGATCTCCTGGTGGGCCCCGCCGAGCGGGCCCGAGATGTCCTCGCCGACGATCGCCACCACCGGCTTGCTGTCCAGCTTGGCGTCGTAGAGGCCGTTGAGCAGGTGGACGGCGCTGGGCCCCTGGGTGGCCAGGCAGACCCCGATGCCATTGGTGAACTTGGCGTGCCCGGTGGCCATGAAGGACGCGGTCTCCTCGTGCCGGGCCGGCACGAACGCCGGGTCCCCGCCCGAGGCGTCCAACGCCTCGACCACCGGGGCGATGGCCTCCCCGGGGTAGCCGAAGACCCGCGGCACCCGCCAGGCGCGCAGTCGCTCGACCACCAGGTCGGCCACCGTACGCTCAGCCATCGTCACGCCCCGGCGTGCCCGCGTCGACGTACCGCAGCACGGCCCCGACGCCGTCGGTCAGCTCCGGTGCCTCGTCCGGGCCCAGCACGGTCAGCTCGGCGTCGGTGCCGACCAGCGCGCGCACGAGGGCGGCGTCGGCGCGGACCTTCTCCGGGTCGCGTACGGACATGGCGGCGAGCTGCCCCGGGTCGGTGGCGATCTCGGTCGGGTCCGGCCCGATCCAGAGTTCCCCGGTGGCGGACGGGTCGTCGACGATGAGCATCGTCTCGACCTGGTTGCGTTGCAGGGCGGACACGACGGCATCCAGCCCGGCGCCGACGTCCTCCTGCATGCCGAAGCGGTCCAGCACGGCGGTGATCCGCTGGTCGGCCACCTCGGCGATGGTCTGCACAGTGAGGTCGTCGAGCAGGCTCTGGTCGGCGCCGCCGCCCCGGGATCCGGCGTCGGTGCGGACCATCAGGTCCTGCCAGCGTTCCGGCATCTGGGCGGCGATCACGCCGGTGGCGCGCACGTCGCCGGCGACCACCACCACCTCCGCGCCGACCTTCTCGGCCAGCTCCACCGTGGCGGCGGTGACGTCGCCCGCATTGTGGTGCCAGGCCTCCATCGCGGCCCTCTGGTGGTGCGACTGCGACCAGCCGCCGGGCTGCACCCGACGCAGCTGGAAGTGCTCCCGGCCGGTCACGTGGGCGCGGCGCGGCACGCCGCCGGCGCTGATCGCCATGGCGTCGGCGCCGGTCCGGTCGGCCAGCACCCGCACCCAGGCCACCTGCTCGCCGCGCTGCGCCAGCATCGGCATCACGTGCGGCAGCGAGGTGTACGCGGCGAGGTCCCGCAGCGGCGGGGCGGAGAGGTACTCCGACAGCACCACCCGGCCCCGGGCGCCGAAGACCGCCAGGCCGTAGTCCCCCGGCATCGGGTCGTGCCCCCGGACGAGGCGTTCGACGGCGTCGATGGTGTCCACGTCGGCGCGTTGCTGCTGAAGTTGTTGGCGCAGGGCCCGCCAGCGCAGATCGAGCGCCGGGTGGGCGTCCTCGGTGTTGGCGGACGCGTCCAGGTACACCGAGACCCACGGTCCCGGCCGGTCGTAGAGCGGGCGCAGGAAGGACAGCTGCATGCTCGACCCCTTTCCAGCTCGGCCCCCCGCTTACCCGCGCCGCTGCGGTTGTCACCTGGCCGCCGCGAGCGCGTGACCGGATTTCATTCATGTCGTTCAACCCGGATGGCCGATACCATCAGTGAACGGAACCGGACTCTGGGTGGTGGAAATGGACAGCGACCTGCACATCCGTCGGATCGTCCACCCGACCGACCGGATCGTCACGGGACGGATCATCCGGCTGATGGACGGCTACCCGCGCGAGGTGCGCATCGGCCAGCCGGTGCTGGTCGCGGTCCTCGCGGCGGCCGGGGTGGTCGGGCTGCTGATGGCGCTGGCCCGCTCCCTGTTCTCCGCCGGCTCCGGCGCCGCCCGTCGCCGGTTCAAGGAGCTGAAGAAGGGCCCGGAATACCTGGTCACCCCGGTGCGGCTGCGCGACGCCGCCGGGCGGCTCTGCGAGGTCGAGCTGCACGGGCACCTGCCGCAGAGCGCCCTGCACCCCGCCGACCACGTGCAGCTCACGCTGCGCCCTCAGGGCGACCCGGACCTGCCGCCGAAGATCGAGCGGATCGTGAACCTGACGACGGGCCAGCTGCTCACCCCGCGCACGGCCACCCTGTGGTCGCACCTCGGGCCGCCGCTGCTGCTCCAGGCGGCGCTGGGCGCGCTGCTGGTCGCCGCCCTGGTGGCCTGGTCCGCGCTGACCTGACAGCCGGATCGCCCGGCACCCGGCCGCGCGGCCCGGCGGCGAGCGGCGGGACGCCAGGGGCCCGCGCGGTTTCCGGCGGCGCGCCGACGGGCACCGTGGGGCTATGTTCGAGGGCTTCACGCTGGAGCAGATCGACGTCGGCGAGGTCCGGCTGCGGGTACGCCACGGCGGTTCGGGCCCACCCGTGGTGCTGCTGCACGGGCATCCGCGCACCCACGCCACCTGGCACCGGGTCGCGCCGCTGCTCGCCCGCGAGCACACGGTCATCTGCCCGGACCTGCGCGGCTACGGCGGCTCGTCGAAGCCGCCGAGCGACCCCGGGCACACCGCGTACGCCAAGCGGGCGATGGCCCGCGACGTGGTCGGCCTGCTCGACGCGCTCGGGCACGACCGGGCGGCGGTGGTGGGGCACGACCGGGGCTGCTACGTGGCGATGCGCACGGCGCTGGACCACCCGGACCGGGTCAGCCGGCTGGGCGTGCTCGACGGGGTGCCGATCGGCGAGGCCCTGGCGCGCGCCGACGCCCGGTTCGCGGCCCGTTGGTGGCACTGGTTCTTCCTGGGCCAGTCGGACAAGCCGGCGGAGCGGGTGATCACCGCCGACCCGGACGCCTGGTACGGGGGATCGCCTGCCGCGATGGGCGAGGAGGCGTACGCCGACTACCGCCGGGCCATCCACGACCCGGCGACGGTGCACGCGATGTGCGAGGACTACCGGGCCGGGCTCGGTCCGGACCGGGCGGCCGACGACGCCGACCGGGCCGCCGGGCGGCGGATCGCCTGCCCGGTGTTGTTCTGCTGGTCGGAGCGGGACGACATGGTCGACCTGTACGGCGACCCGGCGGCGATCTGGCGGGACTGGGCCGCCGACGTGCGGGTGGCCTCGATCGACTCGGGCCACCACATGGCCGAGGAGGCCCCGGAGCAGCTCGCCGCCGCGCTGGCCGACTTCCTCGCCGGCTGACCGCTCGGCGTCGCGCCGGCCGCCCCGTCTCCGCTCGGCCCCACCGCGAAGCCCTCGGCGGGTGGGGCGGCGGTCAGCCGACGGGGGTCAGCGGCCGGTCCGGCTCGCCGGCCGTGCGCAGCATCCCCCGCCGGGCCGCCCAGCGCTCGAAGACCAGGGTGGCGAACGGTGGCACGGCGCAGGCCAGCGCCACGAGGGTGGGCCAGAGCCGCCACCGGTGCAGCCGGGCCACCGCGAGGACCAGCAGGCCGTACGCGACGAAGAGCGCGCCGTGGACCGGGCCGAAGATCTTCACGCCGATCTCGTTGCCCGGGGGGCCGTACTTGACGGCCATGCCCACCAGCAGGGCCAGCCAGGAGCAGGCCTCGGCGACCGCCGCCGCCACGAACAGCCTGGTGATCTTCTCGCGCATCGTCACTCCCCCACCTGGTTGCCGCACATGCTAGCCACCCCCGGTGCCGCGCCGGCCGCACGACCGGCCGAGGCGACAGGGATCACTCGGGCCCCGGGTGGGTACGTACAAGAAGCTTCGGGTCTTCCCCGGCCCGCCCCGCGCGTGCGAGGTTAGGGGAACCAACGGTGACAGGGCGGTGACCATGGGCGAGGACGTCGGCGTACGGACCTTCAGTCGCGAGGACCGGGCCCGCTATCGCGAGAAGGTGCGGCGGTGCCTGGACGTCTTCGCCGAGATGCTCCGGGAGTCCCGCTTCGACGTCGAGCGGCCGATGACCGGGCTGGAGATCGAGCTGAACCTGGTGGACGACGGCTCGATGCCGGCCATGCGCAACGCCGACGTGCTGGCCGCCA
This sequence comes from Micromonospora sp. NPDC023644, assembly GCF_040640115.1. Classification (NCBI taxonomy): domain Bacteria; kingdom Bacillati; phylum Actinomycetota; class Actinomycetes; order Micromonosporales; family Micromonosporaceae; genus Micromonospora; species Micromonospora sp. NPDC023644. Next base: position 3,603 of record NZ_JBFABA010000058.1, on the reverse strand, counting down.
TCGCCGACCCGAGCTTCCAGACGGAGCTGGGCCAGTTCAACGTCGAGATCAACGTGGCGCCGCGCCGGCTGGCCGGCACCGGCACCCGCGAGTTCGAGGAGAACGTGCGAGCCAGCCTCAACGCCGCCGAGACCAGGGCGCGGGACGTCGGCGCGCACATGGTGATGATCGGCATCCTGCCGACGCTGCGGCCGGAGCACCTGACCGCCGAGACGCTGTCTGCCAACCCGCGCTACGCGCTGCTCAACGAGCAGATCTTCGCCGCCCGCGGCGAGGACCTGCGGATCGCGATCAACGGCGTGGAACGGCTCGCGGTCACCGCCGACACCATCACCCCGGAGGCGGCCTGCACGAGCACCCAGTTCCACCTCCAGGTCAGCCCGGCCCAGTTCGCCGACTACTGGAACGCCGCGCAGGTCGTCGCCGGCATCCAGGTGGCCCTGGGCGCGAACTCGCCGCTGCTCTTCGGCCGGGAGCTGTGGCGCGAGACCCGCATCCCGCTGTTCCAGCAGGCCACCGACACCCGGCCGGAGGAGATCAAGGCCCAGGGCGTACGCCCGAGGGTGTGGTTCGGCGAGCGCTGGATCACCACGGTGTTCGACCTGTTCGAGGAGAACGTCCGCTACTTCCCGGCGCTGCTGCCGGTCTGCGACGCAGAGGATCCGGCCGAGGCCCTCGCCCGGGGGGACGTGCCGAAGCTCGCCGAGCTGCGGCTGCACAACGGCACCGTCTACCGCTGGAACCGCCCGGTCTACGACGTGCTGAAGGGCCGCCCGCACCTGCGGGTGGAGAACCGGGTGCTGCCGGCCGGGCCGACGGTGCTCGACACGGTGGCCAACGGCGCCTTCTACTTCGGCCTCGTCCGGGCGCTCGCCGAGGCCGACCGGCCGTTGTGGTCGCAGATGTCGTTCAGCGCGGCCGAGGAGAACTTCACCGCCTGCGCCCGGCACGGCATCGACGCCCAGGTCTTCTGGCCCGGCCTGGGCTATCTCCCGGTCACCGAGCTGGTGCTGCGCCGGCTGCTGCCGCTGGCCCACCACGGGCTCGACCGGTGGGGCCTGGACCCGGCCGAGCGGGACCGGCTGCTCGGCATCATCGAGCAACGGTGCCTGACCGGGCGCAACGGGGCGAGCTGGCAGGTGGAGACCCTGCACCGGCTGGAGTCCGCCGACCACCTCGACCGGCCGGAGGCGCTGCGCGAGGTGGTGCGGCACTACGTGGCGCTGATGCACAGCAACCGGCCGGTCCACGAGTGGCCCATCCCCTGACCGGGGCCACCACGACCCACCGTCCACCGGTCGGCGCCGCCCGTCGCCCGTCGCGGCCGGACGTCAGGCCGGGCCCGGGTCCTCCCTGAGGAAGGCGCCCGAGACGTCCGATCGCACCGTCCAGCCGAGCGCGCGGTACAGGGCGCGTCCGTCGTCGGTGGCGACGAGGATCCCGGTGCGCATCCCGAGCCGCGCCGCGTGGTCGCAGAGCGCCCGCATGACGACCCTGCCCAGCCCGCGCCGCCGATGGGCGGGCTCCGTCTCGACCTGGTCGACGATGCCGAACTCCCCGGCGCCGGCCAGCCGCCCGGAGGCCGCCCGGCGCCCGGCCGCGTCGAGGACCGTCGCGACGACGACCCCGCCCTCGGCGAAGACCCGCGTCGCGTACGGTGCGGGCGGCTCGACCGCGCCCGGGGTCAGCGGCGCGCTCATGAGGTGTCCGGCGCTGTCCAGCGTCCAGGCGTCGGGCAGGGCGGCGCGGAGGCCGGCCCGGTCCCCGCTGACCTTGATCCAGGTGCCCGGCTGCGTCAGCTCCCGGCCGAGCCGCCCGAGCGAACAGGCGTCGTAGGTGTGCAGCACGTGGCGTACGCGGTGACCGGGCAGGCCCACGTCGACCCGGAAGCCGCCGGGAACGGCGACGGGGGCGGGGGTGCCCCGGCAGACCGCCCAGCCGTGCCCCCAGGCCGTCATCAACTCGGACACGGTGTGCGGCGAGCCGTCCGCGGCGGTCCGGGTGAGCGCGTCCGGCATGCGTGGTCCTTTCGAGAAGCCGTCGTTCCCACGCCGAGCTTATTGCAAAATGTAGGCAACAAGCGCGACGTGGGGTCGCCTTTCCGATCACCGGCCGGCGACAAGCCGGACGGGGTGGACCCACGCACGTCCTCGCGGCGGGCAGCCGGCCCGTTCCGGAGCTGACCGGCACCCAGAGCGGGCAGAACGGCCACGGAGATTGCGCACGATGGAAGAACCGGACCGACGGCGGCCACCCCATGATGAAACGCGGACATCGACCCGCACCATCCGGATGCTTGAAGGCGCCATGCTGGCACGTCCACGTCGACCGGTGGTCGTACACGTCGATCGGCGGTCGTCGACGCCGATCGCGGGCGTCGGCGCCAGCGTCGACGGCGGCGCCCGCGTCCTCTCCCCGCCTTCCCACCGGCCCCTCCCCACAGGTCCCTCCCCCACCCGAGGAGCGCATGTGACGCAGACCCAGCGGTCCCCCCAGCGACCCGACGCGCCCGTCCGGCTCGGCCCCGACGCCGTGCGGATCGGGACGTCCGCGTTCGTCAACGGGCACTTCCCCCGGCGGCGAGGGCTGATCATCCTGCTCAGCGTCCTCGGCGGGTTCCTGCTGACCGTCATCTGGTCGGCCGAGTTCGTGGACCGGACCATCGGCGACAACGTCGCCAACACGCTGCTCGGCCACGACGCCAAGGAGACGCCCATCCAGGGCCTCGCGGCCGGCATCCTCTTCGCCTTCGTCTCCGGCGTCGCGGGCACGTTCACCGCCTGCAACATCGCCGCGTTCGGCGCCCTGGCCCCGCTGACCGGCACCACGGGCGGCAGGTTCAGCCGGTTCGTCGCCCCGCTGAAGCCGCTGGGCTGGATGTCCGTGGGCATGATCGCGGTGTCGGCCGCCTACGGCGCGGTCGTCGGCCTCGTCGGCACCTCGATGCCGCAGTTCTCCACCGCGCCCAACGCCCCCGGCGGACTGTCGCCGCGGAGCATCCAGTCCATGGTGGTCTTCGGCGCGATCGGGCTCATCATGGTCTATCTCGGTCTGGCCTCGCTCGGCGTCGTGCCGGATCCGTTCGCCCGGCTCGCCCGACGGTTCCCCAACGCGCCGATGGTCTTCATGGGCGCGCTGATCGCCGGCTTCCTGATCGGCCGGCCCTTCGCGCTGTTCCGGCAGATGTTCCGCGACGCCGCCGAGAGCGGCAACCCGCTCTACGGCGCGGCGGCCTTCACGCTCCAGTCGCTCGGCAACATCGTCATCATGGCGGTGCTGTTCCTGCTGCTGGCCTGGCTCGCTGGTTCCCGCCTGCAACGCTGGTTCAGCGCCCGGCCGAGCCGCCTGGCGGTCCTGACCGCGGTCGCGTTCATCGTCGCCGGCGCCTTCACGTTCCTCTACTGGGACGTGCGGCTGCTCGCCCGCCGCGAGATCATCCCGTGGTACCCGACGGCCCCCTGGGCCTGAGCCGCGCCGGCTCGGCCCGGGGACGACGGCGCGCCGTCGTCCCCGGGCCGAGCCCGCCACCGGGGCCGCCCGTACCCGCCCAGACCATGAGGGCGCCCAGGGGGGACAGCTACAGAGTATTAATGAAAGAAAGTA
>NZ_JBFABA010000057.1:0-36016 GCF_040640115.1 Micromonospora sp. NPDC023644 | reverse complement strand
CCGCTCCGGTGGCCGCCGCCCGCCGCGCCGCCGGAGCGGGCACCCGGTCCACCCAGAGCCGGGCGGCGGCGAGGCCCCGGCGCGCCAGGGCGGCGGCGAACCGGTCGGCGACCTCGTCCGGGTCGCCGGCGACGGCCACCGCCGCCGCGTGGCAGGAGCGGCCCGGGTCGGACTGCTGTCTGGTGGGCTGTGGACGGCTGCTCATCGGGTGGTGAATCCTCCGTCGACGGTGATGACCGAGCCGGTGACCTGAGACGACTCGTCCGAGGCCAGCCAGAGGGCGGCCTGGGCCACCGAGTCGGGCTCGATCAGCGCGTTCATCGGCTGGGCCTGGACGAACGTCTCCTCGTGCTCGGCGACCGGCACCTCCAGCGACCGGGCGATCTCGGCCAGCATCCGGCCCTCGACGTACGGGTCGTCGCGCACCGAGCCGGGGCACAGGGCGTTGACCCGCACCTTCAGCGGCGCGTAGTCCAGCGCCGCGGCCCGGGTCAGGCCGACCAGCCCGTGCTTGGCGGCGACGTACCCGGCGAAGTGCCGGTAGCCGACCAGGCCGGCGGTCGACGCCACGTTGACGATGCTCCCGGCGCGCTGCCGGCACATCACCGCGCCGACCGCGCTGACCATCCGCCACGGGCCGGAGAGGTCCACGTCGAGCATGAGCTGCCACTCCTGCTCGCTGATCTCGTGCACCGGCTTGCCGGAGGGCGCCGCGATCCCGGCGTTGTTCACCAGGACGTCGACCCGGCCGAACCGGTCCACGCAGAGCGCGACGGCGGCCCGGACCGCGTCGAGGTCCCGGACGTCGGCCTCGACCGGGTACGCGGCCACCCCCAGCTCCGCGCAGAGCTTGGCGGTGTGCGCGAGCTGGCTGGCGGAGCCGAGCGGATACGGCACGCCGGGCAGGTCGTGGGCCACGTCCACCAGAACCAGGTCGGCGCCCTGCGCCGCGAAGGCGGTCGCGCAGGCCCTGCCCAGCCCCCGCGCGGCGCCGGTGACGATCGCGGTCTTGCCGGCCAGCCGGCCCGGCGTCGGCTCAGGCACCGGCCAGCCTCCGTCGCACCAGCGCCAGCAGCTCGGCCGGGTCGTCGGCGAGGTACATGTGTCCGCCGGGAACGGTGAGCGAGGCGAACCCGGCGGAGGTGACCCGGTCCCAGCCGGTGAGCTCGGCGGCGGCCACCAGGGTGTCGTCGGCACCGCGCAGCGCGGTCACCGGCACGTCGAGCCGCTTGTCGCCGCCCGGCCGGTAGCCCTCGTGCAGCTCCACGTCGGCGCGCAGGGTCGGCAGCAGCAGCTCCCGCATGTCGGGGTCGGCCAGCGCCGGGTGCGTGTAGCCGGCGAACTCCTCGACCCGCGCGACGAACTCGTCGTCGGGCAGGTCGGCGGCCGTGCGGTCCCGGCCGGACCACGGGTCGGGCGAGCCGCTGACGAACAGGTGCGCCAGCCGCACCCCGGCGGCCTGGGCCAGCCGGCCGGCCATCTCGTACGCGAGCACCGCGCCCATGCTGTGGCCGAACAGCGCCACCCGGTCGCGGCCGGCGACCAGTTCGAGCACCTCGTCGAGGAGCCCGTCGACGGCCTGGTCCATGCGGCGGTACGGCTCCTCGACGAAGCGCTTCTCCCGGCCCGGCAACTGCACCGGGACGATCTCCAGGTCGGGCGGGGCGACCCGCTGCCACGGTTGGTACACCGAGGCGCCCGCGCCGGCGTAGGGGAAGCAGAGCAGTGACGTGACGGTCAAGACGGCTCCTTGCCGAGGAGGGCGGACCGGACGGCGCCGAGCAGTCCGGGGTCGGCCCGGGCGAGCAGGTCGTGCCCGCCCGGGACGGTGACGGTGGCGCAGCCGGCGGTGGTCAGGTCGGCCCACGCCGCCGCGCCGACGTCGCCGACGTGCGGGTCGGCGTCGCCGCGGATCACGGTCACCGGGACGCCGATCGGGCCGGCGTCGCGGTAGCGGTAGCTGCGGCCGAGTTCGAAGTCGGCGCGGGCGGCCGGCAGCGCGGCGGCGGCCAGCTCCGGGTGCGCGGCGACGGCCGCCGGCATCGTGCCCAGCGCGACCAGCTCGGCGAGGAACGTGGCGTCGTCGGCGCCGGAGTGGTCCGGTTCGACCTCGGCCCGGTGCGGGGCGACGGCCGAGGAGACCACCAGCCGGTCGGCCGGCCGGTGCCCGCGCCGCTCCAGCCGGCGGACCAGCTCGAACGCGACGTACGCGCCGAGGCAGTCGCCGTAGACCGCGTAGGGCCGGTCCAGGTGCGGCGCCAGGGCCGCCTCGAGGGCCTGCACCAGCGGCGTCATCCGCCGTGGCGCGGGATCGGCGGCCCGCTCGCGGCGGCCCGGGTACTGCACCGCGTTCACCTCGACCGCGCGCGGCAGCCCCGCCCGCCAGGTCTCGAACGCCCCGGCGTTGCCGCCCGCGTAGGGCAGGCAGAACAGGCGCAGGGCGGGCCGGGCGACGGGCGCCCGGACCACCAGCCACGGGTTCTCAGCCATCGCGGGTCACCCGCTCCACCACGGCGCCGTAGCTGCCCAGCGCGACGAACTCCGGCAGGGTGATGGTGCTGCCGTGGCGCTGCCGCAGCGCGGTGACCAGGCGCAGCGCGCGCAGCGAGTCGCCGCCCGCGGCGAGGAACTCCGCCTGCTCGCCGCGCGGCGCCACGCCGACGACCTCCTGCCAGACCGACGCCACGCGGGCCGCCCAGCGGTCCCGGGCGTCCCCGTCGCGCGGGGCGGGGACGACGGGGCCCGACGGCCCGACGGCGGGCAGCGGCGCGGTCGGGTCGGTCGCCAGCAGCCGGCGGTACGCCTCGGCCAGCCGGTCGGCCCGCGCCTCGTCGACGTGCCGGGCGTCGTACTGCAGGGTCAGGGCGAGCCGGCCGGTCGCCGGGTCCACCTCCACGTCGACGGCGAGGGTGAACGCCACGTCCACCGTGATGCCCCGGCTCTCGACGATCCGGCTGCTGCCGCCCTCGCCCTCGTCGGCGCCGCCGTGGAAGTGGGTCCAGTTGAAGAAGTGGTCGAAGCGGGGGCCGGCCCCGCCCGCCCGGACGATCTCGGCGAGCGGGAAGCGGTGGTGGCCCATCAGCGACCGCTCCGCCTGCCAGGCGTCGACGGCCAGCTCGGCCAGCGACCGGGTGCCCAGCGCGGCGCTCACCGGCAGGGTGTTGAGGAACAGCCCGAGCGTGGCGTCGCTCCCCTCGGCCTCGGGCCGGGCGCCGACGACCAGCCCGGTGACCACCTCGTTTCGGCCGGCGGCCTCCCCGATCACCCGCAGGTGGACCGCCAGCAGCCAGGACTTGGCCGGTACGCCGGCGGCCCGGGCGGCCTCGGTGACGGCGTCGGTGGTGGACGCCTCCAGCGGCACCCGCCGGGTGGTGGTGATCCGCGGCCCGGCCCCGCCGAGCAGCAGCGGCGGCACGCCGCCCGCGCCCTCCAGCCAGAACCGGCGCGACCCCGCGTCCGCCACGGCCTCGCGTTCCGCCGCCACGTAGGCGCGGAAGGGCAGCGTCGGCCGGTGCGGCACGGCGAGCCCGGCGCGGCGCCGGTCGTACGCCGCCAGCAGCTCGCCGAGGAAGAGGTGCAGGCTCCAGCCGTCGAGGATGGCGTGGCACTCCGCCACGATCAGGGTGAAGGTGTCGGCGTCGTCGCGGACGGCGTGCAGCCGCAGCAGCGGCGGCCGGTCCCAGTCGAAGGGCCGCACCCGCTCGGCGGAGACCAGCTCGTCGACGCGGGCCCGGCGGGTGGCGTCGTCGGCGTCCGCCAGCTCCGTCACCGGCACCTCGACCGGCACCTCGGCGTGCACCAGTTGCAGCGGCTCGGACCAGGCGCCCGGCGCGAATCCGGTACGCAGCACCGGGTGCCGCGCGACCAGGTCGGCCAGCGCGGCGCGCAGCGCCTCCGCCTCCAGCGGCGCGTCGACGCGGTGGGCGGTGACGTTGTGGTACATCGCCGGGTCGCCGGTCAGCTCGCAGTGGTAGACCATGCCCTGTTGCAGCGCGGTCATCGGGTAGGCGTCCGCCAGCCCGGCGGGCAGGCGGTCCCGGTCGGCGGCGGCGACCAGGGCGAACGGCTCCGCCACCCCGGCCGTGCCGGCGTCGGCCGCGGCGGCGTCCCCGGTGTCGGCGCCGGGCTCGGTGAGGGTGATCTCGCCGTGCGCGACCAGCTCCCGGACCGACTGGTGGACGAAGATGTCGCCGAGCCGGAACGACAGCCCGCGCCGGTTCGCCGCGACCTGCATCTGGATGCTGCGGATCGAGTCGCCGCCGAGGGCGAAGAAGCTGTCGGTCACCCCGACCGACTGCGTGCCCAGGACCTCCCGCCACGCCTCGACGAGGATCTCCTCGGCCCGGTTGGCCGGCGCCACGGCGGGCTCCCGCCGGGCCCGGTCGAGTTCCGGCGCGGGCAGCGCGGCCCGGTCGAGCTTGCCGTTGCGGGTCAGCGGCAGGTCGTCGAGGAGCACCACGGCCGCGGGGACCAGGTGGGCGGGCAGCCGCTGGGCGAGCCAGTCGGTCAGCCGGGCCTCCAGCGGGCCGGCGGCCGGGCCGTCCGGCACCGCCACCGCGGGCCGCGGGTCGGCGGCGTACTCGGGGCGCACGGCGTGCAGCGTGTGCCGGTCGGTGCCGGTGAGCAGGTCGTCCTGGCGGGTCACGACGTCGAACCCGCGCTCCTCGAAGAGGGCGATCAGCTCGTCCAGGCGCCCCTCCGTGTCGGTGCCGACGGCGTCGTGCACCTCCATGGCGACCTGCGCGATCAGCGGCCAGTGCCGCTCCTCGATGCCGGCGAGCACGTCGGCCTCGGCCCGCTGGACGTCGATCTTGAGCAGGTCGATGCGGTCCGGCGCGACCTCGTCGATGACCTTCGACAGCGGGCGTACGTCGACGGTGACCTCGGCGCCGTCGAAGCGCTCCGCGAGCAGCTCGTCGACCCGCTCCAGCAGGGTGTCCCGGTCGGTCTCGCCCCGGTCCCGCTCGTTGGCGAGGAACCGCTTGATCACGGCGACCTCCGCCGCCGGGTCGGCGTACGCGGCCTGGCCGGACATCATCGAGTAGCCCGGGTAGTAGGTGAAGGAGACCTGCCCGGACGCGGTGGACAGGCCCACCGGGTGCACGGTCGCCGGCACGCCGAACTCCTCGACGTTGCGCCGCAGCGCCGCCACCACCGACGGCACGGGCTCGAAGGCGTGGATGGTCGCGTCCGGGCAGACGGCGTGGACGAACAGCGAGAACATGCCGATGTTGGCGCCGACGTCGAAGACCGTCGCGCCTCGGCGCAGCACGATGCCGTCGCGCAGGTAGACCCGCTGCACGAAGATCTCGTCGTACAGGTAGCGGGTCTCGTGCGGGTTGATCCCAGCGACCCGGTCCAGGTCGACGCCGACGGCCGTGGCGGCCGGGCGGACGTAGCCGACGAGGCGGTCGCCGTGCCCGTCGTCGTCGCGGGCCACGACCGCCGCGTCGGCGACCTCCGGGTGCGCCCGCAGCGTCGCGGCCACCTCGCCCGGCTCCACCCGGAAGCCGTGGATCTTGACCTGGTCGTCCAGGCGGCCCAGGTAGTGCAGGCGCCCCTCGGCGTCGACGCGCACCCGGTCGCCCGTGCGGTAGATCCGCTCCGTGCGCCCGCTGGGCAGGGCGGCGCGGACGAACCGGCGGCCGGTCGTCTCCGGGTCGCCCCGGTAGCCGTCGGCCAGCTGCGGCCCGCTGACGCAGAGCTCGCCGGCCACGCCGGGCGGCACCGGCCGCAGCCGGTCGTCGAGGACCCACACCCCGACGCCCGGCAGCGGACGGCCGATGGTCGGCGCCGTCCCGGGGCGAATCTCGGCGGTGGTGCTGTCCACGGTGCACTCGGTGGGCCCGTACAGGTTGACCGCCCGGACGCCGGGCAGCGCGCCGAGGGTGTCCCAGAGGTCCGGCGGGATCGCCTCGCCGCCCACCAGCAGCAGCTCCGGCAGCCGGGTGCCGCCGGCGCCGGCGAGCAGGATGCGCAGCTGGGAGGGGGTCAGGTCGAGCACGTCGACCCGGTTGTCGGCGAGGACGGCGGCCAGTTCGGCGCCGTCGCGCCGGGCGTCCTCCGGCACCAGGTACAGGCTGCGGCCGTGGGCCAGCTGCACGAGCTGCTTGACCGAGGCGTCGAAGGTGAGCGGGGCGTTCACCGCCACCCGCAGCCCGGCCCGGCCGCCCGCGTACACGGTCTCCTCCAACGCGTACGCCAGGTGGGCGGCGGCGCCGTGCGAGACCTGGACCGGTCGGGGGGTGCCCGTGGAGCCGGAGGTGAAGATGACGTAGGCGGGATCGGTCGGCGCCACCGTCGGCACGGCCGCCGTCGCGGTGCCGGCGGCCAACTCGGCGACGGTGGCGGCGGCGGTCCCCGCCGGGCCGCCCGTGCCGACGACGAGCCCGGCGTCGACCGCGCGGACCTGCGCGGCGAGCCGCTCCGCCGGCGCCGCCGGATCCAGCGGCACGTAGACCGCGCCGGCGCGCAGCACGCCGAGGAACGCGGCGACGGTCTCCCGGGACCGGGTGGCGAGCACGCCCACCGGCGCGCGGTGCAGCCCCCGCTCGACCAGGCCGGCGGCGACCCGGGCCGCGACGTCGCGCAGCTCGCCGACGGTGTACGTGCCGTCGGCGGCGACGACCGCCGGGGCGTCCTGGTCGGCGCCGGAGAGCCCGTCGTCGAGCAGCTCGACGATGGTGCGCACCGCGGCGCGGGACGGCTCGCCGGCCGCCTCGGTCAGCCAGCGGGCCTCCGACTCCCCGGTCAGCACCAGCGGCGTGCCGTCGGCCAGCGCCCGGGGCAGCGTCCCCAGGATCGCCAGCAGGCCCTCCAGCAGCCAGCGGCCCCCGACGACCCGCAGGGTCACCTCGTCGTCGCCGGTCACGGCGGTCAGCTGCGGGCCGGCCGTCGCGGGCGGCGCGGAGACCTCGACGGCGGTGGCGCCCAGGCCGCCCAGGGCCGCCGGGTCGCCGGCCGGCACGACGGCGAAACCGGCGACCGCGTCGGAGTGCTCGCCGACCGGGTCGACCAGGTGGAACGTCTCCTCGGCGGTGGACTCGGCCGCGCGTACCTCGTCGAGCAGCGCCTTGGGCGCGGCCGGCAGCGGCAGGCCCAGCCGGACCGGCGCGTAGCCGCCCAGCGGGCCGACGACGCCGGCCGTCCCGCTGGCCTGGCGCCCGTCGCTCCAGCGGGCCAGCACCAGGTCCGCGTCGTCGACGCCGGCGGGCGGCTCGGCCCGGCGGGACAGCGCGAGCGCCCAGGCGGCGAGGAGCAGGCTCGCGACGCCGACGCCGGCCTCCCGCGCGGCGGCGGTCAGCGCCGTGGCCGGCACGGTCGCGGTGCCGACCTCGGCCGGGTCGTCGCCGTGCGGGGTGACCAGGCGCGCGGCCGGCGCGGCGGGTGTGCCGACGTCGGCCTGCTGCCGCTCCGACAGCTGCCACTCGGTGACGTCGAGGAACTGCAGGGCGTCGGCGTCGTCGGGCAGCCGGCCGTCGGCGTAGGCGCGGGCCAGGTCGGCGAGGACGAGCCGCAGGCTCGCCGGGTCGGCGATCAGCGGCGTGGCGGCCAGCTCCAGGGCCTCGTCGGTGACGGTCACCGACAGCTCGCCCTGGGCGCCGACGACGACGCTGCGGCCGTCGTCGACGTCCTGCAGCGGCACCCGCAGCCCGGGGTGGTGCACCAGGGTCAGGCGCAGCGCCTCGTGCCGGGCGACGACCGCGTCCAGGGCGCTCTGCAGCCGGGCGCGGTCCAGCGGGCGGTCGAGCAGCACCCGGGCGCGGACCAGGTCCTGCGCCCCGGACCAGGCCAGCCGCTGGATCGGGGACAGACGGTAGCCGTTCACACCACGCTCCGGTTGAGGTAGAGGTCGGACATGGCGACCAGGATCTGCCGGTCGCCGCTGAAGGGTTCGCGACCGTGGGTCGCCAGGAAGTTGTCCACCACCAGCACGTCGCCGCGCTGCCAGGGAACCGACACCGCGTGTTCCCGATACAGGTCCCGGATGCCGGCCACCACCTCGTCGGGGATCGCCTCGCCGTCGCCGTAGTAGGCGTTGCGGGGCAGCCCCTCGGGCCCGTACTCGCGCAGCAGGGCGGCCGAGACCTCGGCGGGCATGTTGGAGACGTGGAACAGGTGGGCGTGGTTGAACCAGACCGTCTCGCCGGTGCGCGGGTGGGTCGCCACCGCCTGCCGGCGGGCCCGGGTCCGCAGCCCGTCCCCGTCCAGCCAGGTGTACTCGGTCGCCGAGTCGGCGCAGTACTTCTCCACCTCGGCGCGGTCGGTCGTCTGGAACGCCTCCTGCCAGGGCAGGTCCAGGTGCGGGCCGTAGTTGCGCACGTAGCTGACCCCGTGACGCAGGAACCGCTCCCGCACCTCGGCGGGAATGCGCGGGCTCACCACCCGCTCGCTGGCCAGCGGGGTCGCGCCGCCGCTGCCGGTGGCCGGCTGGGCGCACCAGAAGTAGAGGTGGGTGGGCCAGTTGTGCGAGTACGACATCTCGTGGTGCAGCGGGATCCACTGCTCGGCGTTGAACTCGGTGGAGGTGAAGACCTTCTCCGCGACCTCGTGCCGGGGCGCGGCGCGTTCCAGGTAGCCGAGCAGGTCCGGGCTGACCGCGCGGGCGGCCCGGCTGAAGTCGTCGGCCGTGGCCACCTCGAAGCCCCGGAAGAAGACCGCCCCGTGGGCGTCGAGGTCGCGCAGCAGCTCGTCGCGGCGCCCCGCCAGCCACCCGGCCAGGTCGAGGTCCGGCACGGCGGCCTCCACCATGAGCACGAACGTGTCGTCGACCAGCACCCGGCGGGACACCGGCGAGGCGACCGCGCCGGCGCCGGTGCCGCGCCGACGCGGCGCCGGCCCGGTCACGACCGCACCCCGCTCGCGCCGGCGGGGGCGACGGTGGCGGCGGCCAGCTCGGGCGCGGCCACCGGGTCGGACATCGCGGTCAGGATGCGTCGGGGCGGGGTGAACGGCTCCCGGGCGTGCGCGGCCAGCATGTTCTCCACCAGCAGCACGTCGCCGCGCCGCCAGGCGAAGGAGCGGGTCTCGGCCGCGTACGCGGCGCGCAGCTCGGCGAGCACGTCGTCGCCGATGGGCGTGCCGTCGCCGTACGCGGTCTGGTAGGGCAGGTCCTCCTCCGCCAGGGACGCGCGCAGGCCGACGCTGACCTCCTCCGGCAGCGAGGTGACGTGGAAGAACAGGGCGTGGTTGAACCAGGTCCGCTCCCCGGTCACCGGGTGCTCCCGCACGGCGGGGCGGACCTGCCGGGTGCGCAGCTGCTGCTCGCCGACCCACTCGACGTCGATCAGCGCGCGGGCGCAGTACGCCTCCACCTCGGCCCGGCTGTCGGTCTGGAAGGCCGTCTGCCACGGCAGGCTGATCCCCGGCAGGTAGTTGCGCCGGTAGAGCACCCCGCGGCGCTCGAACCCGGCGACCGTCTCCGGCCGCAGCCGGCCGAGCACCCGGCGGCTGTCCGCCAGCGGGGTGCGCCCACCGGCGGCGGGCTCGGTCTCGCAGTGGAAGACGATCCGCAGCGGCCAGTTCACCGTGTACGACTGCTCGTTGTGCAGCACGATCGGCTGGTCGGCCGGGTGCTCGGTGGAGGTGTACACCCCCTCGGTCACCTCGCTGCGCGGCGACGAGCGCTCACCGTAGCTGAGCACGTCGTCGGAGAGGGCGGCCATCACGGTGCGGAAGTCGGCCGCGCCGTCCACCGCGAAGCCACGGAACAGCACGGCGCCGGCGCGGCGGGCCAGCTCGTCCACGGTGGACCGGTTGCCCGCCAGCCAGGCGGCCAGGTCCACGTCGGGCACGTTGGCCTGGACGAGGGCCGGCAGGGGCCCGCCGGGCCAGTCGGGGCGCACGTCGACCAGGGACCGTTCGCGGCTGCGGCGCGGGATCACCGGCGCGGCCGGGGTCTGCTCACTCATCTCTCGTTCCCCCCAGGGTGTGGGCACATTCGGCGAGGCTGCGCCGGGGATCGGCGGCCGCGCCGCGTAGGAATGCGGTGAAGCGGCGGTGCCACGTGGCGACCAGTCCGCCGTCGAAGCGGTCGGTGCGGTAGGTCCAGAGCGCCTCCAGCCCGTCCCGGCGCTCGTCGAGCCAGAGGGTCAGGTCGAGCCGGGCGGTGTCGGGGGTCAGCTCGACCCCGACGAACTCGGCGCCGGACGCGTCGACGTGCCGGGCCGCCGGGGCGTTCTGCACGCCGAACGCGACCTGGACCAGTGGGTTGCGGTCCGGCTGCCGGGCCGGGCGGAGCCGCTCGACGACGACGTCGAACGGCACGTCCTGGTGGGCGGCGGCGAAGAGGGTCACCCGGCGGGCCTCGTCCAGCAGGTCCGCGAAGGACCGGTCCGGGCCGGGCCGCAGGCGCAGGGGCATGGTGTTGACGAAGCAGCCGACGCTCTGCTCGGCGGCGACGCTGGTCCGGCCGGCGAAGGCGACACCGATCAGCAGGTCGGTGCGGCCGGTCTCCCCGGCGACCAGCGCCGCGAAGGCGGCCAGCCCGACCATGTGCAGGCTGGCCCGGCTGGTGCGGGCGAGGTCCCGGACCACGGCGGCGGTGCCGTCGTCGATCCGGGTGCGCAGGGCGGCCCCGGCCGGGGGCCGGCCGACGCGGGGCGGTGCGGCGGCGAGTGCCGGTGCGGCGGGCAGGTCCAGGACCGTCGGCGCGCCGCGCAGCGCGGCGACCACGGCGGCCACCGCCTCCCGCCCGGCCGGGGCGGCCAGCCAGTCCCGCTGGGCCACGGCGAGTTCCGCCGGGCCGGTCGCCGGACCGGCCGGCCACGGGGGTGGCGCCCCGGCGCTCGCCACCTCGCTGCCGTAGGCGCGGCCCAGGTCCCGCACGATGACGCTGAACGACCAGTCGTCGCAGACGATGTGGTGGGCGACCAGGAGCAGCGCCCGCCCGTCGTCGGCGGCGACCAGCCGGGCGCGCAGCAGCGGGCCGGCGGCGAGGTCCATCGGGGTACGCGCCTCGGCGGCGGCGAGCTGGTCGAGCTGCGCGCCGAGCGGCACCCCGGGACGGGGCGGGGCGACGACCATCGGCAGGTCGAGGTCGTCCCGGACCCGCTGCACCGGGCCGTCCGGGGTCGACGGGAAGACGGTGCGCAGCGCCGGGTGCCGGGCCACCACGCGGCGCAGCGCCCGGCCGAGCGCCTCCGGGTCGGTCCCCGCCGGCAGCCGGATCGCGAACGACACCAGGTAGGAGGTGTCGGCCGGGTCGAGCTGGTGCAGGAACCACAGCCGGGTCTGCGCGGCGGAGAGCGGGGCGGTGTCCACGGGCGCGGCGGGGCGCGTACCGCCCGCCGGTGGGCGCCCCGGCCCGCCGGCGGGTGCGTCGTCGACGGTCGTCGCGGCGCCGGCGGTCGCGGCGTCCGTGGCGGGCCCGCCGGATCCGGGAACCGCCCCGGTGGGGCCGGCGGCCCGGCGCAGGTCGTCGAGGTGGCCGGCGAGGGCCGCCACCGTGGCGTGCGTGAACAGCGCCGCCGGAGCGACCGGCAGGCCCGTCGCGGCGGCGAGCCGGGTGGCGCAGCGCACGGCCAGCAGGGAGTCGCCGCCGAGGGCGAGGAAGTCGGCGTCCGCCCGGTCCACGGGCAGGCCGAGCACGTCCCGCCAGACGGCGGCGACCGTGGCGGCGGAGCCGGTGAGCGGCGCGCCCTCGGCGTCGGTCGCGGCGACGGCGACCTCCGGCGCGGGCAGCGCCGCCCGGTCCACCTTGCCGTTGGGGGTGGTCGGCAACCGGTCCAGCCAGACGACGGCGGACGGCACGAGCGGGGCGGGGACCGTCTCCCGCAGCAGTTCCCGCACGTCGTCGCGGCGCTCGCCGACGAGGTAGCCGACCAGCAGCGGGTCGCCGCTCGGTCCGGTCCGCACCGCGGCGGTCGCCTCGCGGACGCCGGGCAGGGCGGCCAGCCGCGCAGCCACCTCGCCCAGCTCGATGCGGTATCCGCGCAGCTTCACCTGGTCGTCCAGCCGGCCGAGGAACTGCAGTTGCCCGTCCGGGCGCAGCCGGACCCGGTCGCCGGTGCGGTACATCCGCTCCCCGGGGCGGAACGGGTCGGGCAGGAAGCGCGCGCGGGTCTCCTCCGGCCGGTTGAGGTATCCCCGGGCCAGCCCGGCGCCGGCCAGGTACAACTCTCCCGGCTCGCCGGGCGGCACCGGCCGGCCGTCGGGGTCGAGCAGGTAGACGCGGGTGTGCGGCAGGGGACGGCCGATCGGCGGGTCTCCCCCGTCGGCCGGCACCTCCGCCCACGTCGAGTAGGTGGTGTCCTCGGACGGCCCGTAGAGGTTGCAGAGCCGGCGTACGTGCGGCCGGGCGAGCACGCGGGCGGCGAGCGCCGCGGTCAACGGCTCGCCGGCCAGGCAGACGGTGCGGACGCCCTCCGGCAGCGCGCCGGCCGCGAGCAGCTCGCTCATCGCCGACGGCACGGTGTTGACCAGGGCGACGGGCAGCCGGCCGGCGTCCGGCGCGGCCAGCGCCAGCGCGTCGCGCACGAGCACCACCCGCCCGCCCCAGCAGAGCGGGCCGAAGATCTCGAAGACGGACAGGTCGAAGCAGACGGACGTCGCGGCGAGCACGCCGGCCAGCTCGACGTCCGTGAAGGTCTCCCGGGTCCAGTGCATGAGCACGGAGGCCGAGCGGTGCTCGATGGCCACGCCCTTGGGCCGGCCGGTCGAGCCGGAGGTGTAGATGACGTACGCCAGGTCGGACGGGTCGGCGGGCAGGTCGGGCCGGGTCGCCGGCCGGGCGTCGAGGTCGACGTCGTCGAGCCGGAGCGCGGCGTCGCCGAACCGGTCGGCGAGGTCGGCCACCGTCAGCACCAGCCGCGCCCCGGAGTCCTCGGTCATGAAGGCGACCCGGGCAGCCGGGTAGGCCGGGTCCAGCGGCACGTAGCAAGCGCCGGCCTTGAGCACGCCCAGCAGCGCGACCACGAGCCGGGAACCGCGGGGCAGGCAGACGCCGACGCGGTCCCCCCGACGCACCCCCCGGTCGACGAGGAGCGCGGCCAACCGGTTGGCCGCCTCGTCCAGTCGGCCGTAGGTGAGGACCTGCCCCTCGCACCACACGGCGTCCGCGTCCGGGGTCCGGTCGGCCTGGGCCTCGACCATGCGGTGCAGGGTGTCGACGGTGGCCGGGCGGACGTTCGGGCGGGACGGGGTGGACCGACGCACCGGCCCGGCGGAGCGCGCGGGTGCGCTCACCTCGAACCGCAGACTGGCATGACGCGTCCCACCGAGCACTCCCCCCACTACCTACAGTGATCGGCCGCGCGCCTTCTGCCAGGTCGACGACCGCAGACGATGACGCATCGTGACCTTGAGCCACCAAGCCATCGCTCTCCGCAGAGAGAGTCCACGACCGCCGATTCCACTGCCAAGATGTCTCTCACCATTCGGGACGTCGGTGGCGCCTTCGTGGAATCCCAGTCTTGGCCGTTCCCGTGGACGATCGGGCCGCCGCGGGGCGCGCCACCACGGCAGACGGCCCGCCGCGCGATCGGCGGACCCGACCCGGGGCCCGGTCGACTGTCAGGAATCGGGCAGCCTCCCGGTCGCCGGCGGCCGGCCCCGACCGACGATCCTCACGCGACCGAAGGAAAGCGTTTACCATGGCCATGACATCGAGGGAGGTGGATCGCTAGCGGCCGCGACGAGGCGGTCGCGCGGCCCTCCCGCAGTCCGGAGTGGCCCTCGCGGTGCGCCCGCGCGATCGCGACGGCCGCCCCTCGCCAGCCGAAGGAGCCCCATGACACCCCCCGACCCGGACAGACCCCCCACCCGCCGACGCCTCGCCCTGGTGGCCACGGCCGCCCTGGCGCTCGTCGGGGCCGCCGCGGCCGTCGGTCCGCGGCCCGCCGCGGCGGCCACCGTCGACCCCGGCGTCAGCTACGTCCTCGTCAACCGGCACAGCGGCAAGGCCATGGACCTGTGGGGCTGGTCCACCGCCGACGGCGCGCCGGTCAACCAGTACGCCCGCAACGACCTGGCCGTGCAGCAGTGGCGCTTCGTCGACGTGGGCGGCGGCTACCACCAGATCCGCTCGGCGCACAGCGGCAAGGTGCTGGAGCTGCCGAGCGCCGCAGACGGCGTCCAGCTCGTCCAGAACACCGCCGCCAGCGGCAACACCCGCCAGCACTTCCGGCTCGCCGACTCCGCCGGTGGATACGTCCGCCTCGTCAACCGGCACTCGAACAAGGCGCTCGACGTGTGGCAGTGGTCCACGGCGGACGGTGCGATGATCTCGCAGTACCAGGATCTCGACGGCGCCAACCAGCAGTGGCAGCTGGTCGGCCTCGGCTCCGGCGGGGGCGGCTGCGGCAGCGGCGCGTTCCAGGCCGAGGCGGTGCTCAGCGGCGGCACCTGGACCGCCCGCAACGGCGCCACGACGGTGCACACCGGCAGCGACATGCGCGCCGCCGTCCAGGCCGCCGTGAACAGCCTCAGCGCCGGGCGGACCAGCAAGCAGCGCGTCGTCGTCCGCGGCTCCGGCTCGATGAGCGCCGGCGCACGGATCTCCCTGCCCAGCTACACGGCGATCGACGTGTGCGGCACGATCAACGTCACCGGCTCGGGCAGCGGTGACCAGGCACCGATCTACTCCCGCGGCACCAGCCACGTCGAGGTCGGGCACCTCACCGTCACGGGCACCCCGCTCTACGGCATCTTCCTGCGCAACGTGACGGACGTCGTCCTCGGCCGGATCGACATGCGCCTCGGCGGCGGGCTCGGCATCCGCATCGACAACCGCGGGGACACCAGCCAGTGGACCCGCAACGTCCGGATCGACAGCGCGTACGTCTCCGGCGCCAGCTCCCACGCGGTCGAGACGTACGGCGTGGACGGGCTGACCATCGGCACCGTCACCGCGCGCGACGTGGGCGAGTCGGGCCTGCTGCTCAACCAGACCGTCAACGCCACGGTCACCACCGTCGACGCCGAGAACGCCGGCGCCGGCACGGGGTACGCCGCCTTCCGGATGGCCAACCGCAACGGGCGCGTCGGCTCCGGCTACCCGACCAACGTCCGGGTGGGCACCGTCCGGGCGCGCGGCGGCGGCCGGGGGATCTTCTGCGTCTCCGAGTCCGGCGGCGCCGTCATCGACCGGGTGGACATCGCCGACACCGGCAACAACGCGATCCTGATCGAGAACTGCCAGGGGGTGGACATCGCGGCCGGCGGCGGCACGATCAGCGGCGGCGGCGAGGTGCGGCTGGCCGAGCGCTCCGAGTTCCCCGGCAACCGGGACATCACGCTGCGCAACTTCACCCTGGTGAACAGCCGGATCATGGAGAACCCCTGCGCGGACAACCTGACCATCAGCAACGTCGGCCTGAGCAACTCCACGATCGTCCGCTGCTGACCGGGCCGGGCCCGGCACGCCGCTCCGGCCGTCCGGGGCCGCTCCGGCCGTCCGGGGTTCCGGTCCGACCGGGGCGCCGGATGGTCGGGCGGGGCGCGGACGCCGCGCGGGCGGACCGCGCCCCGCCCTCCCGTCCGGGCGGTCCCGGCCCCGAGGGGGGCGGGGCGGGGTCCGCCCGGACGGAGAACGTGCCGGTCAGCCCGCGACGGAGCGGAAGACCGGGTAGTAGCCGCCGGACTGGCCGGCCGCGGTCGGGTGGTACGAGACGCCGAGGCTGGCGTAGTTGAGCGCGTGCAGCCACTTCTCGCCGTAGCTGCAGAGCTGGTGCCCGACGAACTGCGACCGCACGTCGGCGAACTTGAAGCCGGCGGCGACGGCGGCGCTGCGGGTGATGTCGTCCACCAGGTTGATGCCCTCGTTGATCTTCGCCCGCGAGGTGGCGCTCAGGCCGACGCAGACCGTGCCGAGCTGGTAGAAGACCGGGTAGCCGACGACCACCACGCGGGCGTTGGGCGCCCGGGTCTTGATGCCGTTGTAGACGTTGCGCAGCAGGCCGGGCAGCTGGGCGCGGGCCTTGTCCTCGGCGGCCTGGACGGCGGCGACGCACTGGGTGGTGCCCTGGAGCACGCAGGTGGACATGATGCTGGCGAACCCGACGTCGTTCCCGCCGACCGTGACGCTGACCAGGCTGGTGGTGGAGCTGAGCGCCGACAGCTGCGTGTTGATCACGCTGGTGGTGGTGGCACCGGAGCAGGCGACCGAGCGGTACGACGCCGGCTTGATGTTGGCGGCGTACAGGGCCGGGTAGGCGTTGGTGCTGCGCTGGCAGGAGCCGCTCTCGCTGGTGTAGCTGCCGGCGCCCACGCCCGAGGCGTACGAGTCACCGAGCGCCACGTAGCGGTCGGTGGCTGCGGCCTGGGCGGGCGCGGCCAGGGTGAGGCTGACGCCGAGAGCCGTGGCCAGGCTCAGGGCGAGGGAAACGAGACGGGTTCTCCGCACGTCGCACTCCGGGGGTAGGAGGAATCGAGTGCGAGATTGATATCACCGAATATTTGTGAACGAAAGATCTTGCCGAAAGATTTAGGGGTAGCGGCAAAGATGTACCGGGTTCCCGTACCCGGGCCGCCCGCCGGCAGGGGTGGCACGCCCCGGACCGGGGCCTCGGCCGTACGCCGCCGTGGGGCCACGGCTCGACGGACGCGGCCCCGGTCCTGGGGTGCGCGGGCGGGCGGGACGTCAGCGGGACGCCCCGCCGGGGCCGGTGGCCGTCGCCACGAACATCGTCTGCACCTGCTCGGCGGCGTCGAGCCCGGGCACGGCGTGCGCCTGCACGTCGACGAAGCCGGCCCGGCCCAGGGCCGCCCGCCAGCCCGCCACGTCCAGCAGCGGGGACGCCGGCACCCGCGGCTCGTCGGCCGCGTGCCGCCACCACCCCTCGGCCAGGCCGAAGGTCAGCGTGTTGTAGTCGAGGCGGCTGGTCATCTCGTTGACCACCAGGATGCCGCCCGGCTTGAGCAGCGCGTGGCAGTGCCGCAGCGCGGTGGAGATCCGCAGGGTGGCGTGCAGGACGTTGCTGGCCAGGACGACCTCCATCGAACCGGGCTCGAAGCCCTGGTCCTCGGGCGCCCCCTCCACGTTGTAGCGGGCGAAGTCGACGTGGGGCCGGGTGACGCCGAAGCGCTGCCGCCCCAGCCGCAGGAACGCGGGCCCCACGTCGGTGTAGAAGTAGCGCACCCGCTCCGCCCGGTCCGCCAGGGCGTCCAGCACCGGGCCGGTGGTGCCGCCGGTCCCCGCCCCCACCTCCATGACCTGGGCGAAGGACCGGGGATAGCGCCGCAGGAACTGCCGGACGTGCTGCTGCACCCGCGCGGCGCAGAGCCGGTTGTAGAAGTCCAGCTGGACGTTGTCGCGGTAGATCGCGGCGACCAGGTCGGCCGAGCCGCCCGGGAAGAGCACCTCGCTCGCCGGTCGGTCGCCCCGCACCACCTCGATGAGCTGCGTCTGGCAGGCGACCAGCAGCGGCACGTACCCGGCGGCCTCCGGGTGCTCGCGCCGCAGCGCCGCCGCCGTCGCGTCGACCGCGTCGTCCCCGGCGAGCCCGGCCGCCTCGGCGGCCCGTTCCGTCACGGCGAGCCGGTCGTCCCGCCGACGCAGCAGGTCGGCGCGTTCGAGCAGGTCGAGCAGGGCGTCGCCGAGCCGCTGGTAGCCGGATGCCACCGCGAGGCGGGCCAGGATCTCGTCCCGGCCGGCGGTGGTCCCGGCAGCGGGCAGCACGCCCGCGGCGGCCAGCCGGGCCGCCAGCAGCCGCCGCCCGAAGTCCGTCACCGCCTCGAAGGAGGCCCGGAACCGCGCATGGCGTTCCTGGTCCACGTCCACGAGCGGCGACGGCGTCGCCTCGACGTCCGGTGCGGTCACGATGCGCCCTCCACGGTGCTCATCCGGCGGTGCCGGTCAGGTCAGGTGCCCGGTCACGGTCGCCGCGGCACGGGGTGTGGTCGGCCGGCCGTCGAGCTGCGCGGTCAGGTCCGCGAGCAGCTCCGTCCGCGCCGGCACGAGGTAGAAGTGGTCGCCGGGAAACGCCCGCAGCCGGAAGCCGCCGGTGGTCAGCTCCGCCCAGGCGGCGACCGACTCCCGGTCGCAGGCCGGATCCCCGGTGCCGAGGTACGCGCTGATCGGCGCGGACACCGCCCGTGCCGCGCGCGGCAGGTAGCCGTGGATCAGTCGCAGGTCCGCCCGGAGCGCCGGCACGACCAGCTCCCGCAGCTTCGGCGAGCGGAAGACCACCGGATCCACCTCGCCGAGCGCGGCGATCCGGGCGAGGAACTCCTCGTCGTCGAGGTCGTCGGGGCGCTGGTCGAGGCGGGTGACGTGCGGTGCGCCGTGCCCCGAGACGAACAGGACCCTCGGCACGACCCCGAGCCGGTCCTCCAGCCGGATGGCCACCTCGTAGGCGACCGAGGCGCCCATGCTGTGGCCGAACAGGGCGAGGGGGCGGTCCAGGTACGGCGTGAGCGATTCGGTGACCCGGTCGGCGAGCAGGTCCATCTCCTCGACGCACGGCTCGGCGAGCCGGTCCTGCCGGCCCGGGTAGCGGACGGCGAGCAGGTCGACGGAGTCCGGCAGCCGGGCCGCCCAGGGCTGGAAGAAGCCGGCCGAGCCGCCGGCGTGCGGCAGGCACACCAACCGCAGCCCCGCGTGCGCGCCGCCCCGGAACACCCGCAGCCACGGATCGCCGCCGGCGGGGCGGGGCGGGGACATCTGGGGCACCTTCCTCGGTCGCGCCGGTCAGTCCGACATCGCCACCAGCACCCGGCGGTCACCCGTGTAGGGGCGCCGGCCGTGCGCGGTGAGCACGTTGTCGATCAGCAGCAGGTCGCCGACCCGCCAGTCGACGTCGACCGCGGCCGCCAGGCCCCGGTCACGGATCTGGGTGACGTACTCGTCGGGAATCGGGGAGCCGTCGGCGAAGGTCACCGACTGGGGCAGCTCGTCGGGCCCCATCACCTGGGTCATCACCCTGGCGATGTCGTCGTCCAGGCCGGCCGGGTGCCACTGGTCCGCCTGGTTGAACCACACCTCGGCGCCGGTGACCGGGTGCCGCAGCGTGGCCGGCCGGAGCTGGGTCACCCGCAGCCCGTCGGCGGTCCACTCCCAGGTGGCGCCGGCGCCGGCGAGGAACTCCTCGACCTCGTCGCGGCTGTCGGTCTCGAAGGTCTCCCGCCAGCTCTTGCCCAGCCCCATGCCGTCGTGCAGGTTCTGCTGGTAGCGCAGGCCACCGGCGAAGTCGGCGCGCAGCTGCGGGTCCAGCGAGTCGAGCCACAGCGCGGCGTCGACGACCGGGGTGGCGCCGCCGGTCTCGGCCGCGATCTGGCAGAAGAAGAGCAGCCGGGCGGGCCACCGGGCGGCGTACGACAGCTCGTTGTGCATCGAGATCGTGTAGCGGGCCGGGTACTCGGTGGAGGTGTAGACGTTGCGGCCCACCTTGGTACGGGGCGAGTTGCCGTGCACGTAGGCCAGTCGCCTCGGCAGCAGCAGGTCCATCACCGGGTCCAGGGTCTCCGGCCGCACCCCGAAGCCACGGAAGACGAGCGCCTTCTCGGCGGTGAGCACCTCCGCCAGGTCCAGCTCGCGGAGGTGGCCGACCAGACCCTCGGCGCTCGGCGCGCAGCCGGCGCTCTCCGGGGTGATCTCCAACGGCTTCCAGCTCGCGTGCTCGGTCATTCCAGGGGCTCCTCACCGTCTGAGGCTGTGCGATCCGTTGCAGGGTCCGTGGCGCCGCTATATTTCGTCGATATCGCCGGCCGTCGGGCCCGTACGGCTCACCCGGTGCGCGCCTTCCCCACCACCGGCTCCCCCTCGGCCTCCGCGCGCCCCGACCCGGCCTGCTCGGCCTCGGCCTGCTCGGCCTCCGCGTGCTACCCCTCGGCCTCGGCGCGTTCGGTCTGCGCGCGCTCCGACTCGGCGGCGGCGCGACCGCCGAAGCCGAGCACCGCGAGCACCGCGATCACCCCCATCGCCCCGCCCACGATCAGCATGGCCGTGGTGACGTCCGTCGAGTCGAGCAGGAAGCCGGCGAAGAGCGCCCCGAGCGAGTTGGCTCCCGAGCTGAGCAGCATGACGATCGAGCCGGCCCGCCCGCGCAGGTGGTCGGGCGCGGACCGGAGCACGTAGAGCATCCCGGCCACGTTGCTGATGCCGGCGCCATAGTGGATCAACGCGAAGATCGCGCCGAGCACGACGAGGCCCGGGGCCAGCCCGATCAGCGGCATCAGCACCGCCCAGGCGATGTTGACCCCCATGATGATCCGGCGGATCCCCCAGCGACGCAGGTAGAAGTTGCTGGTCATCGCGCCGGCCATGCCGAGCACGCTGTTCACCACCAGCAGCATGCCGACCGTGGGTGGCGACCCGCCCCGGGCCTTGACGATCACCACCAGCCCGAGCCCGAGCACCTGGAACAGGATGTTGCTCGCCGCGAAGAGGCCGAGGGCGCGGCGCAGGTAGAGCTGGCCCCAGACGAAGGCGAAGCCCTCCCGCATCCGGGCCAGCAGCCCGCCGGGCTCGTCCGCCCGCGCCTTCGGCGCCTGCAGGTCCCGCCGGACGAAGAGCAGGGTGACCAGCGAGACCACGTGCATCAGCACGGCGAAGCCGAACGGCGCCCAGCGGGTCAGCGCGTACAGCAGGGTGCCGGCCGGCTGGCCGAGGATGCTGGCCGCGTTGGCCCGTGACTCGTTGGCCGCCGTCGCGGCGCCGTACCGGTCGGCCGGCACCACGTTGAACACCGCGGCGCGCTCGGCCAGGGCGTAGCAGATGCCCAGGCTGGCCTCCACGAACGCGACGGCCATCAGGTGCGGCAGCCACACCGCGTCGCGGGCGACCGCGACCGCGACGCTGCCGATCGCGACGATCCGCCCGGCGTTGCAGAGGACCATCGTGCGGCGCCGGTCCCAGCGGTCGACCAGCGCGCCGGCCGGCAGCTGGGTGACCAGGTTGGGCAGCAGCGCGGCGAAGGTGACCAGGCTGGCCGCCGTGGCCGATCCGGTGGACCAGAAGACCAGCAGGGTGTAGCTGATCGAGGTGGCCCGGGAGCCCAACGCGGAGACCCCGGAGCCGACCCAGAGCAGCAGGAAGTCACGGTTGCCGGTCAGGCGGCCCGGCTGCCGGGACGTGGCCGCCGGGCGCCCGACCGCGCTCACGACGCGGACCCGGCGGGGGCGGTCCGGCACCAGTCGAGCACGGCCATCGCGCTGTAGAGCTTGTTCTCCGCCTGCTGGAAGGCGATGCTGGCCGGCCCGTCGAGGACCTCGGCGGTCACCTCCTCCCCCCGGTGCGCCGGCAGGTCGTGCATGAAGACCGCGTGCGGGCTGCGCCGCCACAGCTCCCGGTCCACCTGGAACGGGGCGAAGCGCACCCGCCAGTCGGGGTCGGGCTTGCTGGTGCCGGTGGTCTGCCAGCGGGTGGTGTAGATGGCATCCAGGTCACCCGGCAGGTCGTCCATGTGGTGCCGCTCGACGAGCTGGGCGCCGCAGCGCTGCGCCTGCGCCCGCGCGACCGCCGCGATGCCGGCCGGCAGCCCGTACCCCGCCGGGGTGCGCAGCTCCAGCTCGACGCCGGGGAAGCGGGTCAGCGCCAGGGCCAGTGCCGTCGCGGTGTTGTTGGCCTCGCCCAGGTAGAGCAGCCGCAGGTGCTCGATCCGGCCGAAGCGGCGCAGCAGGGTGGTCAGGTCGGCCAGCGCCTGCGTCGGGTGCTCCTCGGCGCTCATCGCGTTGATCACGGCCATCCGGTGCTGCCGCGACCAGTCGCGCATCTCCTCCGGGTCGGCGGCGGTCCGCGCCACCAGCACGTCGAGCATGCCCGACAGCACCCGGCCGGTGTCCGCGCTGGACTCGCCGGTGTTGACCTGGAGGTCGTCCGGCCCGTACTGGATGGTCTTCGCGCCGAGCCGCAGCGCGGCGACGGTGAACGCGGTCCGGGTCCGGGTCGACGTCTTCACGAAGTAGGTGCCGACCACCCGCTCGGCCAGCGAGCTGGCGGACTCGCCGGCGGCGAACCTCGCCCCCCGCGCCACGATCGAGTAGAGGTCGTCGTCGGTCAGGTCGCGGATCGACACGAGGTGCCGCACCTGCCGGGTCGGTGGGTCGGTGACCGTGGCGATGCCCGGTACGGTCGTCATCACATTTCCTCCGTCAGTGCGGTGTCGGACGCCAGCCGCGACACGACCTCGTGGCCCGCGTCGCCGTTGGTCAGCAGCACCAGCCCGGACCCGTCGGGCACCCGGCCGGCGGTGAGCGCGCGGTAGCCGGGGACCCGGCCGCGGTGGGTGAACTCCACCCGCGCTCCGGCGGGCCCCTCGATGCGGTCGACCATGCAGCCGAGCCCGAAGACGCCGCCCGGTCCGGCGGTCAGTTGCGCCACCGCCAGCTCCTGGCTCAGCAGGGCCGCGCCGCCCTGGTGCGCGAGGTGGATCTCCCTGACGAGCTGCGCCAGGTCGGTGGCGGTGGTCCAGAGACCGGCCGCCGCCGGGTCCGTCCGCACCTGCCAGCCACCCGGCAGCGGCTCGCCCCGCTCGTCGTGCCCGACGGCCACCGGCCGGCCGGACGTCTCCGGGAAGCGCTGGTCGAAGCTGCTGCCGGTCATTCCCGCCGGGTCGAAGACCAGCTCGGCCATCAGGTCGGCGAAGGGCGTCGCGGTGACGTCCTCCATGAGCTGCTGCACCACCACGAAGTGGCTGTTGCGCTCCACCGCGACCGGGTCGGGCGCGTCGAGCGCCCGGACCGGGCCGGTGGGCACGCCCCGGCCGTGCAGCACGTCCGACAGGGTCGGCACGGGGCCGCCACGCGGGTGCCCGGTGCTGCCCGTCGGGGTCAGCCCGGCGACGTGGCAGAGCAGCTGCCGCAGGCTCACCGGCCGGTCGGTGGGCAGCTGCCAGCCCTTCAGGTACGCGTTGACGTCCGTGTCGAGGTGGAGCTGGCCCCGCCCGACGAGGACGAGCGCGCCCACCGCGGCGACCAGCTTGCTGACCGAGCCGACCTGGAAGATGGTCGCCGGGGTCACCGGCGCGTCGCCGCCGGCCGTGCGGTGCCCGGCGGTGCGGACCTCCACCAGCTCGCCGTCCGCGAGCAGGGCCAGCGACGCGCCGGGCACCCGGTGGGCGGCGAGCAGCGGCTCGACGGGCGGCAGCACCGCGGCGGTGCGCGCCACGCCGGCCCGTGCCGCCGGGCCGGCGGACGCCGCCGCCCGGGTCGGGGTGAGCGAGGCGGCCAGCTCGGCCAGGGTCCGGTCGAGCATCGCCGCCCGCAGCGTCAGCGGGACACCGGCCTGCCGGGCCGCCGTGACCACCGGTACGACCAGCAGCGAGTGCCCGCCCAGGGCGAAGAACCGGTCGTGCCGGCCGACCCGGTCGACCTGGAGGACCCGGGCCCAGATGTCGGCGATCGACTGCTCCAGTCCCGGGCGGGGCGGGACGTGGCCGGCCGCCCCGGCCAGGCCCACCGGGGGCAGCGCCCGACGGTCGACCTTGCCGTTGGCGTTGAGCGGGATGGCGGGCACCGGGACGAAGACGCTCGGCACCAGTTGGCTCGGCAGCCACCGGGCGCAGTGCTCGGCCAGGTCCGGCGCGTCGCCGACGTGGTAGGCCACCAGCCGGGGCCCGCCCGGGCCCGTCGACTCGACGGTCACCACCGCGTCCCGCACGCCCGGATGGGCGACCAGCACCGCCCTGACCTCGCCGGGCTCCACCCGGTGGCCACGGATCTTCACCTGGTCGTCGACCCGGCCGAGCAGGTCCAGCTGCCCGTCGGGCAGCCATCGTCCCAGGTCACCGGTCCGGTACAGCCGTCCGCCGTCCGCGTCGAACGGATCGGGCACGAACCGGTCGGCGGTCAGGGCCGGCCGGCCGGCGTAGCCCCGGGCGAGACCGGGACCGCCGAGGTGGACGTGGCCGACCACGCCCACCGGCACCGGTTGCAGGTCGGCGTCGAGGACGTAGGTCCGCATCCCGCCCAGCGGCCGGCCGATCGGCGCGACGTCGGCCGGCAGCGGCCCGGTGACCGGGTAACGGCTGACCGCCACGGTCGCCTCCGTCGGCCCGTACTCGTTGAGCAGCACGGTGTCCGGCGCGAGCGCGTGCCAGCGGTCGCAGACCTGCCGGGTCAGCGCCTCGCCGCCCAGCACCAGCAGCGGGGTCAGGGCGGCGGCCCGGTCCGCGCCGAGCTGGCGGGTCAGCAGGTCGAGGTGGCCGGGGGTCAGCTTGACGAAGCTGAACGGGCCGGCGTCGGCCAGCCGCGGGCCCAGCTCGTCCAGGCCGGCGTCGGGCGGCAGCAGCCACAGCCGCTGCCCGGTGACCAGCGGCGCCCAGATGCTGGTGACCACCATGTCGTACGCGACCGACGAGAAGAGCGCCGCGCCGCCGGTGCGGTCGGAGATGAGTTCCTCGGCCGCCCAGCCCAGATAGTTGGCGAGGCCGCGGTGGCTGATCTGCACCCCGTTCGGCCGGCCGGTCGAGCCGGAGGTGAAGATGACGTACGCGAGGTGGTCCGGGTCGGGCCGGCCGGCCGGCGGGTCGGCGGGCAGCGCGGCGATCCGCCCGGCGTCGCGGTCGAGCAGCACCAGCTCCACGCCGGTGAACCGGTCGGCGTGGCCGGTCGAGGTGACCACCACCGTCGCCCCCGCGTCGGCGAGCATCGCGGCGACCCGCTCGGCCGGGTGCCCCGGGTCGATCGGCAGGTACGCGCCGCCGGCCCGCCAGACGCCGAGCAGGGCGGCGACGAGGTCGACGCCCCGGTCCAGCAGCACCCCCACGACCCGCTCCGGGCCGATCCCCACCCCGCGCAGGTGGTGGCCGATCCGGTTGGCCGCCGCGTCCAGCTCGGCGTAGGTCGTACCGTCGACGGCCTCCGCGTGCGGGGTCGCGGCGGCCCGCGCCGCCACCCGGTCCGGGACGAGGTCGGCGCAGCCCGGCGCGGCCGAGGAGTTCCAGCCCACCAGCACGTCGTGCCGCTCCCCGGCGGGCAGGTACGCCGCCCGGGGGTCGCCGTCGGGGTCGGCCACCATGGCCTCCAGCACCAGCCGGTACATGCCGGCCAGCCGCGCGGCGTCGGTCCGGCCCATGGCGTGGTTGTCGGTGCTCAGTTCGAGCCGGCCGGCGCCCGCGGCGACGGCGAGCGCGAACTCCGAGGTGCTCGCGCCGATCCGCTCCACGGGCGCGGTGCGCCCGCCGGCCACCTCGGTGAAGTCGAGGTAGCTGAAGTAGACGTCGGTGAGGCGGGCCCCGCGGCCGGGGGTGCGGATGGCCGGCGCCGGGTAGCGCCGGTGCGGCCACAGGTCGGCCTCGCGGGCGTGCACCCGCTGGATGAATTCCCGCCAGCTGGTCGCCTGCCGGTCGTGCGGGAACGGCAGGGTGTTCAGCGACATGGCGTAGACCCGCTCGCTGCCCACCACGTCGGGCCGGGTGTTGCAGACCAACCCGCTGTAGAAGGTCGGCTCGTCGGTGAGCTGGCTGAGCACCTTCAGGTGCGCGGCGTGCAGCACCGCCTTGAGCGACACCCGGGCCGCCGAGGCCAGGGCCCGCAGCCGCGGCTCCAGGTCCGCGTAGGACACCACCTCGGTGTACGGCTGGAGCGCGGCCGGCGCGGGCGGCGCCCACGCGGCGGGGAGCAGGAACCTCGGGTGCCGCTGGACCACGTCCTGCCAGTAGCGCCGGTCGGTCTCCGAGGCCAGGGCGCGCAGCTCGCCGGCGACGAAGTCGGCGAACCGCACCCCGGGCGGGGCGGCGACGTCGGGCTCCGCGCCCGCCCGCCGCGCGCGGTAGCGGTCCAGGATCTCCATCACCAGGGCGTGCAGGCTCCAGCCCTCGATGATCACGTGGCAGATGGTGAGCACCAGCCGCCAGCTCCGGTCGGTCTCCAGGCACACCGTGAACCGCAGCAGCGGCGCCCGCTCGACGTCGAACAGCTCCTGGTACTCCTCGCCGACGAGCCGGCGCACCAGGGCCGTCCGGTCCGCCTCGGCCTGCCCGCGCAGGTCGCGGATGCCGACCGGGACGTCCACCGCGCGGTGCACCAGCTGCATGGGCACCGAGTAGCCGGTGGTGTCCACCGAGGTGCGCAGCACGTCGTGCCGGGCCACCGCCTCGTCGACGGCGGCCCGCAGCGTCGCCAGGTCGAACGGCTCGTCGTCGGGGATCAGGAACGAGACGACGTTGTGGTAGTGGTTCTGGCCGTTGTCCGCCAGCATCTCCAGCAGCATGCCCAGCTGCACCCGCGACAGCGGGTACGCGTCGTCCAGGCCGGCCGGCAGCAGCGGCAGGTCGGCGGGGGCGACCAGCTCGAAGGGCTCGACGGGGCGGTCGACCGGCGCCGGGGCGTCCCGGCTCGCCAGCACCTCGCTGAGCGCCCGGACCGTCGGGTGCCGGAAGATGTCCGCGACCGTCACGTCCAGCCCGGCCGCGCGCATCGTGCCGGCCAGCACCAGCGCCGTGATGGAGTGCCCGCCGAGGTCGAAGAAGCCGTCGGCGACGCTCACCGCCGGCAGGCCCAGCACGTCGGCCCAGACGGCGGCCACCCGCTCCTCCAGCGGCCCCGCCGCGGCGACGAAGTCCCGCCCCGGCAGCGTCGCGCCGGTGGGCGCGGGCAGCGCCCGCCGGTCCAGCTTGCCGCTGTTGTTGCGCGGCAGCTCGTCCAGCACCACGAACGCCGACGGGACCATGTACTCCGGCAGGCTGCGCGCCAGCCCGGCGCGCAGCGACCCGACCTCCGGCAGAGGCTCGCCGCCGGCCACCAGGTACGCGGTCAGCCGGGGATCGGCCGGGTCGTCCGCCCGGAGCACGACGACCGCCTCCGCGACACCGGGCAGCGCGGTCAGCGCCGCCTCGACCTCGCCCGGCTCGATCCGGTAGCCCCGCAGCTTCACCTGGTCGTCGAGGCGGCCGAGGAACTCCACGCTGCCGTCGGGCAGCCGGGTGGCCAGGTCGCCGGTGCGGTACATCCGGCTGCCGGGCGGGCCGTACGGGTCGGGCAGGAAGCGCCGCGCGGTCAGCTCGGGCTGGTCGAGGTAGCCCCGGGCCACCCCGTGCCCGGCCAGGTACACCTCGCCGGGCACCCCGATGGGCGCCGGGTGGCCGTACCGGTCGAGCACGTACATCCGCACCCCGGACAGCGGCCGGCCGATCCGGCTGCCCACCCCGGGCGCGAGGTCGGCCCGGGTGATCCGGTGGTAGGTGGAGTAGACGGTGGTCTCGGTGATCCCGTACATGTTGACCAGCGCCACCCGGGCCAGCCCGAGGCGGGCGGCCCACGGCGCGAGGTCGGCGAAGTCGAGCTTCTCCCCCGCGACCACCACCGCGCGCAGCGACAGGTCCCGGATCCCGGGGGCGTCCTCGGCGGCGAGCCGGACGAGCCCACGCAGCGCCGTCGGGGTCTGCGCCAGCATGGTGACCCGCTGCGTCACCAGCAGGTCCAGCAGGTCCTGCGGCACCCGGGCCACCTCGCGGGGCACCAGCACCAGCCGGCTGCCGTGCAGCAGCGCCCCCCACAGCTCCCAGACGGAGACGTCGAAGGCGTACGAGTGGAACAGCGCCCACACGTCGGTCTCGTCCACCGCGTAGTGCTCCTGCGCGGCGTCGAGCAGGCGCAGCACGTTGGCGTCGCTCACGCAGACGCCCTTGGGCCGGCCGGTCGAACCGGAGGTGTAGATGACGTAGACCAGGTCGTCCGGGTCGCGGGCGATGCCCGGATCGGTCTCCGGCTGCCCGGCCAGGTCGCCGGCGTCCAGCAGCACCCGCCGCCCGTCGAAGCCGGCGAGCAGCTCCGCCTGCGCGCAGGTGGTCACCACGGTCCGCGCCCCGGCGTCGGCCAGCATGTAGCCGATCCGCTCGGCGGGCTGGGCCGGGTCCAGCGGCAGGTACGCCGCCCCCGCCTTGAGCACGCCGAGCAGCGCGGGCACCAGGTCCGCGTCCCGGTCGAGGCAGACCCCGACGACGGTCTCCCGGCCGGCGCCGGCCGCCCGCAGGTGGTGCGCCAGCCGGTTGGCGGCCGCATCGACCTGGGCGTACGTCAGCTCGACGGCGCCGGCCACCACCGCCACGGCCTGCGGATCGCGGGCCAGCTGGGCCTGGAACAGCTCGACCACGGTGCCGGTGACCGGCTCGTCCGCGCCCGGGTCGGTGACGCCGAGCAGCCGGTCGCGCTCGCCCCCGGGCACGCAGACCGCCTGGCAGTCGCCGTCGGGGTCGGCGACCATCGCCTCCAGCACCGCCCGGTACATGCCGGCGATCCGGTCCAGGTTGGCCCGGCTGACCAGCCCCGCCCGCGCGGAGAGCGCGTAGCGGCCCCGCTGGGCGAAGCAGGAGAGGTCGAACTCGGTGGCGCCCTCGCCGGCGTTGCCGGTGACCACCGGGCCGGAGCCGTCGCCGCCCTGTGTCGCGCGGGTGAAGTCCTGGTAGTTGAACAGGACGTGCAGCAGCCGGTGGCCGGCCTCGCGCTGCATCTCGGCCAGCGGGAAGCGCCGGTGCGGCCAGAGCGCGACCTCCCGGTCGAACACCGCGGCGACGAGGTCCCGCCAGCTGCGGGCGGACCGGTCGTACGGGAACGGCACCGTGTTGAGGTACATGCCCTGCACCCGGTCGGCGCCGAGCACCTCGGGCCGGGCGTCGCAGACGAGGCCGGCGTGGAAGCCCGGCTCGCCGGTGAGCTGGCTGAGCACCTTCAGGTGCGCGGCGTGCAGCACCGCCTTCACCGACACGTCGGTGTCGCGGGCCAGGGCGCGCAGCGCCTCGTCCAGGTCGGTGAAGTCGACCGTGGCGTCGACCGTGGCGTCCGGCGCGTCCGGCTCGCCCCAGCCGGTGGGCAGGGTGAACGGGGCGCGCCCGTCCCAGACCGACCGCCAGTGCTCCCGGTCGGCGGTCGACTCCAGCGCGGCGAGCTCGGCGGCGATGAAGTCGGCGTAGCGCACGGCCGGCGACTCGACCGGCCGCGGGGCGCGGCCGTCGACCAGTTCGGCGTACGCGTCGAGCACCTCGGTGACCAGCCGCGCGCTGCTCCAGCCCTCGGTGACGACGTGGCTGATGGTGAAGGTGAACCACCAGCTCTCGTCGCTGTCCAGGTGCGCCGTGACGCGCACCAGCGGCGCGGTGGAGACGTCGAACGGGCGGGCCCGCTCGGCGGCGACGAACTCCGCGAAGAGCGCGGCGTGCCGCTGGGCCGGGACGCCCCGGCCGTCCTCGACGCGCACGTCGGGCTCGGCAACGGCGTGCACGAGCTGCATCGGCACCGAGTAGTCGACCAGGTCGAACGACGTGCGCAGGATCTCGTGCCGGGCGACCACGGCGCGGACCGCGCCGCGCAGCGCCTCGGCGTCGAACGGCCGCCCGTCGCGGACCTGGTGGGCCAGGACGCTGTGGTAGACCGCGCGGTCGCCGCTGACGGCCGACTCCACCAGCATGCCGAGCTGGGTGCGCGACGCCGGGTAGGCGTCGACCAGGCCGCCGGGCAGCCTGGCCCGGTCGGCGGCGCCGATCAGCGCGTACGGCGCGACCGGGCGGAACTCGTCGGTGTCGGCGTCGCCCAGCGCGGCGGCCAGCCGGCGGACGGTGCGGTGCGCGAAGACGTCCCGCACGCTGGTGCGGTGGCCGGCGGCGCGCAGCGTGCCGACCAGGGTGACCGCGAGCATCGAGTCGCCGCCCAGGTCGAAGAAGCTGTCGGTGGCGCCGACCTGCGCCACGCCGAGCACCCGCGCCCAGATCCCGGCGATCTCCGCCTCGATCTCCCCGGCCGGGGCCTGGTACTCCCCGGTGGCGTACGAGCCGGCGTCGGGGGCCGGCAGCTGGCGTCGGTCGACCTTGCCGTTCGGGTCCTTCGGGACGGCGTCGACGGTGACGTAGGCGGCCGGGACCATCGCCTCCGGCAGCGCCGCCAGCAGCCGCTCCCGCAGGCGGGCCGGGGCCGGTGCGTCGCCGGTGGCCGGCAGCACGTACCCGACGAGGACGCGCCGGCCGTCCTGCTCGCGGACGGCGGCGACGGCGTCGGCCACGCCGGGGCAGGCCCGCAGGGCCGTCTCGATCTCCCCCAGCTCGATGCGTACGCCGTGCAGCTTGACCTGGGAGTCGAGCCGGCCCAGGAAGTCCACGCTCCCGTCCGGTCGCCACGCCGCCGCGTCCCCGGTGCGGTAGAGCCGCGACCCGGGCGGGCCGTACGGGTCGGGCACGAACCTCTCGCCGGTCAGCCCCGGCCGGCCCAGGTAGCCCCGGGCCAGCCCGACCCCGCCGACGCAGAGCTCGCCGGGCACGCCGACCGGCACGGGCTCGAGCCGCGCGTCGAGGACGTACAGCCGCAGGTTCGGGTGGGGCGTGCCGAGCGGCACCCGGGACAGCCCGGCCAGGGCGTCGGCGGTGCACCGCCAGCTGCTCACGTCGACGGTGGCCTCGGCCGGGCCGTACGTGTTGTGCAGCTCGCAGCCGGGCAGCGCGGCCAGGAACGCCCGCGCCACGTCGACGGCGATCTCCTCGCCGCCCACCGCCACCGACCGCAGCGACCGGCACCCGGACAGCCCCTCGGCGAGCAGCGCCGGAAGCATCGACGGCACGAAGTGAACGGTGGTGACGCCCTCGCGGGCCATCAGCTCGCAGAGGTACGCGGGGTCGCGGTGCCCGCCGGGGCGGGCCACCACGATCCGGGCGCCCGCCGACAGGGCCGCGTAGACCTCGGCCGGGGAGACGTCGAAGCCGATCTCGGTCTTCTGGAGCACGACGGCGTCGGAGTCCAGCCGGTAGACCTGCGCGCCGACGTGCCCGGTGCGGTTGACCAGGGCCCGGTGCGACAGCAGCGAGCCCTTGGGGCGGCCGGTGGAGCCCGAGGTGTAGATGACGACGCTGCCGTTGTCCGGGTCGGTGAGCGGCTCCGGGTCGGTCGGCGGCCGGTCGGCCCAGGCGTCCGGGTCGTCCAGCAGCACCACCGTGGCCTCGACCGGCGGCAGCTGCGCCCGCAGCTCGGCGGTGGTGAGCAGCACCGGGGCCGCCGCGTCGGTGAGCATGAACGCCAACCGCTCCGCCGGGTACGACGGATCCAACGGCAGGTACACCCCACCGGCCTTGTGCACCGCCAGCATCGCCACGACCTGCTCGACCGACCGGTGCGCGCACACCCCGACCAGGACCTCCGGCCCCACCCCCAGCTCCCGCAGGTGGTGCGCCAGCCGGTTCGCCCGGCCGTTGAGTTGCCCGTACGAGAACGACACGCCCTCGGCCGTGATCGCCACCGCGTCCGGCCGCCGCGCCGCCTGCGCCTCGAACGCCGCCGGCAGGTACCCGCCGACCTCGACGCTGCGGCCCGGGGCGAATCGGGCGAGCTCGGCGCGTTCCCCGGCCGGCAGGCGCGGCGCCGCCGCGTCCCCGTCCGGGTCGGTCACCATCGCCGTCAGCACCTCGCGG
The DNA here is from genome assembly GCF_040640115.1 of Micromonospora sp. NPDC023644. Taxonomy (NCBI): domain Bacteria; kingdom Bacillati; phylum Actinomycetota; class Actinomycetes; order Micromonosporales; family Micromonosporaceae; genus Micromonospora; species Micromonospora sp. NPDC023644. The sequence goes on along the minus strand of NZ_JBFABA010000057.1, from coordinate 4,751 downwards.
AACATCGCCCCGATCCGCACCAGGGCGGCCGGGTCGGCGGTCCGGCTGTCGCTGACCAGGCGGACGGTCCCGCCGCCCGCCCCGACCGACAGGCCGAACTCGGTGGCCCCGGGCCCGCCGACCTCGACGAGGTCGGTGCCGGCGGCGGTCGCCTCGGTGCCCCCGCCGCCGTCCTGCCGGCTCTCCACGTAGCCGAAGACGACGTCGATCGGGCGGGAGCCGGCACCGGCCAGCCGCGCCACCGCCGGCAGCGGGTACCGCCGGTGCGGCCACAGCTCCACCTCGCGGTCGAACACCGACCGCACCAGCTCCCGCCACGTGCCCGCCGAGCGGGCGTGCGCGAACGGCAGCACGTTGATGTACATGCCGTGCACCCGCTCCGCGCCCCGCACCTCCGGCCGCGCGTCGCACACCAGGCCCGTGTAGAAGGCGGACTCGTTGGTGAGCTGGCTCATCACCGTCAGGTGCGCGGCGTGCAGCACCGCCTTGACCGAGGTGCCGGTGTCGCTGGCGAGGCGGCGGACCGCCGCGTCCAGGTCGTTGACGTCCACGGTGTACCGGCAGACAGCTGCCGCGCCGGAGCGGTCGCCGAAGGCGTCCGGGAGGGTGAGCTTCGGCCGGCCGGTCACCACCGCCCGCCAGTGCGCGACGGTCTCCGGCGAGCGCAGCGCCTCCAGTTCGCCGGCGACGTGGTCGGCGTACCGGACGGCGGGGGGTTCGACCGGCGTCGGCGCCTCGCCCCGGCTGCGTCGCCCGTACTCGCCGAGCAGCTCGGCGAGCAGGGCGTTGAGGTCCCAGCCACCGGTGACCAGGTGGCTCACCGCGAGGGTCAGCCACCAGGCCCCGGCGCCGTCGGCGTGCGCGGCGACGCGCAGCAGCGGCGCGTCCGACTCCAGGTCGAAGGGGGTACGCCGCTCGGCGGCCAGGTGCTCGGAGTGAGCGGCGGCCGGGTGCACGGCGACCGGCACGGCGGTGCTCGCGCGCACCAGCTGCATCGGCACCGAGTAGCCGGTCAGGTCGACCGAGGTGCGCAGCGTCTCGTGCCGGGAGACCAGCGCGTCGACCGTCGCCTGGAGCGCGTCGGCCGCGAACGGCCGGCCGTCGTCGACCCGGACCGACTGCACGACGTGGTACAGCGACCTGCCGGGATCCTTCTGGATCTCCACGGCCATGCCGACCTGGGCCTGCGTCGCCGGGTACGCGTCGACCAGCCCGCCGGGCAGCCTGGCCCGGTCGGCGGCGTTGATCAGCGCGTACGGCTCGACGGGGCGAAAGGCCCCCTCCTTGGCGGTGTCGGCCTCGGCGAGGGCGGTGACCAGGCGGCGGATCGTGCGGTGCGCGAAGATGTCCCGCACCGTGACGTCGTGGCCGGCGGCGCGAAGCGACCCGACCAGGGTCACCGCCGTCATCGAGTCGCCGCCCAGGTCGAAGAAGCTCTCGGTGACGCTGACCCGGTCGAGGTCGAGCACCCACGACCAGACGCCGGCCATCGCCGACTCCACCGGGCCGTTGGGCCGCTCGTAGCGGCCCCGGGCGTAGGACCGCGCGTCCGGCGCCGGCAGTTGCCGCCGGTCGACCTTGCCGTGCGGGTCCACGGGGACGGCGTCGACCGTGACGTAGGCGGCCGGCACCATCGCCTCCGGCAGCTCGGCCAGCAGCCGTTCCCGCAGCTCGCCCGGGGTGGGGGCGGCTGTGCCGTCGGTGACGAGGTAGCCGACGAGGGTGCGCCGGCCGTCCTGCTCGCGGACCGCGGCGACCGCGTCGGTCACCCCGGGGCAGGCCCGCAGGGCCGTCTCGATCTCCCCCAGCTCGATGCGTACGCCGTGCAGCTTGACCTGCGAGTCGATGCGGCCCAGGAAGTCGACGGTCCCGTCGGGCCGCCACGCCGCCGCGTCCCCGGTGCGGTAGAGCCGCGACCCGGGCGGGCCGTACGGGTCCGGCACGAACCGCTGCGCGGTCGCACCGGGCGCCCCGAGGTAGCCCCGGGCCAGCCCGAGCCCGCCGACGCACAGCTCGCCGCGCACCCCGACCGGCACCGGTTGCAGGTGCTCGTCGAGCACCCGGACGGTGAGGTTGGTGAACGGGGTGCCGAGCGGCACCCGGGTCAGCCCGCGCAGGGCCTCGGCGGTGCAGAGCCAGCTGGTGACGTCGACGGTGGTCTCGGCTGGGCCGTACGTGTTGTGCAGCTCGCAGCCCGGCAGCGCGGCCAGGAACGCCCGCGCCACGTCGACCGCGATCTCCTCGCCGCCCACCGCCACCGACCGCAGCGACCGGCACCCCGCCAGCCCTTCGGCCAGCAGCGCCGACAGCATGCTCGGCACCAGCTCGACGGCGGTGACGCCCTCGCGGACGATCAGCTCCCGCAGGTACGCCGGGTCGCGGTGCCCGCCGGGGCGGGCCACCACGATCCGGGCGCCCGCCGACAGGGCCGCGTAGACCTCGGCCGGGGAGACGTCGAAGCCGATCTCGGTCTTCTGGAGCAGCACCGCCCCCTCGTCGAGGCGGTTGATCCGCCGGCCGGCGTACGCGGAGCGGTTGACCATCGCCCGGTGCGGCACGAGGACGCCCTTGGGCTGGCCGGTCGAGCCGGAGGTGTAGATGACGTAGCAGCCGCTGTCGGCGTGGGTGAGCGGCGCGGGGTCGGTGGCCGGCTGGCCGGCCCAGGCGTCCGGGCCGTCCAGCAGCACGGTGACCGCCTCGGCCGCCGGGAGCTGGCCGCGCAGCTCGGCGGTGGTGAGCAGCACCGGGGCCGCCGCGTCGCTGAGCATGAACGCCAACCGCTCCGCCGGGTACGACGGATCCAACGGCAGGTACACCCCGCCGGCCTTGTGCACCGCCAGCATCGCCACGACCTGCTCGACCGACCGGTGCGCACACACCCCGACCAGGGCCTCCGGCTCCACCCCCAGCTCACGCAGGTGGTGCGCCAGCCGGTTCGCCCGGGCGTTGAGGTCCCGGTAGCTGACCCGCGTGCCGTCGCAGGTGAGGGCCACGGCGTCCGGCCGCCGCGCCGCCTGCGCCTCGAACGCCGCCGGGGCGTACCCGCCGACCTCGACGGTGCCGCCGGACGACCAGCCCTCGATCTCGTCGCGCTCGGACGACGGCAGGCGGACGGCGACCGCGTCGCCCTCGGGGTCGGCGACCATCGCCGTCAGCACCTGGCGGAACATCGCCCCCACCCGGGCCAGCGCGGCGGGACCGAAGACGTGGCTGTCGCCGACCAGGTCGAGGAAGCCGCCGGCGGCGGTCACCTGGAGGGCGAACTCGGTGCCGCCCTCCCCGGCGATGGCCTCGAAGTCGACGGACTCGTCGGCGACGGCCCCGGCGCGGCGGAACTCGGTGTAGTCGAAGACGACGTCGATCGGGCGGGACCCGGCACCGGCCATCCGCTGCACCGCCGGCAACGGGTACCGCCGGTGCGGCCACAGCTCCACCTCGCGGTCGAACACCGACCGCACCAGCTCCCGCCACGTGCCCGCACCACGCGCGTACGCGAACGGCAGCACGTTGATGTACATCCCGTGCACCCGCTCCGCGCCCCGCACCTCCGGCCGCGCGTCGCACACCAGCCCGGTGTAGAACCGGCCCTGGTCGGTGAGCTGGCTCATCACCTTCAGGTGCGCGGCGTGCAGCACCGACTTGGGCGACACGTCGAGGGTCGACGCGAGCGCGCGCAGCTTCGGCTCCAGGTCCTGGTAGCTGACCCGGGTGCGCAGGCTCTCCCGGGGACCGTCGGTGCGGCCCCAACCGTCCGGCGGGGTGAAGCCGGCGTACCCGTCGACGACGCCCCGCCAGTACGCCTCGTCCTCGCCGGCCTTCAGCGCCGTCAGCTCGGCGGCGACGAAGTCGGCGTACCGGACGGCGGTCGGCTCCGGCGACTCGGGCACCATGCCGGCGCTGCGCCGCTCGTAGCAGCCGATCAGCTCGACCAGCAGGGTGTTCAGGTCCCAGCCGCCGGTGACCAGGTGGCTGACGGCGACGGTGAGCCACCAGCCCCGCTCGTCGGTGCGGTGCGCGGCGACCCGCAGCAGCGGCGCCGGCTGGTCCAGCTCGAAGGGACGCGCCCGCTCCGCGTCGACGTACGCCCGCAGCCGGGCCTCGACGTCCCCGCCGGTCAGCTCCGTGACCCGCACGTCGACCGGCGCCTCGGCGTGCACGAGCTGCATCGGCACGGAGAAGCTGGTGAGGTCGAACGAGGTGCGCAGCGTCTCGTGCCTGCCGACCACGTCCCGCACGGCGGCCCGCAGCGCGTCGGCCGAGAACGGCCGTCCACTGTGCACGCGGAAGCAGCGGACGATGTGGTACAGCGACTTGCCGGGGTCCTTCTGGATCTCCACGGCCATGCCGACCTGCGCCTGCACGGCCGGGTACGCGTCCACGAGCCCGGCGGGCAGGGCGGCCCGGTCGGCGGCCGTCAGCAGGGCGAAGGGCGCGACGGCCTGGAAGGCCGGCGCCGCCGGTGCGGCGTCCTTGGCGCCGAGGTGCCCGGCCAGGGCGGCGACCGTGCGGTGCAGGAAGACGTCCCGGACGGCCACCCCGAAGCCGGCCGCCCGCAGCGCGCCGACCAGGGCGACCGCGCGCAGCGAGTCGCCGCCGAGGTCGAAGAAGCTGTCCTGGGTGCTGACCCGCTCCAGGTTGAGCACCTGGCCCCAGATGCCGGCCAGCTGGGCCTCCAGCTCGGTCGCCGGGGCGACGTACGCCCGGTGTGCGGGCACCGCGTTGTCCCAGAGGGCGGCCCGGTCGACCTTGCC
>NZ_JBFABA010000056.1:0-37213 GCF_040640115.1 Micromonospora sp. NPDC023644 | reverse complement strand
CACCCAGTTACGAGACGCCCCTTAGCAGCGAAAACGCCTCTCGGCATCTCTCACCACTCCCCACTGCCCGTCGACCTCTTGCGGACTAGATGCGGACCGCTCGCCGGGCGCAGCGTCAGCTTGGGAATCGCACAAGATCCGGCCGTTGTACGGCGTTCACCAGGTCGACATGGCCCCTGGTGACCTCGGTTGGCCTGGGTCCACCCCGGCTTATGGCCCGTGGATGGCCCGCCGGATCACTGGCCCTCGGCGTCAGATGCCGCTCGGTGTCCCGCCGTCGCTACCGTGTGCGGCGGCGTCGTGCGAAAGACTGGTGTCGCCTCCGCCGCCCTTGCCACGGAGCGTGCCGCGTTGGGTTCGACGCCGGTCCCGCGCGATCTGGCGGGCAGCAACCCGCGCTGCCCGCATCACTTCCGCATGGTCCTGCGGCTGAGCCGCATGCCTGCGACGACGCAACAGCACCCCGGCGGCGGCAAGCCCACCCACCAGTACTACAGCCAGCAGCCCCCACGCCGCCGAAACTTCACTCATACAGCGACGCTACGAGGTACCGAGGGCGACCAGTATCCGGCGTACAGGTCGACTCGTCCGTCGCCCACCAGTTCAGAGCCGCGATCAAGGCTCTGAGCTGGTTCTATGTCCAGGCGTCGATGGCCGTTGTTGGTCAAGATTGGTCGGCGGCTGACGGCCTGGGGACGGCCTGACGGCCTGGAGACGGCCTGATCTTGGCGCGAATCTCACCACAGCACGCCCTCGCTCTTGCTTCCACACGGCGGGCCTCAGAGCCATCTCCGCCGTGAGTCCCACACACCGTGGAGCGGGCCAGGGGCCAGGGTGACAAGGTGGAGCGCCCTACCGGACGAACGACCTTGGCACCCTGGCCCCTGGTCTGCTCGGCTCTGCCTGGGACTCATGGTGGGGATGGCGACCCGCGCAACCACCGACTACCGCCCCGTCCGGACGGGCCTTCCCCATCTCTGTCGAAGATCCCTGCCCGGAGGGCAAATAGCTCTTGTAGTCCGCCAGCGTGGCCGGCCGGCCCGGCCGATGCCGGCGCTTGCGCCGCCAGCAGGCCGAGGCCGAGCCGGCGCGGCCCGCTTGCGGGCCGCCTTGATCCTTAAGAGGTCAATTCGGCAGTTTTTCTCGCAGTATCTCGTCAACCAGCGCTTCGAACTCTTGCTTCCGCCTGTACAAGTCGATCACTTCTTCGAGCTTTCCGATGCGGCGGCGCCACCGAATGCGACGTCGGGTCGACGTATCCCAAACATCGATCATATGGAGCGTTACTAGGCCGACAGCTGCGCCTTTCCATGCCCAAGGCCTATCGGAAGAGGCGACACCTAGGACTAGCCCGAGATAGCCCGTGGTGGCCGCGTAGAGACGGGTGGGAACGTCGGGGGCGACATCGGTAAATGCTTGGTCAAAGCCGTTGATTGCCTCCAAGAGTTCTGCGTTGAACCTCGCATAAAGCTCCCTATGGGCGTCCCTTTTGCTTGTCCTGGCATTTGGGAGGCGCTGGTGGTGACTCAGGCGGATCGAAACCTCGCGCATTTTTAGCAAATGTCGTCGGCCGTCGCGACGCGCCTTGTGATATTGGAGGATTCGCTCTTTGCGTGCTTCAAGGCGCGGCTTTGCAAAGTACTCAATAGCTAGAGTCACGAATACGGCGGTCAAGGCTGCGGCCACGACCGACGTGGCCACTGTGTCCCAGTTGATCGAAGCCGGGCCTAATACCCCAACGTCACTTGGCTTCGGCGTTGGGCGTGGCGTGGGCATGAGGACGGCCATCGCGTTGATCACCGATGGCCTAGCTAGGAAGGTCCTGAGCTGCGTGCACGATGAGTCTCCGCGCGTCTTCTCCGGTGACGGCGTCGTTCCAGAGTCGGTCGTTGGCCTTGGCGTAGGCGGCGGCTTCGTCGTCGCGGTGGGTGGTCTCGCCGACGAAGGTTTCCACGATGGCTACGTCGTCGTACATCTGGAAGGAGTTCTGCGGCGTGGTGGCGAGCCGGACGCCGAGGGGCAGGATGCCGAAGCGGATGTTCGGTACCCCGACGACGGTTTGTAGGCGGTCGAGCTGGCCGCGCATGACGTCAGGCGGGCACAGGAGCCACCGCAATACGGGCTCGGCTATCAGGAACTCAAACTGCTTGTTGGTGTCGTACAGGAGTTGCTGACGCTGCATCCGGCTGGCTACGGCGGCGTCCACGTCGGTGATGTCGAGGTTGTGTAGCTCGACCATCTCGGTAAGGATGCGGCGCGCGTAGTCGGCGGTCTGGAGCAGGCCGGGCACGTAGACCGTCTCGAAGTGTCGGATCAGGCGTGACTCGGTGACAAGCTGGTTGTAGCTGTCCTGAACGGCGGCTTGGCCCTGGCGCATCCGGCGGCGCCAGTCGCGGTGCACGGCCTGGACCTCGCCGAGCATCCGTAGTAGTTCCTGGGCCGCAGTGTCGTCGGCTCCGCAAGCGCGTGCCCATGCGTGGATGTCGGCGGGGGCTGGCATCTGGCGGCCGTTCTCCAGTCGGGAGACCTTCGACGGCGCCCAATCGTTCGCCTCGGCGAGCTGCTTACCGGACAGGCCGGCCTGCGTGCGCAGGGCACGCAGGCGGTCGGCCAGTCCTTCGGGCTGGGTCAGCCACTCTTCGATCGGGTTCACGGGATGACTCCCTCGTGCTAGGCGGTTGTGCTCCGCGCGTTGGTCGGAGCGGCGTAGTGGACTGCCAGGTCCCGCCACGCGCACGCCTGCACCACGGTCGCCGGGTCGGTCACCAGTTCGTTGCTGATCCGGTGGCCTACCTCGTCGAACCGCATCATTATCAGTCGGCTGGAGTCGAGTAACCACCAGTCGACATTGCCGGCCGCGGGCAGCAAGCCGATTTCGTGCGCCATTGCCCGCGTGAGGTAGTGAATCGTCTCGCCAGCCTCGACGTTCCACCGGCCGATCCAGCGTTCCCAACGCTGATAGTCGGTCGGCGGATCCTCGTGCACCCGGACGCGCTCGATCCGCTTGCCCTGCTGCGTCAGCTCGGTGATCTGCTTGAACCAGGCAGCAAGCCCGGGAACCTCCGTCGGGGGTTCCGGGTCGCCAGCGAGGAATTTCGCCACCGTGTCGTGCTCGCTGGGCTCCAGGTACACCGGCTGGAGCTCCAGCCGGAACGCGGTGTGCGCGAACGTGCGGAGCTGCGCGGCGAACTCGTCATCGGTAAGCGGGGTTGCCATGGTCAGCCGATCTCGCGCAGGCGGTCGAGCACGTTGGCCGGAACGAACACGCCGTCTTCATCGTCGGCCAGCTGGCGCAGCTGCGCGCGGGTGTCGTCGTCCAGTTTGATGCCCTGCACGACGTAGCCGCCCTCGGTCTTGTACAGCGCCGGGCATCCGCCGCCGCCGGAGTTGACGTCCTTCCACAGGAACTCCAGGTTCCGCATGCTCAGGCCCCTTCCGATTGCTGCGCCCCGTGACGCAGATGCCTTGATGCTGCACTGCCGAGCATCTTCACGCAATCGCCCCGGCTGCCGATCAGGCAAACCGGGGCGATCTGGTGCGGGTGCGGAACCTGGCAGCCTTAGCCTAGAGCAATTGCTCGCAATTGCTTGACGATGCGCGAGGCAGCGAGCATCATCGACATCAGCCGGAAGTCCGGCGCAGGAAGTCAGGGCCGGGAAGTCCGGCTGACTCAACTGGGAGGCAAGGGCATGGCTGTCCCGAACACGATCAAGGTTCCGGTTCCGTTCGATTACGTCTTTCCGCACGGGGCGCTGTGCCTGGGTGTGGAGCCGGTGACGGACTTCGACAAGCGCGGCCAGGGCGACGACCAGGCGCGTGACAAGGACACGGGCGAGCGCCTGTGGGTGGTCAAGGTCCTCGACCTGGACCCGGAGGCCGGGAAGTTCGGCGGCTCGAAGGAAGTGAAGGTGAAGATCGCCGCTCCGGTGCAGCCGGTTCCGCCGGCGTCGAAGATCCCGGGTTACCCGCCGGCGGTGGAGTTCTCCGACGTGACTCTGACGCCGTACGTCGACAGCCAGCGGTGCAAGGGCTCGGGCAAGTGCCGGGCGCGTCAGGGGTGCTATCCCTGGCCCTGGCGCACGCCGTGCGGGATGGCCGGATGTCTCGAAATTCGGCAGAGGGCGTACGGCTTCCTCGGGTGGTGCGGGAGGAACCGGTGTTCCTCGACCACGACCAGGTGGCGATGCTCGCGGAGGCGTGCGGCCGGTACGGGCTGCTCGTGCGGTTCCTCGCCTATACCGGACTGCGGTGGGGTGAGGCGTCGGCGTTGCGGGTATCGCGGCTGGATCTGCTGCGGCGTCGGGTGGCGGTGGCGGTGGCGTTCGCGGAGGTCGGCGGGGAGCTGGTGGAGGGCACGCCCAAGAACCACCAACGCCGTTCCGTGCCGATCCCGCGCTTCCTCGTCGACGAGCTGGCCGCCCACGTCGCCGGCAAGAGGCGGGATGCGCTGGTGTTCACCGCCCCGAACGGCGGGCCGCTGCGCAACACCAACTTCCGGACGCGGGTCTTCGGGCCGGCGGCGGCATCGGTCGGGCTGGCCGGGCTCACTCCTCACGATCTGCGGCACACGGCAGCGAGTCTCGCCGTGGCGGCGGGCGCCAACGTCAAGGCGGTGCAGCGGATGCTCGGGCACGCCTCGGCGTCGATGACGCTGGACGTGTACGCGGGGCTGTTCGGTGACGACCTGGACGCGGTCGCCAATCGGCTGGACGAGGCGGTCGCTGCGCGGGATGCGGACTATTTGCGGACTGGCACGGCCGGCGCTGGTGTGGTCGACCTCGGAAAACGGCGAAGCCCAGGTCGTTGACCTGGGCTTCTGTACCGAGCCGCCTGACGGAATCGAACCGTCGACCTACGCATTACGAGTGCGTCGCTCTAGCCGACTGAGCTAAGGCGGCAACGATCGTCAAGTGTACGGCACGACCCACCCCGCGGCCGAACGGGATCCCCACCCCGCCCGCCGAACCGGACTTCCGACCCCGAACCGTCGTCCGCCGGACAGCGACAGCGGCGGGCCGGGACTACGCTGCGGCGGGTGAACGACGATCGCGCCCCCGACGTGGATCCGCTGGACGGCGCGGCGCAGAGCGCGCACGCGAGCGAGGCGGCCGGCGGGCGGGCGGCGCGTCGACCGCGCGGCATCGACCCCCGGGAGCTGGGGTTCACGCCGCGCAAGCCGGTGCCGTGGCTCGCGCCGTTCCTGCTGGTCAGCACCGGCATCCGTACGCTGTTGGCGATGCTCTTCGGGGCGTACCTGGACAAGCGGGAACTGCAGAACTCCCTCGACGCGGGCATCGCGCGGCAGGTCGGGCCGGACGGCGGCCTCTGGCTGGACTACGTGGCCGACCTGGGCGACGGCTTCAACGCCACCTATTCGGTCGCCTACCTGATCGCCCAGCCGGAGCTGGAGGTGGACGGGCACCGGCTGCCCCGCGCGCAGACCCTCGTGATGGGCGGCGACCAGGTCTACCCGTCGGCGGCCTTCGAGGCGTACGAGGACCGGTGCAAGGGGCCCTACCAGGCCGCGCTGCCGGTCACCCCGCCCGAGCGGCCCACGCTGTTCGCGGTACCCGGCAACCACGACTGGTACGACGGCCTGACCGCCTTCCTGCGGCTCTTCGTCCGGTCCCGGGACCGGCACTTCGGCGGCTGGGACACCGGCCAGTCCCGCTCGTACTTCGCGGTCGAGCTGCCCGCCGGCTGGTGGTTGCTCGGCCTCGACGACCAGTCCGGCTCGTACCTGGACGATCCGCAGCTGACCTACTTCGACCGGGTCGCCGAGCGGCTGGGCCCCGAGAGCCGGGTGATCCTGGCCGTGCCGGCGCCGACGTGGGTCAAGGCCGTCGACCATCCCACGGCGTACGACTCGATCGACTACTTCGTCCGCACGATCGTCGCGCCGACCGGGGCGCAGGTACGGCTGCTGATCTCCGGCGACCTGCACCACTACGCGCGGTACGCCGGCCCGGACCGGCAGCTGATCACCTGCGGGGGCGGCGGCGCGTACCTCTACCCGACGCACAAGCTCCCGGAGCGCATCGAGGTGCCGCCGCGCGACACCCTCGCCCGGCGGGCCAGCGCCTCCCACCCGTACGACCTGGCCGGCCGCTACCCGGAGAAGGCCCGCTCCCGGCGGTACGCCTGGGGGATCTTCCCCCGCCTGCCGCTGCGCAACCCGGGGTTCACCACCCTGCTGGGCACCCTGCACACACTGCTGATGCTGGCGATGGCCGGCGTCGCGACCAACCCGAGCGGGACGGACCAGCGGCTGTTCAGCGTGCCGCTGATGGCGATGCTGATCGTCACGATGCTCGCCGCGGCGTTCTTCGCCAAGCCACCCAGCTCCGGCGGCAAACGGCACGCCCGGCACTGGATCCTCGGCGTGGGCCACGGCGTGGCCCAGATCGGGCTGGCCGCCGCCGGCACCTGGGCCTGGCTGGCCCTGCCCTTCTACGACTGGCCGTGGCCGCTGCCGGCCGTCGCCGCGGCGGTGCTCTACGGCCCGGTGAGCGGGCTGGTGGCGAGCCAGCTGGTGGCCGCGTACCTGCTGGTGGCCGGCGCGTTCGGGGTGAACGTCAACGAGCTCTTCGCCGGCCAGGGCATCGAGGACGCGAAGGCGTTCCTGCGGCTGCGCATCGACCCCGACGGCACCCTGACGATCTACCCGATCGCCGTCGACCGGGTCGCCCGCGACTGGCAGGTCAACCCCGACCGGTCCCCCGAGTCCTCCTGGCTGGTCCCGAAGCAGCCGCTGCGGCCCCGCCTGGCCGAGCCCCCCACCACCCTCACCTGACGGGTCAGGAGGTGTAGTGCTGGTCGTGGGCCTGGCGGGGGCCGCAGACCGAGGCGCGGGAGCAGGAGCAGCGGGAGCCGTCGGCGTCGAGACGCACGGTGACGGAGTCCCGGGGAACGCTGTGGCCGACCACCCGGCCGTCGCCCTCCGGCGTCGACACCCGGGTGCCGATCGCCGGGGCGGACTCCTGGAACCGCTGGTACAGGGGATGTTCGTACTTGAGGCAGCACATCAGCCGGCCGCACGCGCCGGAGATGCGCAGCGGGTTGAGCGGCAGGTCCTGGTCCTTCGCCATCCGGATGGTGACCGGCTCGAAGTCGGTGAGGAAGGTGGCGCAGCAGAGGTCCCGGCCGCAGGAGCCGATGCCGCCCTGCACCCGCGCCGAGTCCCGGGCGGAGAGCTGGCGCAGCTCCACCCGGCAGTGCAGGGTGGCGCCGAGGTCCCGGACCAGCGCGCGGAAGTCGACCCGGTGCGGGGCCGTGAAGTAGATGGTGCTCCGCTCGCCGCCACCCTCGGCGGCCCCCAGCACGTGGTCGATCGCCACCACCTTCATCGGCAGGGCGTGCTCCCGGATCAGCCGCTTCGCCGCGACCTTGGCCTCGGCCTTGCGGCGGCGCACCGTCTCGTCGCGGCGCAGGTCCTCCTCGCCGGCCAGGCCGGCCAGGCGGGGGAAGCCCTCGGTCTCCTCGGTGACCCACTGCGCGGCCCAGACGCACTCGGCCACCTCGGGCCCGTCGTCGGTCGGCACCAGCACCTTGTCGCCGACCTGGGGACGCAGCTCGCCCGGATCCAGGTAGTAGAGGCGCCCGTACCGCTGGAAGCTGACCGCGCAGAGCATGCCCATGCCTCACACCCTACGACGCGCGGACCGGGGCGGCCCGGCCGGCCGTCGCCGCCCGACTACAGGGCGCAGTCATCCGCGACCGCCGAATCAGCACGGTCCGACGCGCGGCCGGACCCCGGCGGGTCGGCGCGCCGCGCGAGGAGCCTGCCCGCACCGGCGCGTCACCAGCCGACGCGGGTGGGGGTGTCGTAGCGCGGGCGTTCGGCCACCGGCGCCCGCCAGCGGGACTCGGCGAGGCTCGGCGCCCACTCGCGCAGCAGGGTCTCGGCCCCGTCGTACGCGACGCAGAGCACCGCCAGCACCCGCGTGGCGATCTCGGCGGCCTCGGTCCCGCCCGGCCCCGCCGCCCCGCGCTGCTCCGGCCCGCCGGACGGCATCGACGTCGCGGCGACCACGGTCACCGCCTCGGCGCAGCGGAGGACGTCGGCCAGCGCCCGGGCCAGCGCGAGCCGGCTGCCCTCCACCCAGTCGGCGAGCGCGTCGGCGTAGCCGGCCGTCGACTCCAGCCGCCCGACCAGGCTCTCCGGCCCCTCGTCGAGGTGGCGCAGCAGGGCCGCCCGGGCCTGCCCGTACGACGACGCGGCCGGGCCGGACCAGAGCAGCGGGTCGGTCAGCGCGGCGCTGACGTCGTCGTACCCCCGGATCAGGCGGCGCGCGGTGTGGCCGGCGGCGGCGAGCGGTGCCGGGTGCAGGTCGAGGAAGTTCCGCACCGCCTCGCCGGGGAGCACCTGCATCCGGCGCAGCAGCGGCCACACGCGGTGGCCCTCGGGGGCCCCGGCGGCGAGCAGTGTGTCCACCCGGCGGAGCAGGTCGAGGCCGGGCTCGGCGAGCCGGTCCAGCGCGTCCATCACGCCTCCCCGGTCAGCCGGTGCCGCACGGCGCGGTCGACGTCGGCGTAGTGGTCGGCGGCGGCCCTGACGGCCGCCGCGGCGGCGGCCAGCCGCTGGGCGGCGAGGTGCGCCTCCCGGGCCCGGTCACCGGTGGCGGCGGTCCACTGCCGGTGCAGGGCCCGCCCGATCTCCCCGGGCCGGCCCGGGGCGTCGGCGCCGAAGGCGGCCTGCGCCGGATCGCCGGCGGTGACCGTGCGGGACACGGTGGTCATGGTCTCGCTCGCCTCGTCGAGCCGGGCGGCGAGGGCGCGCAGGCTCTCCATCTCAAGCCCCCGCCAGCGGCCGGTAGGCGGCGAAGGTCTCGTTGTGCAGCTTCTCCCGGGCCCACTGGGCGGCGTCGGCCGCCGCGGTGACCGCCGCCTGCACCGAGCCGGCGACGTCGCGGGGGTTGCGGGTGTGCAGCGGGCCGAGGAACCGCACGTCGGTGATCCGCCCGCCGGCGGTGACCACGACCTCGACCAGCCCGTCGGGCGATCGGACGGTGACCTCGACGGTCGACACCGCCTGGTCGAACTCGGCCTGCAGGGACTCGATCCGGCGGTAGCGCCGCACCGCCTCCTCGATCCAGGCCTCGTCGATCTCCCCCCGCGGCATCGGCGGACTCCTCCCGGACCAGGCCATCACTGTGCGTGCCGCCACCGTCACCACGGCACACCGGACCGTACCGCACAGCAATCGCGCCTGTCGATGCCTGTGGACGGCCGGTCCGGCCGGCGGGACCTCCGGGGGCGGGTCGACCGCCGGAGGCCGGCTCGGCCGCCCCTCGGCGGGAGGTCCGGGAGGGCTCAGCCCTTCCAGAGCGAGAGCATCATCGCCTCGACGGCGATCCGGGGCTTGACGTTCGCCTCGATCGCCGCCCGGCACTCCAGCACCGCCTCCAGGCGGCGCAGCGACCCCTCGGCGTCCCACTTCTGCGCGCCCGCCCCGGCCAGCGCGGCGGTGTCGGTGTGCACCGGCGCCACGGGGGCGCGCAGCGCCATGGTGAGCGCGTCCCGGTAGAAGCCGGCCAGGTCCACCAGCGCCCGGTCCAGCGCGTCCCGCTGCGCCCGGGTGGCCCGGGACTTCTGCCGCTTCTCCAGGTCCTTCAGCTGTCCGGCGGCGCCCCGCATCGCGCCGGCCGCCCCCCGCCCGGTGCCGCCGGCGCCGAGCGCGGTCTCCAGCGCCGCCCGCTCGGCCGCGTCGGCCTCCGCGACGGACGCCTCGGCCTCCGCCTCGGCCGCCTCGATCAGCGCCGACGCCGCGTCGAACGCGGCACCCACGCCGGTCAGCCGGCGCGGCACCGCGAGCACGGCCTCCCGGCGCTTGCGGGCCTCCGGGTCGCGGGCCAGCCGGCGGGCCCGTCCCACGTGTCCCTGCGCGGCCGCCGCCGCCCACCGCGCCACGTCGGGCGCGACGCCGTCGCGGCGGACCAGCACCTCGGCCACCGCCTCCGGCGCGGGCTGCCCCAGCGGTACGACCCGGCAGCGCGACCGGATGGTCACCGAGATATCGTCCGGGTGGGTGGACGGGGCGCAGAGCAGGAAGACCGTGCGTGGCGGCGGCTCCTCGATGGCCTTGAGCAGCGCGTTGCCGGCCGCCTCGGTGAGCCGGTCCGCGTCCTCGATCACCACCACCTGCCAGCGCCCGCCCGACGGGGTGCTGGCGGCGCGCAGCACCAGCGCCCGCATCTCGTTGACGCCGATGGAGAGCCCCTCCGGCACCACCATCCGGACGTCGGCGTGGGTGCCGGTCATCGTGGTGTGGCAGCCGGGGCACTCGCCGCAGCCGGTGCCGTGCACGCACTGGAGGGCGGCGGCGAAGGCCCGCGCCGCCACCGACCGGCCCGACCCGGGCGGTCCGGTGAAGATCCAGGCGTGCGTCATCCCCGCACCCGCGTCGACGACGGCTGTCGGCTGCGCGCCGTCGGACCCCTCGGCGAGCGCGTCGAGCTCGTCCCCGGCGGCGCTCGTGGGCCCGACGGCGGCGGCGCGCAGCACGGCGGACGCCGCGGCGGCGGCGCGGCGCAGCGTGTCGACCGCCTCGTCCTGCCCGACCAGGTCGGCGAAGACGTCGGGCATCAGGTCCGGTGCTCCATCGGTACCAGCTCCGATTCGGATAACTCCGGCTGCACCGAGGTGTCCGGCCCGTGCGCGGGGCGCGGGTGCACGATGCCGCCGGGGGCGCCGAGCATCTCCTCGATCCGCCGAACCACCTGCCCGGTGATCTCCTCGACCGGGCGGGACGCGTCGAGCACCAGGTAGCGCTTCGGGTCGGCGGCGGCGAGGTCGAGGAAGGCGTACCGGACCCGCTCGTGGAAGGCGACGGACTCGGCCTCCACGTGGTCGGCCGCCTCGGCGCGGGCCGCCACCCGGGCCAGGCCGGTACGCGGGTCGACGTCCAGCAGCACCACCAGGTCGGGCTTGAGCCCGCCGGTGGCCCAGGACGAGAGCCAGGAAACCTCGTCGACGGGGAGCGTCCGCCCCGCCCCCTGGTACGCCAGGGACGAGTCGACGTAGCGGTCGCTGATCACCACCGCGCCCCGGACGAGCGCCGGCCGGACGACGGTGGCCACGTGGTGCGCCCGGTCGGCGGCGTAGAGCAGCGCCTCGGCGCGCGGCGACGGCACGTCGGAGCCCGGCGCGCCGAGCAGCAGCGACCGGATCCGCTTGCCGACGGCGGTGGCCCCCGGCTCACGGGTCACCACGACGTCGCGCCCCTGCCCGCGCAGCCGCTCGGCGAGCGCGGCGAGCTGGGTGGACTTGCCGGCGCCCTCGCCGCCCTCGAAGACCACGAAGAGGCCGGCGGAGACGAACGGTTCGGCCGGCATCAGCGGGCGACCCCGGATCGAGCCCCAGAGGTCGGCCAGGACGGGGACGCCCTTCTTGTCGTCCATCTGCCCGAACGCGCTGATCCCGGCGAAGATGCCGGCGGCGCCGGCGGCGAGCAGCAGCAGTCGGGTGGACGAGATCGACACGCCCAGGTCGGCCAGCTCCAGCCGGCGCGAGCCGCCGACGCCGGCGAGCAGGCTGCTGAGGCCGATCGCCAGGATCAGCACCAGCCGGGTGCCGATCTGCACCACCGCGAAGACCCGGCCGCGCACCTCGTCGGCGATCTCCCCGCCGAGCAGGGTGGTGCCGGAGAGGAAGGCCATCCCGGCGCCCGCGCCGACCAGGATCGCGCCGACCATCGCCATGGAGAGGTGGATGGCGAAGGCCAGGGCCATCACCGAGGCGCTGGCCAGCACGATGCTCATGCCGAACCAGCGCCGCCGGGACATGTCCTTGACGATCATCGGGCCCAGCCCGATGCCGAGCGCGAGGCCGATGAAGATGGCGCCGAAGAGCAGGTAGAAGGCGGCGTCGCCGGCGCCGAGCGAGGTGGCGAAGAACTTGGCGGTGCCGATCACGATGCCGCCGCCGGCGAACGCGCCGAAGATGCCGAGCACCAGGCCGCGGACCAGCGGGGTCTGGCCGATGTAGCGCCAGCCCTCCTTGAACTGGCGCAGCATGCTCTGCTCGGTGCGGTCCCGCTCGTCGGCCTGCCCCTGGCTGATCTCCTTGATGCCGTACGCCACCACCAGCGCGGTCGCCAGCCGGGAGAACGCGTTGAACCAGAGCGCCAGCTGGGCCGGCTCGGCCCAGTCCGGCGTCGCGCCCCCGGTGGCCGCCCGCACGGCGCCGTCGAGCGCGGCGAGGATCAGCGCGGCGAGGACCGGCGTGAGGCCGTACGTGGTGATCAGCGTGAGCTGGTTGGCGGCCTCCAGCCGGGCGCGCGGGATCAGGTTGGGGACCGCGGCCTCCTTGGCCGGAATCCAGAGCAGCGTGAGCGACTCGATCAGGAAGGTGGCGACCGCCGCCCAGGCGACCACCGCCCCGCCGGGGGCGCCGAGCAGCGCGGCCAGCGGAATCGAGGCGAAGAGCACGAACCGCAGCACGTCGCAGATGACCATCGTCCAGCGCCGGTCGAAGCGGTCGGCCAGCACGCCGGCGATCGGGCCGAGCACCAGCGCCGGCAGCAGCCGGATGGCGATGACGCCACCGAAGGCCGCGCCCTTGGCGGTGCTCCCCTCGACCTGGGAGGCGGCGAAGACACTGGTGGCGAGCAGGCCGAACCAGTCGCCGAAGGAGGCCGCGCCGAGCACGATCCAGAGCCGGCGGAACGGGGTGATCCGCAGCACCGAGCGGATGCCCGCGTAGCCGGACGGGTCGGCCCCGGGCTTCTCAGCGGCGCCGGGCGGGTTCGAGGACGGCGACACGCCGGGCGACTCGCCGTTGAACTGGCTTTCGATGGCCGTACCTCCACGTGCCGGCCCATCGCTGGGCAGTCCCGGTGGAACACTCTAGACCCGGCGGGGACCTGCCCCGCCGCGACATTCTCCTGTTCGCCGAGCCTAGGCCGCCGCGACCACCGACCGCAGCCCGGACAGACGCGAGGGTATTTCGCATTGTCCCCCAGACAGTTAGCGTGCACACGTGGCCATCGAAAGCGACGAACTTCGTGAGCGCCTCGACCGGGCGACCGCGCACCTCGACCCGCCGTACGCCGTCGTCGACCTCGCGGCCTTCGACGGCAACGCCGCCGCGCTGGCCGACCGGGCCGCCGGCAAGCCGCTGCGGATCGCCAGCAAGTCGGTCCGTGCCCGGGACCTGATCGGCCGGGCGCTGGCGCGACCCGGCTGGCGGGGCGTAATGGCCTTCACCCTGCCCGAGGCGAGCTGGCTGGTCCACGCCGGCGTGACCGACGACGCGCTGGTGGCGTACCCCACGGCCGACCGGGGGGCGCTCGCCGCGCTCGCCGCCGACCCGGCGCTCGCCAGGGCCGTCACGCTGATGGTCGACGGCACCGACCAGCTCGACCTGATCGACGCCGTGTGTCCGCCCGGGCGCCGCCCCGAGCTGCGGGTCTGCCTCGACCTGGACGCCTCCTGGCGACCGCTGGGCGGGCGGGTGCACGTCGGGGTGCGTCGTTCGCCGGTGCACAGCGCCCGGGCGGCCGGCGCGCTCGCCGCCACCGTCGCGGCCCGCGGGGGCTTCCGGCTGGTCGGGCTGATGGCGTACGAGGCGCAGATCGCCGGCCTCGGCGACGCGCCGCCCGGGCGGGCGCTGCTCGGCTCCGCGATCCGGCTGGCCCAGCGCGGGTCGTACCGCGAATTGCTGGCCCGCCGGGGCGCGGCGGTGGCCGCCGTACGCGAACACGCCGACCTGGAGTTCGTCAACGGCGGCGGCACCGGCAGCGTGGCCGCGACCAGCGCCGACCCCGCGGTCACCGAGGTCACCGCGGGATCGGGCCTGTACGGGCCGACGCTGTTCGAGGCGTACCGCGCCTGGCGCCCCACCCCGGCGGCGGCCTTCGCCTGCGCGGTGGTCCGCCGCCCGGGGCCCGACCTGGCCACCGTGCTCGGCGGCGGCTGGATCGCCTCCGGCCCGGCCGAGGACAGCCGGCTGCCCCGGCCGTGGCTGCCGGAGGGACTGAAGCTGATCGGCACCGAGGGGGCCGGCGAGGTGCAGACCCCGCTGGCCGGCGCGGCGGCCGGCGCGCTACGGGTCGGCGACCGGGTCTGGTTCCGGCACGCGAAGGCCGGCGAACTGTGCGAGCACGTCAACGAGTTGCACCTGGTCGAGGGGGACGCTGTCGTGGCCACCGTGCCCACCTACCGGGGCGAGGGCCACGCCTTCCTCTGACCCGGCGGCCCGCACCGCGGGCCGCCACCCCGTTCCGCCGCCCGGCGGCCCCCCCGGGCCAACCGCGTCCGGGCCGCCACCACCTTGTTCCGCCGCCCGGCGCTCCCCGGGCCGTTCGCGTCCGGGGCGCCGCCGGAGCCGGCTGCCGACGCGGCCGGGGTCAGCCGGGCTGGTTGGCGTCGGCCGGGGCGTCGACCTGGCGGTGCAGGTACTCCCGGATCAGTGCCTTCGCCTCGACCAGCACCCGGTCGTCGCCCTCGGGCTGCCGGCGGAACGCCAACTTGATCAGCGCGTCGGCCGCCTCCACCGCGATCTCCAGGTGGAACCGGAGGTCGGGGACGTCCAGCCCGAAGCGCTCGGCGAGCACGCGGGCCAACTGGTCCGCGATCACCCCGTTGTTGTCCCGCTGCTCGTCGAGCAGGTGCAGGTCGACCACGTCGCCGAAGTGCAGGGTACGGAAGCCCGGAACGGTGCGGTGCATCGTGATGTACTCGTCGATCCCCGCGTCGACCCCGTCCCACCAGTGGGTCAGGTCGTCGGAGGCGAAACGCTCGTCGAGCCGCTGGAGGTAGGACTCCATCGTGCGCAGGGTCAGCGCCTGCACGATCGCCCGCTTGTCCGGGAAGAACTGGTAGACCGAACCGATCGCCACCTCGGCACGCTCGGCGAGGAGGGTCGTGGTCAGTCCCTCGTACCCCACCTCGTCGACGAGTTCGGCGCAGGCGTCCAGCATCCGCTGGACCCGCGCGACACTTCGACCCTGCACCGGTACGCGGCGCAGCGGCCCGGCTGTGGCGGCTGGTGTGGACACTCGCCACCCCCCTTCGACGGATGAACATATCTGCACGTCACGGGTTCGTGACTACCGGTACAACGAGCAAACCTCGATTGCGGTATTTACCTGCTACAACGTTCCTGATATGAAGTCAGTTCACATTCATGTCGAGGAGTGCGCATGGCCGGTACCGCACCGCCCACCCTGGCAGCCTGGTCCAACTGGGCCGGCAACCAACGCGCCACCGCCACCGCCATCCTGCGACCCACCTCCCTCGCCGACGTCACCGAGGCCGTCCGCGCCGCCGCGACGACCGGGGACCGGATCAGGGTGGTGGGCAGCGGCCACTCCTTCACCGGCGTCGCGGTCACCGACGGACGGCGGATGGAACTGACCGACCTGCACACGGGGGTACGCGTCGACGTCGATCGCCGACTGGTCACCGTACCGGCCGGAACCACCCTGCGCGCGCTCAACGAACTGCTCGCCGCGCACGGCCTGGCACTGCCCAACCTGGGCGACATCGACGCGCAGACGATCGCCGGGGCGATCTCCACCGGCACCCACGGCACCGGCGCCGGATACGGCTGCCTGTCGACGTTCGTCGAGGCGCTCACCCTCGTCACCGGCGCCGGCGAGGTGCTGCGCTGCTCCGCCGACGAGCACCCCGACGTCTTCGCCGCCGCCCGGGTGTCGCTGGGCGCGCTGGGGGTGCTCGTCGAGGTGACCCTGCGCTGCGTGGACGCCTTCGTGCTCCTCGCCCACGAGCGGCCTGCGCCGCTGGAAGCCGTGCTCGGCCGGCTGCCCTCGCTGGTCGGGGAGCACGACCACGCCGAGTTCTACTGGTTCCCGTACACCGACCGGGTGCAGGTCAAGACGAACGACCGGGTGCCCGCCGACGACCGGCCGCTGCCCCGGTGGCGCGGCTGGCTGGACGACGAGTTCCTGTCCAACACCGTCTTCGCCGGGGCCTGCCGGCTCGGCCGCGCCGTGCCGACGCTCGCCCCGGGGATCAGCGCCGTCTCCGCCCGCGCGCTCACCGAGCGCCGCTACACCGGCCGCTCCGACCAGGTCTTCTGCACCCCGCGCCGGGTCCGCTTCGTGGAGATGGAGTACGCGCTGCCACGCGACGCCCTCCGCGAGGCGCTCGACGCGCTGCGGCGGATCGTCGACGGGCTGCCGTTCAAGGTGCTCTTCCCGGTCGAGGTGCGCTTCACCGCCGCCGACGACATCTGGCTCTCCCACGGGTACGGGCGCGAGTCGGCGTACGTGGCGGTCCACCAGTACGTCGGCATGCCGTACGAGCCGTACTTCCGGGCCTTCGAGCAGGTCGCGGCGGGCCTCGGCGGCCGGCCCCACTGGGGCAAGCTGCACTGGCGCGACGCGGGGTCACTCGCGGCGGCCTACCCCCGCTGGGCGGACTTCCAGGCGCTGCGCGCCCGCCTGGACCCGCACCACCTCTTCACCAACCCCCACCTGACCCGAATCCTCGGCTGACGCCCCCGTCCGGCTCCGCCGGTCCGGCCCCGCCGGATCTTGGTACGAACCGGCCCCTGTGGGGGCGCGCTCGTACCAAGATCTCTTGCGGCAGCAGTTGCCGGCGAGCGACGGGTCGCTCAGTCGGTGCTGGTGGTGGCCTTCTTCGGGGCGGCCTTCTTCGCCGGGGTCTTCCTGGCGGTGGTGGCCTTGGCCGTCGTGGTCTTCTTCGCGGCCGTCGACTTGGTCGCCGCGGCCGTCTTCTTCGCCGCCGTGGCCTTCTTGGCGGGCGCCTTCTTCGCGGCGGTCTTCTTCGGCGCCGGCCCCTTCGCCCGCTTCTCGGCGAGCATCTCGGAGGCCTCCTCAATGCTCAACGCCTCCGGGGTCTGGCCGCGCCGCAGCGACGCGTTCGTCTCGCCGTCGGTCACGTACGGGCCGAAGCGGCCGTCCTTGATGACCAGCGGCTTCTCGGTCAGCGGGTCGACGCCCATCTCCCGCAGGGGCGGCGCGGCGGCCCGGCGCTGGCGGGCCTTCGGAGCGGCCAGCAGGGCCAGCGCCTCGTCCAGCGTGACGGTGAACATCTTCTCTTCAGAGTCCAGCGAGCGGAACTCGTCGCCGCGCTTGACGTACGGGCCGTAGCGGCCGTTGTTCGCGAGGACCTCGGCGCCGTCCGGGGCCAGGCCGATCAGCCGGGGCAGGCTGAGCAGCTTCAGCGCCTCGTCGAAGGTCAGCGAGTCCGGCGACTGCGAGCGCAGCAGCGACGACTTGCGCTCGCCGCTGGACACGTACGGGCCGAAGCGGCCCGACTTGAGCAGGATCGGCTCGCCGGTGGCCGGGTCGTCGCCGAGCTTGCGCTCGCCCCCGCCGCCGAGGAACAGCTCGTGCACCTTCTCGGGGGTCAGCTCGTCCGGCGCCAGCCCCTCGGGGATCGGCGCCCGGTCGCCCTGGCCGCCGCCCTCCTCGCCCTCGGCGGCCGGCGCCTGCTGCTCGCCCGGCACCGCCCGCTGGAGGTACGGCCCGTAGCGGCCCACCCGCACGACGACCTCGCGGCCCTCGTCGTCGGTGAACAGCGGGATGGAGTTGACGCTGCGCGCGTCGATCTCGTTGATGTTCTCGGTGACCAGCTTCTTCAGCCCGCCCGAGCGGGCGATGTCCTGGTCGCCGGCGCCGTTGGCGCCGCCGAAGTAGAACGCGGTGAGGAAGTCGACGGCGGCGTGGTCACCGCCGGCGATCTCGTCCAGCTCGTTCTCCATGCTGGCGGTGAAGTCGTAGTCGATCAGGCGCGGGTAGTGCCGCTCCAGCAGGCCGATCACCGCGAACGCCAGGAAGGTCGGGATCATCGCCTGGCCGCGCTTGATCACGTACCCGCGGTCCTGGATCGTCTGCATGATCGACGCGTACGTCGACGGGCGGCCGATGCCCAGCTCTTCGAGGGCCTTGACCAGCGACGCCTCGGTGTAGCGCGACGGCGGCTGGGTGTGGTGGCCCTGCGCGGCGAGCTCGTCGGCGGTGAGCGGCTGGTCCTTGACCAGGTTGGGCAGGCGACGCTCGGCGTCCTCGGCCTCGGCGTTCTCGTCGTCGCTGGACTCGACGTACGCCCGCAGGAAGCCCGGGTCGGTGATGGTCTTGCCGGTGGCGCCGAAGTCGGCCTCCTCCTGGGCGGAGGAGACGGCGCGGATGCGCACCGAGACGCTGGAGCCGACGGCGTCGGTCATCTGCGAGGCGATGGTGCGCCGCCAGATCAGCTCGTAGAGCTTGAACTCCTCGGCGGAGAGCTCCCTGGCCACGTCGCCCGGGGTGCGGAAGTTGTCCCCCGCCGGGCGGATCGCCTCGTGCGCCTCCTGCGCGTTCTTCACCTTGCCGGTGTAGCGGCGCGGCTCCGGCGGCACGCTGCGCTCGCCGTACAGCTCGACGATCTGCCGGCGGGCCGCCGCGATGGCGGTCTCCGACAGGTTCACCGAGTCGGTACGCATGTAGGTGATGTAGCCGTTCTCGTAGAGCCGCTGCGCGGTGCGCATCGTCTGCTGCGACGAGAACCTCAGCTTGCGGGCCGCCTCCTGCTGGAGCGTGGAGGTGATGAACGGCGCGTACGGGCGGCGGCGGTAGGGCTTCTCCTCCACCCGGGTGACGGTGAACGGACGCCCCTCCAGGCGGGCCGCGAGGCCCCGGGCGCCGCCGGAGTCGAGGTGCACCACGCCGGCGCCGGGCTTCACCCGCCCGGTGGTCGGCTCGAAGTCCTTGCCGGTGGCGATCCGGTCGCCGTTCAGCGCGACGAGGGTGGCGTTGAAGTTGCGCGGCCCCTCGCCGGCGTCGACCACGGCCAGCGTGGCCAGGATGTCCCAGTATTCCGCCGTGCGGAAGGCCATCCGCTGCCGCTCGCGCTCCACCACGATCCGGGTCGCCACGGACTGCACCCGGCCCGCCGAGAGCTTCGGCATGACCTTCTTCCACAGCACGGGCGAGACCTCGTAGCCGTAGAGGCGGTCGAGGATGCGCCGGGCCTCCTGGGCGTCGACCAGGTCCCGGTCGATCTCGCGGGGGTTGGCAACCGCGGCCTGGATGGCCGGCTTGGTGATCTCGTGGAAGACCATCCGCTTGACCGGCACCTTGGGCTTGAGCGTCTCCACCAGGTGCCAGGCGATCGCCTCGCCCTCGCGGTCCTCATCCGTCGCCAGGAAGATCTCGTCGACCTCCTTGGCCAGCTTCACCAGCTTGCTGATCTGCTGCTTGCGGTCGGCGGAGACCACGTAGAGGGCGTGGAAGCCGTTGTCGACGTCCACCCCGAGCCGGGCCCACGGCTCGCCCTTGTACTTGGCCGGCACGTCGGCGGCGTTGCGCGGGAGGTCCCGGACGTGGCCGAAGCTGGCCTCCACGACGTACCCCGGGCCGAGATAGCCCGAGATCGTCTTGGCCTTCGCCGGTGACTCGACGATGACCAGACGGGTGGTTCCAGCTTTGCTCGGCACGTCTCTCCCCGACCTCACTCCTGCTCGTAGCCACCGGCGCCCGGTTCGGCCCACTTCCGCCCGCCGACCCCCGGCGGTCCGGATGTCCAACGTAACGCGCCGCCCACGTTTCGGGTTTCGCGGGCGGCAAACCGTCCCGGCGGGGCGGCCTCTTTCTCCGCCGGCGGCGGGGCGTGCCGGACGGCGCCACCGTACACCGTGCGTGTGCCGCCAGGCGGGACACTGTGACGATGGCGGACCCTCGGCCGAGGCGCCACCCGGCCGTTTTCTGCGAAATTGCGCACTTGCTGTCCCGCATCGGACAGGCGCGACCGGCGCCGACGAGGCGGCGTCGACGGTCGGTCAGGAGCGGGCCGGCCAGTCCGCGGCGGGAGCGGCGGGCGGCGGGTCGCCGACCAGCTCGGCCAGGCGGGCGAGCCGCCGGCGGCCGGTGATCCGGTACGCCGGCCCGCCCTCGCCCGGCCCGAGCAGCGCCCCGGAGAGGCCCACCGCGTCGAGCGCCCCGCCGATGGGCTCCCAGCACTCCTCGTCGGCGGGGCCGAGCCGGAGCAGGAAGCCGGACGGCTCGGCGGCTCCCGCCGCGGCGAGCCAGAGCCGCAGCCGCCGGCCGTTGAGGTGCAGACCGGCGGGCGGTCGCTTGCCGGTGCCGCGCAGCCAGGCCATCGCGAGCGGCTTCAGCGTGCGGGCGTACGAGGTGCGCACCGCGTGCCCCCCGTCGGCGGTCGCCTCCCAGGTGGCCGCCACCCCGCGCAGCGCCAGCTCGGCGACGAGCACGTGCACCCGCCAGGCGGCGTCGACCACGACCGAGAGCCGGGCCGTGCCGCCCATCCGGACCACCTCCCCCGGGCCGGCCAGCAGCCCGGCGAGATCGGCGACGGACGGGTCCGCCGCCTCCGCGCCGAAGAAGGTCAGCTGCCGGGCGGATTCGTCGGCGTCGGCCGGCGGGGGCGGGGCGGGGCGGCGGGCGACCGGCGCGACCCGGTCCGCGGGCGCCGGGAAGAGCACGGGCAGCGCCTCGCTGCCCGAGGGGTCACCGGTCCCGCTCAGCGACACTCCGGCACCTCGTCGAAGGCGCGTCTCAACTCCTCGGAGTTGAGTCGGCTGGTGTCGAGCGCGCTGGCGTCGTACTCCTTGTTCAGGGTGTCCACGGCGGCCCGGACGCCGTCGTAGAAGGCGGTGGGCTGGCCGGTGCCCAGCCCGTCGATGGTGTCGCGGGCCCTGCCGTACGCGTCGCGCACCTTCGCCAGCGAGGCGCGGAAGCCCGCGGAGACCTCCGCGCCGTGCTCGGTCTCCGGGATGCCGGCCTCCTCGACCTTGCGTCGGGCGGTCTCGCTGGCCTGCTCCGCGCCGCCGAAGAGCCGCACCAGGTTCTCCTTCGCCTGCGCCGGGGTGGTCTGGGCGGTCATCTGCTGGTCGGTGCTGCTGGTCAGCTTGCTGATCTCGGCCCGCCACGGGGTGAGCGCGGAGCAGACCGACGCCGCCCACGCCTGCGGGCTGGGGCCGCCGCCGCAACCGGCCAGCACGAGTACGAGCGTGGCCAGGACCACCGTGAGCTTTCCGGCGGCTGTCGCCCGGCACGTGCGCATGCGTTGCAGCGTACGGCCTCTGTCGAGTCCGGGCACCGGACAGCTTTGCCGGCTGGTACGGCGGTCCCCGGCCGGCCGCGCGGGCCGACCGGGGACCGGGACAGCGGACGGATCAGGCGTTGACCGTCTCCGGCCGCTGGTCCGGGCTGCCCGCGCCCGTGCCGGAGTCGGAGTCGGACATCGCCACGCCCTTGCGCTTGCTGAACACCACCGCCGCGACGATGATCAGCGTCGCCACCACGGCGATCCCCACCCGCAGGGCGGTGTTCCGCTCGTCGCCCACGCTCCAGGCCACCACGGCCGGCGCGATCAGCAGCGAGACCAGGTTCATCACCTTGATCAGCGGGTTGATCGCCGGGCCGGCGGTGTCCTTGAACGGGTCGCCGACGGTGTCGCCGATGACCGTGGCGGCGTGCGACTCGGAGCCCTTGCCGCCGTACGCGCCGTCCTCGACGAGCTTCTTGGCGTTGTCCCAGGCGCCGCCGGAGTTCGACAGGAAGACCGCCATCAGCGTGCCGGCGCCGATCGCACCGGCCAGGTACGCCGCCAGCGCGCCCGGCCCGAGGCCGAAGCCCACCGCGATCGGGGCGAGGATGGCGAGCAGGCCGGGGGTGATCAGCTCGCGCTGCGCGTCCCGGGTGCAGATGTCGACGACCTTGCCGTACTCGGGGCGCTGGGTGCCGTCCATGATGCCGGGCAGCTCGCGGAACTGCCGGCGTACCTCCATCACGACCGCGCCCGCCGAGCGGGAGACCGCGTTGATGGCCAGCCCGGAGAAGAGGAACACCACCGCCGCGCCGATGATCAGACCGACCAGGTTGCGCGGGTTCGCCACGTTCAGCGAGTTGAGGATCTCGGCACCGACGTCGCCCACCCCGGCGTCGGCGTACGCGGTGCGCAGCGTGTCGGTGTACGAGCCGAACAGCGCCGTCGCGGCGAGCACCGCCGTGGCGATCGCGATGCCCTTGGTGATCGCCTTGGTGGTGTTGCCGACCGCGTCCAGCTCGGTCAGCGTCCGGGCGCCGTGCTCGTCGATGTCGCCGGACATCTCCGCCACGCCCTGGGCGTTGTCGGAGATCGGGCCGAAGGTGTCCATCGCGACGATCACGCCGACCGTGGTGAGCAGGCCGGTACCGGCCAGCGCCACGGCGAACAGCGAGAGCGTGATGGAGCTGCCGCCGAGCAGGAACGCGCCGAACACGCCGGCGCCGATCAGCAGCGCCGAGTAGACCGCCGACTCCAGGCCGACGCTGATGCCGGCCAGGATGACGGTGGCGGCGCCGGTCTGCGAGCTCTTGCCGATGTCCTGCACCGGGCGCCGGTTGGTCTCGGTGAAGTAGCCGGTCAGCGCCTGGATCGCCGCCGCCAGCACGATGCCGATGACGACCGCGCCGATGGCGACCGTCCGCGGGTTCTGGCTGACGTCGGTCAGCCCGCCGTCCAGCTCGGCGAAGGTGGCCGGCAGGTACGCGTAGGTGGCGATCGCCACCAGCACCGCGGAGAGCACCGCCGAGATGTAGAACGCCCGGTTGATCGCGGTCAGGCCGTTGCGGTCGGAGGCGCGCAGCCGGGTGATGAAGACGCCGACGATCGCGATGAGCACACCGATGGTCGAGACGATCAGCGGGAAGACCAGGCCCTGCTCGCCGAAGGCGGCGCGGCCCAGGATCAGCGCGGCGACCAGGGTGACCGCGTACGACTCGAAGAGGTCGGCGGCCATGCCGGCGCAGTCACCGACGTTGTCGCCCACGTTGTCGGCGATGGTGGCGGCGTTGCGCGGGTCGTCCTCGGGGATGCCCTGCTCGACCTTGCCGACCAGGTCGGCCCCGACGTCGGCGGCCTTGGTGAAGATGCCGCCGCCGACCCGCATGAACATGGCGAGCAGCGCGGCGCCGAAGCCGAAGCCCTCCAGCACGGTCGGCGCGTCGGCGCGGTAGAAAAGCACGACCAGCGCGGCGCCGAAGAGGCCGAGGCCGACGGTGAGGAAGCCGACCACGCCGCCCGTACGGAAGGCGATCTTCATCGCGGCCTCCCGGCCGCCCTCGCGCTCCCGGGCGGCGGCGGCGACCCGCAGGTTCGCCCGGGTGGCCAGCCACATGCCGGCGCCGCCGATGAACGCGCTGAACAGCGCGCCGACGACGAAGAAGACGGACCGGCCGATCTTCACCGCCATCTCGCTGCCGTCGGTGCCGTGCACCGGCAGCAGGAAGAGCAGCACCACGGCGACGACCACGAAGATCGCCAGGGTCCGGAACTGCCGGAGCAGGTAGGCCGAGGCGCCCTCCTGGACCGCGCCGGAGATCTCCTGCATTTTGTTGGTGCCCTTGCCGGCGGCCAGCACGGCCTTCGTCAACGCGCCCGCGAAGGCGAGCGCCACCAACGCGATGACCGCGGCGATGACGACGTACGTGACGTTGTTCCCGGTGAGGGAGATCCCGCCGCCCTCGGCGGCCAAGGTGTCGGACATCTGTGTCCTCCTGTACCGAACGCTCGCGCCGGCCGGTGGAGACGCACCGACCCGGCGCCTGGATGCGGAGTCGCAAGCGCGCGCCACCCCACCCCGCGCGGACCAGCGATGAACAACCGTTCCCGCTGGCTGCGGGATGGATCACTTGCTGACAACCCGCGTACTGTAGCCCTCCACAGTGTTGGAGGTCACACCGAGGGGGCACCGCACGCCGATGATCTTCGTCGCTGTGTTATGAGGAAAAATCTGATATAGGAGTCCATCCATGGCAGAGAGGCCGCGCCCCAGCGGGACGCGGCCTCACGGCGCAGGAAGCCCTCAGCGAGGGCGTCGGGAGATCAACTCAACGGCCGACGGGCCAGACCATCCGCACCTCGGTGCCGACGCCCTCGTCGACCGGGCGGACCTGGAGGTCCTCGACGAAGCCGGCCAGCAGCGCGAAGCCGACGCCGGTGGTCAGGTCGTCCTCGTCGAGCGACTCGTTGGCGAGCTGGTCGGCGTCCAGCGCGGCCAGGCCGAGGCCGGCCTCGATCGGCGCGCGGTCGACGACCCGCACCGCGTACGCCCCCGTGTCGGACATCTCGACGAGCACGGGCTCGGGCACGCCGTACTGGCGGTGCAGGGCTACCGCGCGGGTGCACGCCTCGCCGATCGCCAGCCGCACCTCGTCGAGCAACTCCTCGCGGACCCCCGCCCGCCGGGCGACCGCCACCCCGACCAGGCGCGCGGTGCGCACGTGCACCGGGGCCGGCGAGAAGGAGAGCTTGACCGTGGCCATCAGACGCCAGCGCCGGCCGGGTCGGCGCCGATCGCCGCGTCCACCGTGGGATGCAGCGGGAAGACCTGGTCGAGGGCGGTGATCCGGAAGATCTTGAGCAGCGGCTCCTTGTCGCAGACCAGCGCGAACGAACCGCCGGCCGCGCGCAGCCGCTTGAGCGCGCCGACCAGCACGCCCAGCCCCGTGGAGTCGAGGAAGTCCACCCGGCCCAGGTCGACCACGACGTGGCGGGCCCCGCCGTCGATCAGCTCGAGGAGCCGTTCCCGCAGCCGGGGCGCGGTGTAGACGTCCACCTCACCGCCGACCTCGAGCACCGTGTGCTCGCCCACGGTGCGGGTCGCCAGCGACAGCTCCATCGGTCCTCCCTCGCAAGAGCCGTAAACTCTCCTGGGCATCTAACCATCCCCGCCGGATACCGGCTCTGCTCACCGGCGGAGGCCTCCCCTTACCCCGGCCCCCCGCTTTTCATCTCCGAACACCAGTGCGAGAGTGCAGGACGTGACCTCCGACGACTTCAGCTCGGCGCGTCGGTCGCCGCGCGACGACCTGAAGCCGTCGTCCGACAACTCCGGCCCGGCGCACTCGACGCCGCGCGACGACCTGAAGCCGTCGTCCGACAACTCCGGCCCGGCGCACCCGACGCCGCGCGACGACCTGAAGCCGTCGTCCGACGCCACCGTATCCGTGGGGGCCGGGCCCGGGCGAGCGCCGGCCGACCTGCTGGGCCGGCTGCGCGCCCGCACCGGCACCGACCCGGTCACCCACGTCGAGCGGGTGCCGGCACGGGCCGGCGAGCCCGTCCCGTGGCCGGACTGGGCACCGGAGGACCTGCGCGCGGCGTTCGCCCGGCGCGGCGTGGTCGCGCCCTGGCGGCACCAGGCGGAGGCGGCCACCCTGGCGTACGACGGTCGGCACGTGGTGGTGGCCACCGGCACCGCGTCCGGCAAGTCCCTCGCCTACCAGCTCCCCGCGCTGGCCACCCTGCTCGCCGACCCCCGGGCCACCGTGCTCTACCTGGCGCCCACGAAGGCGCTCGCCGCCGACCAGTTGCGCGCCGTCGCCGCGCTGGAACTGGAGGGGGTACGCCCCGCCTGCTACGACGGGGACACCCCGCGCGCCGAGCGGGAGTGGATCCGGCGGCACTCCCGGTTCGTGCTGACCAACCCGGACATGCTGCACCACGGCATCCTGCCCGGGCACGCCCAGTGGTCGGGCTTCCTGCGCCGGCTCACGTACGTGGTGATCGACGAGTGCCACACCTACCGGGGGGTCTTCGGCTCGCACGTCGCGCACGTGCTGCGCCGGCTGCGGCGGCAGTGCGCCCGGTTCCGGAGCACGCCCGTCTTCGTGCTGGCCTCGGCCACCTCCGGCGACCCGGCGACGGCGGCTGGGCGGCTCACCGGGCTGCCCGTCGACGCGGTCACCGAGGACACCTCGCCGCGCGGCGGGGTGACGTTCGCGCTCTGGGAGCCGCCGCTGCTGCCGCCGGACTCGGCTGCGGACCAGCAGGCGGACCTCACCCAGGTCCGCCGCTCGGCCCTGCGGGAGACCGCCGACCTGCTCGCCGACACGGTCGCCGAGGGGGTACGCACGCTCGCCTTCGTGCGCTCCCGGCGCGGCGCCGAGGTGGTCGCGGCGAACGCCCGCCGGTCCCTCGACGAGGCGGTGCCCGGGCTCGGCGACCGGGTGGCCGCCTACCGGGCCGGCTACCTGCGCGAGGAGCGACGCGAACTGGAACGCGCGCTGCTGCACGGCGACCTGCTCGGGCTGGCCTCGACCAACGCGCTGGAGCTGGGCGTCGACCTGGTCGGCCTCGACGCGGTGCTGATCTGCGGCTACCCGGGCACCCGGGCCTCGCTGTGGCAGCAGGCCGGCCGGGCGGGGCGCTCCGGGCAGGAGGCGCTCGCCGTGCTGGTCGCCCGGGACGACCCGCTCGACACCTATCTCGTGCACCACCCCGAGGCGGTCTTCGGGCGGCCGGTGGAGGCGACCGTGCTCGACCCGGCCAACCCGTACGTGCTGGCCCCACAGCTCGCCTGCGCGGCGGCCGAGGCACCGCTGACCCCCGACGACCTGGCACTCTTCGGCGACGGGGCGAAGGAGGCGGTGGACCAACTGGTCGCGGCCGGGACGCTGCGGCAGCGGCCGACCGGCTGGTACTGGCGGCACCGGGAGCGGCCCGAGGTGGACCTGCGCGGCGAGGGCGGCGCGCCGGTCTGCGTGGTCGAGGCGGCGACCGGGCGGCTGCTCGGCACCGTCGACGGCGGCTCGTCGCACTTCCTGCTCCACCCCGGCGCGGTCTACCTGCACCAGGGCGTCTCGTACGTGGTCGACTCGCTCGACCTGGCCGACGGGTGCGCGCTGGTGCACCCCGAGGAGCCGGACTGGTCCACCCACGCCCGCGACGTCACCTCGCTGTCGGTGGTGTCGGTCCGCTCGTACGTGGACGCCGGCCCCGTCGGGCTCTTCCTCGGCGAGGTCGACGTGACCAGCCAGGTGGTGTCGTACCAGCGGCGGCGGATCGCCACCGGCGAGGTCATCGACACCCGCCCGCTGGACCTGCCGGCCCGGGAGCTGCGTACGGTCGCGGTCTGGTTCACCCTGTCGCCGCAGTCCCTGACGGCCGCCGGTGTGGAGCCCGCCGACGTGCCGGGCGCGCTGCACGCCGCCGAGCACGCCGCGATCGGCCTGCTGCCGCTCACCGCCACCTGCGACCGCTGGGACATCGGCGGGCTCTCCACGGCGGTGCACCCGGACACCGAGGCCCCGACGGTCTTCGTCTACGACGGGCACCCGGGCGGGGCGGGCTTCGCCGAGCGCGCGTACGGGACGGCGGCGGCCTGGCTGCGGGCCACCCGGGACGCGATCGCGGAGTGCGGCTGCGAGGCCGGCTGCCCGTCCTGCGTGCAGTCCCCGAAGTGCGGCAACGGCAACAACCCGCTCTCCAAGCCGGACGCGGTCCGGGTGCTGGACGTGGTGCTCGCCAACCTGCCCGACGGCGTACCAGCGCCCCGCCCCGCCGGCGACCCGCTCGACGGCCCGGCCGGCGTCCCGACCGACAGCCCGGCTGGCGTGCCGACCGACGGCCCGGCCGGCGTCCCGACCGACGGCCAGTCCGCCGTTCCCGCCGGGGGCGCTTCTGGCGGCGAGGTTGCGGGCGGAGCCGCGATCCCGGGTCGTCGCGCGGTTCGTGGCGCCGTCCCACCGGGCGACCCTCCGGTCCCGGGTGGACGCCTCGCTCCGGACGACGTCGCCCCCGGCGACCCCGCTCCGGACGACGTCACCCCCGGCGACCCCGGGGGGTCGGGCGGCGCCCCGTCCCGGCTGGCGGAGACCGGCTCGGGTGACGCTCGCGTCCCGGGTGGTGGAAACCAGGCATAGAACCCCTTCTCTCGGGGCAAGTGACGGCTTGGGAGCGCTTCCATCGGTGCTCGCGGATACCTAGCCGTCCTTCCCGCCGAAGGAGGAGTCGTGGCCGACACCATCGCCGAGACCGTCGACCTGCTCTACACGATCGACCAGGAGAAACTCACCCCCGACCAGCAGATCGCCCTGGGCACCGCGCTCGCCAGCCTGGCGCAGGCCGAACGCCTGGAGCAGATCAACGAGCGGCTGCGCAGCATCCACCAGGTCCTCAACGCGTGGGCGCTCAAGGCGACCGTCGACGGGGGCCGGTGAACCCGTTCCGCGCGGGGACAGCAGGGCCGCGACGGGTCGCCGGATCGCGGCAGGTCGCCGGATCGCGGCAGGCCGCCGGATCGCGGCAGGCCGTCGGATCGCGACAGGCCGCCGGGCCACGGCGGTTCCGGCGTCGGGGCGGGGTAACGATGCCGGGGCGGGGTAACACTGTCGGGGCGGGGTAACGGCGTCGGAGCGTTCCACCGGGTCGGCCCGAACGGGCGGGTCCTGGTGGGCCGGGCCGCGTGGCCTGCGGAAAGGCCGCGTGACCTGTCGGCGGCGGAGCGGTCGGAGCTGTGCGACACTCCGGCGACCCCTCGAAGGAGAACTTATGCAACTCGACAACCTGCAGGCCCAGCAGCAGTTCCACATCCGGCAGCGGCTCCGGATGATGGTCAACCAGTACGAGGTCCGCGCCGTCGCACCGGACGGCTCCGAAGGCGGGCTGCTGGGGTTCGCCCAGCAGAAGCGGCTCGCCTTCAAGGAGCAGGTGACGATCTACACCGACGACTCGAAGCAGCAGCCCCTGCTCGGATTCAAGGCCCGCCAGCGCCTCGACATCGGCGCCACGTACGACGTGACCGACCACGCCGGCAACCCGATCGGCCTGTTCCGCAAGGACTTCGCCCAGTCCCTGCTGCGGTCCACCTGGCACGTCGAGCAGGCCGGCCTGCCGCAGATCACCGGCCAGGAGCGCAGCATGCCGGTGGCGCTGCTGCGCCGGTTCGTCGACTCGCTGTCCTGGCTGCCCTACCACTTCGACTTCGTCGCCGGCGGTCAGCCGGTCTTCTCCGTCATCAAGCAGTGGGGCCTGCGCGACCGGTACGTCGTCCAGATCCAGCACCCGCAGGTCGACCGCCGCCTCGTGATCGCGATGGCCGTCGCCCTCGACGCCCTCCAGGGACGCTGACCCGCCCGGGTCGGGGTGTCGACTCCCGTCGCCCCGGCCCGGTCGCGCCCGGCGCGGCGTGGTCGCGCCCGGCGCGGCGCGGTCGCTTCCGACGCGGCGCGGTCGCTTCCGACGCGAACACGCCCGGAGTGATCGGCGCGGCGCGCGGTAGCGTCCGACGTGGTCAGCGCGTCCGGCGTGGTCAGCGCGGCGCCACGAACCGGAGGGGCTTCGCCGGGTCCGGTGGAGCGGCCGACGAGCCCGCGATGGCGTCGGGCCGCCGCCGGGACGGTGCGCCGGTCGCTCAGCCGCGGACCGGGCCGGCGCGGGCACTGGCCGTCGCCACCCTCGCCAGGCCGGGCAGCGGGGTGACGGCAACCTCGGCGGTCACCAGGACGTCGAGGCCGTCGAGCCGACAGGCGAGCAGCCGTCCGCCGTTGGCCACGGTGATCTCGGCAGCCCGACCGCAGGCCGCCGGCTCACCCGAAAGGGCCTCGCCGGCACCGGCCAGCGCGCCGAAGTCCGCCGCCACCCGGGCCTGCTGCCGGGCCGTCCGGGCCGCGCCGACGGCGGCACCGAACAACCCGACCATGACGAACGCCAGCCCCACGGCGAGCAGGCAGACGGTGGCCCCACCACGCTCCCCCGTGTGTCCCACCGCGCTCGCGTGCACTTCCACCGTGCCGCCGCCCCGCCGGTCGGCACCTCCGCTCCGCCCCGTCACGGTCCTGCCACCCCGGACGCCGCACCGGCTCCGTCATCCTCCGCGGGCTCGGTGGCCGGGGGCGCGGGCTCCGCGATCCCGGGCCCCACGACGCCGGGCTCCACGGCCGCGACCGCCGCCGCGGTCACGGAGATCCGGGGCAGCCGGGAGCCGAGCGCGCGTACGGGCGCCCGGACGGTGGCGACGACCCGCTGGCCGTCGACGGTGACGGTCACCTCCGCTCCCGGCGGGGCCGCACGGCTGGCAGCGGCCACCCCGTCGGCGCCCCGGGAGGCGGCCAGCGCCGCCTCCCGGGCCGCGTGCAGGCAGCCCGCCCTCGTGCCGACGGCGTTGACCGCCGACAACCCGGCGAGCAGGAGCAGCAGGAGCGCCGGCAGGCCGGCCGCCAGTTCGGCGGTGAAGGAACCCCGGTCACGGCCGGCCGACCGGCGCCGGTTCACTTGAGTGCCCGGTCGATGACGGCGGTCAACGCGGACTGCACGTTGCCCGAGGTCAGCACCTTCAGCAGGATCCCGGCGAAGGCGACCGCCGCCAGGGTGCCGACGGCGTACTCGGCGGTGTTCATTCCGGCGTCGCCGCGCAGGCGGGCGAGCAGTTTGCGCACGTCCTTGTCCTTTCCTCGTGGGTGGTCAGAGCACGTCGCCCAGGACGGCGACGATCACCGGCACGAGGCCGGCGAGAATGAAGGCCGGCA
Organism: Micromonospora sp. NPDC023644; assembly: GCF_040640115.1. Taxonomy (NCBI): domain Bacteria; kingdom Bacillati; phylum Actinomycetota; class Actinomycetes; order Micromonosporales; family Micromonosporaceae; genus Micromonospora; species Micromonospora sp. NPDC023644. The sequence goes on along the minus strand of NZ_JBFABA010000056.1, from coordinate 6,993 downwards.
GGAAGCAGAGCCCCAGCGGCAGGACGATCAGCACGCCAGCTCGGCGGGCGGCCGCCTCCGCGGTCGTGGACCGGTCGGCACGCAGGTCGTCGGCGAGTCGGGTCAGCGCGCCGGCCAGCGCGGCTCCGCTGTTCGCGCTGCGCAGCACGGCGGCGATCAGCCGCTCGGCTCCCGGCACCGCCGCGAGCGGTGCCCACGCCTCCTCGGGTCCGCCGCCGAGCCGCAGCAAGCGGCCGACCTGGGCGAGCCGGTCGGCGAGCGGCCCGTCCAGCGCTCCCGCCACGGCCAGGATGGACCTGTCCACGGGTGCTCCCGCCCGCATCGCCGCCGCCAGGAGGTCGGCGGCGAGCGGAAGATCGGCCGCCTCCCGCAACCGCCGGTTCCGCACGGCCGGGGGCTCGATCCGACGGAGCAGCCGGTCGAGCAGCAGCGTCGTCGGCAGGGCCGCCACCACCCCGGGCCAGCCGCCGACGACGACGGCCACGGCCACGCCGCCCAGGCCCGCGGCGACGCGGATCGCGTCCGGCCGCCGACGACGACGGACGTCGTCGGTCGTGTCGTCACCGGAACCGCACCGTCGACGGGGCGAGGCAGCCGGGTGCACGCCGACCGGCGCCCTGCGCAGCGCGCGCAGCCGGCGCAGAGGCCGTCGGCCCGCCACGAACGTCGCGGCGACCAGGGCCGCCGCAACCGCGAAGCCCACGGCCAGCGCCACCCGGGGCATCAGCTCACCCGTCCGGGCGTCGCGCCGAGCCGCTCGGCCCAGAAGAGCCCCGCGACCTGGAGCGCGATGGCGACGACCGCACACGCACCGCCGACGGGGGTGTTCAGCAGCACCGCCACCGGGTCGACACCGATGCCGTAGCCGAGCCCGATACCGCCGAGCGGCAGGGCGGCGAGCAGCAGGGCGGTGGCCCGTGCCCCGGCCGCCTGGGCCTCCGCCGCGGCCAGCCCACGGTCGGCCGAGCGGGCGTCCGCCTCGATCCGCTCCAGCAACTCCGCCAGCGGCGCGCCCGTCTGGTCGGCGAGGCGTACGGCCGCGCGGGCCAGTCGGTCCAGACGCCCCGCCCCGCTCCGCTCGTCGCGCCCTGCCGCATCGCCGCCCGGAGAGCCACCATCGGTACCCGTCGGATCAAGGGTGAGCCGCTCGGCGGCGACCGGTATCGGCAGGCCGGCCCGGAGGTCGGCGGCCAGCCCGCAGAGCTGGTCCAGCCGGCGCCGCCGGGCCCGGACGGCGTACTGGCCGTACCTGCGCCGCAGCAGCGCGCGGGCGGCCAACGTGCCGTAGGCGCCGACGGCCACCGCCGCCACCGGACCGGCCAGCAGCAGGCCGGCTCCGGTGCCGGCCGACGCGGCGAGCAGCAGGGTGCGCCGGGGGGACGCCGTCAGCGCGTCCGACCGGAGCCAACTCGGTCGCCGGCCCTCGCCGGGCGGACCGGTCACCGCCTCGGGCGGACGTGAACGGGCGGCCGTCGGGGCGGGCGTTCCGCCGGGTCGTCGGGCGTCCCGCCGCGCAGGTGGCCGGACCCGACCGGGGTCTCCGCCACCGGGCCGGGCCGGCCCCGCCGGTCGCGTCGCGCCACGGTCGCCTCCCGCCGGCCAGGGCCAGGGCGACCGGTCGGCCGCGTCCCGCGACGCCCACCGCGACCCGCCCGTCAACTCGCGCCCAATACCGGGGGCGCCGCCGGCCGGGGTGTCCGGGCCTGTCGGCGACTGCCGGAGGCCAACCCGGGGTTCGTCGCGCGGGTCGCGGCGGCCGACGGAATGCGGGGGAGCAACGCCCCCGCCGATGCGTCCCGCCGTGGCTTCCGCATCCTCACCGGGTGTCCGGCGCAGCTCGGTGATCCAGTCGACGAGCGGGTCCTCGGCGCCGGTGCGCGCCGTCGCGCCCACGCCAGCCACCAGCACGCCCCGCCGACGCCGACCACCACGCACCGCCCCAGCTATCAGCACCGCCGTCGCCAGGACCGAGAGCACCACCAGCGCGTACGGGGCGGTCACCTCGGTCCCGCCGATCCAGGCCACGGCTCGGTCAGGACCGGTGGCACCGCTACGGCCCGCTCCCGCAGCAGCGTGGCGAGCGCCGGTGCGGCGACGCCCGGCCCGCGTCCGCGTACCCAGGCGGGGACCGCCGTGACCAGCCGGTCCGGGCCTTCCGGCAGCAGCAGGCAGACCGATTCCAGCACCCGCCCCTCGGCGCTCCGGCGCACCTGGAGCAGCACCTGCAGCGCGGCGGCCACCTGGGCGTGCAGCGCGGGCCGGGGCAGCCCGCCGAGCATCCCGAGGGCCTCCAGCCGCGCCGGCACGTCCGACGGGGCGTTGGCGTGCAGGGTGCCGGCGCCTCCGTCGTGGCCGGTGTTCAGGGCGGCGAGCAGGTCGACCACCTCCCCGCCCCGGCACTCGCCGACCACCAGCCGGTCGGGCCGCATCCGCAGCGCCTGCCGCACCAGGTCGGTCAGGCCGACCGCGCCGGAGCCCTCCACGTTGGCCGTCCTCGCCTGCAACCCGACGACGTGCGGATGCCGGGGATGCAGCTCGGCCGCGTCCTCCACCAGCACGATCCGTTCGGTGGCCGGGACCAGTCCGAGCAGCGTGTTCAGCAGCGTCGTCTTGCCCGAGCCGGTGCCGCCGGTCACCAGGTACGCCAGCCGGGCCGCCACCACGGCGGAGAGCACCGGCGCCACCGGTCGGGGAACCGTCCCCTGGCTCACCAACTCGTCGAGGGTGAAGGGCCGCTGCCGGAAGGTCCGCAGGGACAGGTAGGGCCCGTCGGTCGCCACGGGCGGCAGCACCGCGTGCAGCCGGGTGCCGTCGGGAAGCCGGGCGTCCGCGTACGGGGAGCCGTCGTCGAGCCGCCGGCCGGCGCTGGCGGTGAGCCGCTGGGCGAGCCGGCGTACGTCGTCCACCGTGCCGAGCGGCACCGCGACCTGGTGCAGGCCCCGCCCTCGGTCCACCCACACCCGGACGCCGTTGACCAGCACGTCGGTGACCTCCGGGTCGGCCAGCAGCGGGGCGAGCGGACCGGCTCCCACCAGGTCGTCGTGCACCTGGTCGGCCATCCGCAGCACGGCGGTGTCGCCGAGGACGGCGGCGGTGGGCTCCGCCCGTACCGCGGACACGATCGCCGCGGGGGTGACCGGGGCCGCCGCGGCCGCGATGCGCTGTCGCACCCGGGCGGCGAGAGTCTCGCCCTCGGACGGCCCGGTCATGCCGCACCCGCCGCCGGCGCGCCGGTCAGCTCGGCCACGATCCGCTGGCAGAGCGCCGCCAGCGGCCCCCGGCCGTGCGCGGCCGGTGCCTCGCCCCGCTCCAGCCCACGGGCCAGCGCCGGTTCCGGGCGCAGCGTGCCGGCCAGCGGCAGCCCGAGCGCCCGGGCCACCTCCGCCGCTCCGAGCCGGCCCGGTGCCGGGCCGCGCACGATCACCGCCATCGCGGCGCAGTGCGGGGCGGCGGCCGCCACCACCCGCGCCGCCGCGGCGGTGGCCCGCAGCTCGGCCGGGACCACCACGTAGACCTGATCCGCCGCCTGCAACGCGGTCACGGCCGCGTCGTCCAACTGCCGGGGCAGGTCCACCACCACGAAGTCCCGGCCTCGCCGGGCGGCGTCGACGGTCGCCGCCATCGCCTCAGCGGGAAGGGCGAGCAGGTCACCCCGGTCCCAGGAGAGCACCACCAGATCGCCCCGGCTCGGCAGGGCCCGCACCAGCGCCGGCGCGTCGACCCGACCGTCGGCGCCGGTCAGCGCCGGCCAGCGCAGCCCTTCCAACTGCTCCCAGCCGAGCACCAGGTCGAGCCCGCCGCCGAGCGGGTCGGCGTCGACGAGCAGGGTGCGCAGCCGGGCCCGGGCGGCGCTGACGGCGAGCCCGCCCGCCAGGATGCTCGCTCCGGCCCCGCCCCGGCCGCCCAGGACGGCGACGATCCGGGCGCCGCCCCGCTCGGCGCCCTCCGGCCCGCACTCGGCGAACCGGTCGACCAGCCAGGGCTCGGCGGCCGGCAGCGTCGCCACGTGCTCCGCGCCGATCAGCTCGGCGACCTGCCAGCCGGGATCGAGCTCCCCGGAGCGGCCGACCAGCACCATCCGTGGCCGCTGCGGCAACCGCGCCCGCAGGCAGGGCTGCGCCTGGTCGGCGCCGACCAGCACCAGCGGGGCGGGCAACCAGCGGGTACGGGCCGCAGCGGGGTCGGCGGCGACCTCCACCTCGACCCCGCCTGCCGCGGCGAGCCGGAGCAGGTCGTCGAGCAGATCGCCGTCCGAGGTGACGAGCAGCGGCAGGGGCCGGTGCGGCGGGACGGAGGTACGGGGTGGCATCGCGGCCTCCAGCGGTGGACTCGGGGTTGCTGACCCGAGACCCTGCTCCGGCACCACGCCGTTCGCCGCCCTGTCCCCACAGCCTGTGGACAACCGCGTGCCCTGTGGACAACCCCCGCCGAGCGAATCGATCTGCTATGGACGTCGCCGGACCGCACGGGTGCTGAGCTGCGGCAACACCCCGCCCGACCGCGACGGGGCTCCGGCGGGCTCTACGAATCGATAGCCTGCGCTGTATGCACCGCAGTCGCGTGTACGCCGTCCTGATCGACGCCCCTCGTGCGGAGGCCGCCCGGGCGGTGGCCTTCTGGTCGGGAGCCCTGGGCGCCCCACCCGAGTCCGACCCGTCGTATCCGCAGTTCATCGGCCTGCACGACGCCCTGCCCGGGCTGGTCATCGCCGTGCAGGAGGTCGACGACGAGCCCCGCTTCCACCTCGACTTCGAGACCGACGACGTCGAGGCCGAGACCGCTCGCCTGGTCGCCCTCGGCGCCACGCAGGTCGCGCAGTGGCAGGAGTGCCACGTGCTGCGCGTACCCGGCGGTCATCTGGTCTGCGTCCTGCCGGTGGAAAGCCCGCAGGAGGTCTTCGACGCCGAGGCCAAGACCTGGCCGTGACACCTTTGCCGGCAGGCGGAGTGCAACCGGGCGTGCCAGCCGGATCAGTCGGCCGCCGCAGCCGACGAGCGACCGGAAGGGCGGGCATCGCAGTCGCGGCGCTCCACCGCGCGAAAGGACGGCCCTCCCCGGGAGGCGCATCGAGTGCGCACCGGCCACGAGGCGTCAACCAGGCTTAATCGTTATACGTCCGTCCCGGGGGACTCCACCGCCGGGCCCAAAACGTCATTTGCGCAACGAGGTCAGCCCGGCGTACAGGTCGACTCGTCCGTCGCCCACCAGGTTAGCCGCCTCGTGCGGTGGCTGACCTGCTGTCCTTTCGGCGCCACCGGTCGCCGTTGCGGCTAGCAGGCGGACTTCTGGACGAAGGTCTCGCGTTCCCCGGTGTCCGGGTCGTCGGCCCATTGCCACAGGCTGACGTCCCCCCGCCAGCTGCGATCAGCGTTGAACTCAAGGCTTGTTGTGGGTTCCTTCATCCGCAGGAACAGCCGACCGTTCGCCGCCAGGTCGCCCGGGCGCAGCAGGCCGCTGCCGGAAATCGTGTCCCTGGATCCGTCCTCGTTGTGACCGAACATGACCTCAGACGCCGTGAAGGCGCGATCTGGCGCGATCTCGATGACCCCGCCCTGGCGGGACTGGAAGACCCCGCACAGGGCGTGTATGCGGACCGGCCACAGCGCTTGCCAGGCAAGGGCACAGGGCAACAGCGCCACCAGGAGACCTGCGGACACGAGCACGGTTTTTCCCCTACCCATGCACTCGTCTCCTGCCGATGTCCGTTGTCAGCTTGGCCAGATGCTGTCCCCCAACGGCACACTAACGGCACGCCGGCTCGCCTTCACCGCCTCGGTCCGGAGCCGGGGCACTCGTGGGATGGGCGCGTCCTCCAGACTGGCAGCTTGGGAATCAGCTTGATCCGAAGGTTGGGCTTAGGGTGCCCCACCACTCGTCGTCGATCGAGAGGTCGCCGGACTCCAACTCTCGCTCGAATCTGAACGCACCTACGGGTGCCGGCCCCCCGCTCATCACCTCGATGATCTGCGCGGGCAGCCGCACCTGATGGCCGCGGACGTAGTGCCCAAGCCCTTCGGGCCAGATGAAATGACGCCCGTCAGTCAGCTCCGCCGACCCGTTCCCAACGCCGCAGAGGCGGCACAGTGAAAGCCCCGCCGCCGCGACCCACACGGTTCCGAACGACAGGTAACGCGCTACCCGCTCGCTCTCGTCAGGGTCCAGGCCCTCGTCGACGAACTGGTTGACGTCCGGCCAACCCGGCTCGTCCGGACCCCACCAGTAGCCAATCAGACGGAGCGTCCTGCCACGAGCGGTCTCGGCCATCCCCTAGGTTCACATTCGCTCTACGGCCGGTCCTGACCGGGGCTTCACAATACGAGCGTTTACTTCACCGGCAGCCGGCGTCCGGTCTCAGGACCTGCGTGACAGATCGCTATCAGGGCGTGCGGACCGGGCTCCATGCTGTACGGATCTTGTGGCGCTCATGATTTGGACAGTGGCTGTCCTTGGCCGAGAGGGTGACGTGGGCACGTTCGGAACTGGGCCATTCAGCAGCGACGGCGCCTTGGATTTCCTCGAAGGACTCGCCGAACGGCCGCCAGAGCAGCACCTCGACGCGCTCCGGCACATGTTCACCTACGTCCTAGCCAACCGCGACCTCCTCTGGCGGGAGTTTTTTCCTGACGAGGTCGTCGCTGCGGCAGCAGTCGTAGCCGCGACGCTTCCCGGCGGAGAGCAGGTACAACACCGCTTGACGAAACTAGCGGAGCAGGCGGATGAGACAGACATCGCGCTGCTTCCCGCATCGGCGTCGGACCTCGCCGCCCCTGCACTGGAGGCGTTGCTCTTGGTCGCCGCTCCTAGCGGGCCGTGGCATCAGGGGTGGACCACCGAAGCGGACCGACTCGAGGCAGAACGGACCATCGACGACCTCGTGGCCATCCTTCGGGCGGCGATCTAGGGCCTGTGTCGAAATCGCTCACAGCCACTCGTTGATGGCGGCGGCGAGGTGGATGGTGGCGTCGTGCCTAAGGGGCGTCTCGTAACTGGGTA
>NZ_JBFABA010000055.1:0-37569 GCF_040640115.1 Micromonospora sp. NPDC023644 | reverse complement strand
CACACCTCGTCGAACGCGGCGGCGAAGACGGGGTACGCGGCGGCGAGTTCGGCGCCCATGCCCACCCGCTGCGCCCCCTGACCCGTGAACAGGAAGGCGAGCCGCCCGCCGGTGGACGCCGGGGTCGGCTGCACGCCGGCCTCCAGCGCGCGTACCAGCTCCTCGGTGTCGCGGCCCACCACGGCGGCGCGGTGCTCGAACGCGGTGCGCCCGACGGCCAGCGTGAAGCCGACGGCCACGGCGAACCCGACGTCCTCGGGGTCGCGGCCTGCCACCGCGCCGGCCAGGCGCGCGGCCTGCGCCCGGACCGCCTCCGGCGTCCGTCCGGAGAGGACCCACGGGATCACCGGCGGTGCCACCGCCGCGACCGGCTCGGGGGACTCCGCCGGCTCGGGCTCCTCCAGCACCACGTGGGCGTTGGTGCCGCTGATGCCGAACGACGACACGGCGGCGCGACGCGGACGGTCGCCGGCGGGCCACGCCACCGGCTCGGTCAGCAGCGACACCGCCCCCGCCGACCAGTCCACCTTCGGGGACGGCTCGTCGACGTGCAGCGTGCGCGGCAGCAGCCCGTGCCGCAGCGCGCCCACCATCTTGATCAGGCCGGCGACGCCGGCCGCGGCCTGGGTGTGGCCGATGTTCGACTTGATCGAGCCGAGCCAGAGCGGCCGGTCCCGGTCCCGCCCGTAGGTGGCGAGGATCGCCTGCGCCTCGATCGGGTCGCCCAGGACGGTGCCGGTGCCGTGCGCCTCGACCACGTCGACCTGGCTCGCCGACAGCCGCGCGTTGGCCAGCGCGGCCCGGATGACCCGCTGCTGCGCGGGCCCGTTGGGGGCGGTCAGGCCGTTCGACGCCCCGTCGGAGTTGACGGCCGTGCCCCGGACCACCGCCAGCACCCGGTGGCCGTTGCGGCGGGCGTCCGACAGCCGCTCCACCACCAGCACCCCGACGCCCTCGGACCAGCCGGTGCCGTCGGCGGCGGCGGCGAACGACTTGCAGCGGCCGTCCGGCGACAGCCCGCGCTGCCGGGAGAACTCGATGAACGTCTCCGGGGTCGCCATCACCGTCACGCCGCCGGCCAGCGCCAGCGTGCACTCGCCGTTGCGCAGCGCCTGCCCGGCCAGGTGCAGGGCGACCAGCGACGACGAGCACGCGGTGTCGACGGTGACCGCCGGCCCCTCCAGCCCGAACGTGTACGCCACCCGGCCCGAGGCGATCGAGCCCGTGGAGCTGTTGCCGGCGTAGTCGTGGTACATCATCCCGGCGAAGACGCCGGTGGCGCTGCCCCGCAGCCCGGCCGGGTCGATGCCCGCGCTCTCCAGCGCCTCCCACGAGGTCTCCAGCAGCAGCCGCTGCTGCGGGTCCGTCGTCAACGCCTCGCGCGGGCTGATCCCGAAGAACTCGGCGTCGAAGTCCGCGGCGTCGGGCAGGAAGCCACCCTCGCGGGTGTACGACCTGCCCGGGGCGCCCGGGGTCGGGTCGTACAGCTCCCCCACGTTCCAGCCCCGGTCGGTGGGGAAGGCGCCGATGCCGTCGCGCCCGGCGGCGACCAGGTCCCACAGGTCCTCGGGCGTACGCACGCCACCCGGATACCGGCACGCCATGCCGACGATCGCGATGGGCTCGTGCGCGGCCTCCTCCGCGTCGCGCAGCTTCCGCCGCGTCTCGCGCAGCTCGGCTGTCGTCCGCCTGAGGTAGTCGAGCAGCTTTTCCTCGTTGTCGGGCATCGACGTCACTCCAAGAGCGGACCGGTGGGGATCGGGTACTAGAGCGGGATGTTCCCGAGCGCGCCGCGCCGCCGGACGGAGCCGGTGGCGGCGGCGGGCACGGAGGCGGGACGGGCCCGGGTGTCCTCCGGGCGGACGACCTCGTCGACCACGGCGGGGTCGAGGGGGCGGTCGAGGTCGCCCGCGACCGGCTCGTGGTCCTCGACGGGTCGCGCCACGGGTTCGCGGCGTCCGGTCTCCCCGGCCGCCGCGATCGTCGTGCGGTGGATGACGCCGACGGTGGCCCCGGCGAAGGCGTACGGCGGCGTGGCGCCGCGCCGCGCCGCCGGCCGCGACGGCCGGCGCAGCGGGGCGCGGCGGTCGCGCTCGCTGGTCACCGCGATCATCGCGGTCAGCTCACCCTGCGCTCGTGACCCTGCCAGAATCGCTCCCGCAGCTCGCGGCGCAGGATCTTGCCGCTGGGGTTGCGCGGCACCCGGTCGATGAACTCGTAGTGCAGGGGCTGCTTGAAGGCGGCGAGCTTGCCGCGCAGGTGCAGGGCCAGGTCGCGCTCGGTGAGCTGCTGGCCCTCCACCGGCACCACGAACGCGTGCACGGCCTCGCCCCAGCGCTCGTCCGGCACGCCCACGACCGCCGACTCGGCGACCAGCGGGTGACGGCCGATGACGTGCTCGACCTCGGCCGGGTAGACGTTCTCCCCCGCGACGATGATCATGTCCTTGATCCGGTCGCGGATGTACAGGTAGCCGTCCTCGTCCAGCACGCCGGCGTCCCCGGTGACGACCCAGCCGTCGACCAGGGTCTTCGCCGTGGCCTCCGGCAGGTTCCAGTACTCCACCATCGCCGCCGGGGTCCGCAGCCAGACCTCGCCGACCTCGCCGGCCGGCAGCGGGTTGCCCTTCTCGTCGGCGACCTTGACCTCGAAGCCCGGGTAGGGGCGCCCCGCCGCCTGCATCCTGCCGCTGTCCGGCGTGTGGTCGCTCGGGGGCAGGCAGATGGCGGTGTTGCCGGTCTCGGTCAGCCCGTAGATCTGGGCGAACTCGCAGCCGAAGCCCTCGACGCAGCGGGCGAGCAGCGCCGCCGAGATGGGCGCGCCGCCGTAGACCACCTTGCGGAGCGAGGTGAAGTCCTCCTTGGTGACGCCGGGCTCCGCCAGCAGCAGCCGCAGCATCGCGGGCACCAGGCAGGCGGTGGTGACGCGCAGCGTCCTGATCAGCTCGACCGCGCCCGCCGTGGTGAACTCGCGCATCACGACGTTGGTCACGCCCGACACGAAGCCCTGCGTCGCCCACCACAGGCCGCCGATGTGGAAACCGGCCATGCCGACGAGGCTGACGTCGCCCTCGCGCCAGTCGATCCAGTCCAGCTCCGCCGAGGCGAGCGCCTGGCGTACGGCGAAGAAGCTGCGGTGCGCCAGGACGACGCCCTTCGGCAGCCCGGTCGTGCCGCTGGTGTACATCTGCACCAGCGGCGTGTCGGGGGTGACCCGGCCCAGCACGTTCGCGTCCGGCTGCGCCGACACCCAGGCGGCGAAGCCGGCGCCGGAGGCACCAGGCTCGTCGAGTCCGACCACCTGCTTCAGCGTCGGCAGTTCCGGCGCCAGCTTCTCGGCGGTGGCGGCCGAGTCGGCGTCGACGAAGAGCAGGGCGGCGCCGGAGTCGCGCAGGATGTGCTCGACCTCGCCGGCGGCCAGCCGCCAGTTGATCGGCACCAGCACCACGCCGGTCTTCGCGGCACCGAAGAGCAGCTCGTAGTAGTGCTCGGACTCCTTGCCGAGGTAGGCGATGCGGTCGCCGGGGCGCAGGCCGGCCGCCTGGAGGCCGCGCGCGACCTGGTTGCTGACGCGGTGCAGGGTGGCGTAGTCGACGCGCCGGCCCTCGCAGACCATGGCGACGACGTCCGGCTGCTGGACGGCGTGCCTGCGCACCACGTCGACGAGGGTGCGCAACTGAACAGTCACCGGGTCCTCCTCAGGGGACGTACGGGTGGGGGCGGCTCACGCCGCGTCGGCCTGGAAACGCATGCCGGGCGGGTTGACCAGCGCCATCCGCACCTCGCCCTCGGCGGCGCCACCCTGGGTGTCCCAGAAGCGCCAGGGCATGTCGATGATCTGGACCGGCTTGCTGCGGTTGCGCTCGCTGAACTCGGCGAAGGACACCTCGCCGTGGAACGACGACGAGTCGATCGGCCGCCGGAACTTGCTGGTGAAGTTCGCGATCAGCATGTCCGGGAGCTGCTTGGCCCAGTAGTCGTCCATCGTCCACGCGGCCAGCGCGGGAACCGCCCGCTCCTGGACGCACTTGGCGATCAGGTAGTACATGAGCTGGTTGAAGCAGATGTTCACCTCGACCGAGTTGAGGTGACCGGTGTCGTCGATGTAGCACGGGTAGGGGATGGCGAACTCGCCCTCCGCGCTCGCCAGCCCGTTGGCGACGGTGACCGTCGCGGACTTCAGGTACTGGGTCTTCGGCCTCGCGTACGGGCGCAGCACGTCCGAAAGCAGTCCCGGGTCGTTGGCAAATGTCGCACGTCCGATAGACGCGCCGTTCTTCACCGGCGATGTGGTCATTGCTATTCCTCCTTTGCGCACGAGTGCGAAATTGAAGGTAATCTCGGCCGGTCCATCACCCGGTAACAGCGGAAGAACTCAGCCGGCGCCCCTGGCGGACCCGACCGACGAGCCGGTCCAGCAGCATGTCGGAGGTGAGCGACAGGTCGGCCAGGAGCGGGTCGGTCGACAGCAGCGCCCGGTGCAGCGCCTGGATCCGCTCCGAGGGCTCGATGCCGAGTTCGCCCATCATCCGACGGCGGAACCGCAGGTAGACCTCCAGCGCCGCCGGCGTGCGGCCGGACCGGTGCAGCGCGAGCATCAGCATCGTGTGCGCCGACTCGTGCAGCGGGTGCTCCACGACCAGCGAGGCGAGCTCGGAGGTCGCCTCCCGGTGCCGGCCCAGGCACAGGTCGGCGTCGATCCTGGTGGTGTACGCGTAGAACCGGCGCTCCTCCAGCCGCGCCGCCTGGGCGCGCAGCTGCGGGCCCCACTGCCCCTGGTGCACGACGTTGCCGCGCCACAGCGCCAGCGACCGGCGCAGGTGCGCGCCCGCCTGCTCGTAGTCGCCCGCGTGCATCGCCGCGGTGCCCGCCGTGACCAGCTCGTCGAACTCGACGATGTCGAGCTGCTTCGGGTCCACCCGCAGCGTGTAGCCCCCGGAGCAGGTGAGCAGGACGTCCCGCGCGATGTCCTCGACGGACCCGCCGAGCACGTCGCGGAAGAGCTTGCGCACCTTGAACATGTACGTCTGGAGGGTGGCGTGGGCGGTGCGCGGCGCCCCCGAGCTCCACAGCTCCCGCACGAGCACCGACGCGCCGACCGGCTGGTTCGCGTTGAACAGCAACGCGGACAGGACCAGCCGCAGCTTCGGCGCGCTCGGTGCGATGTCGACCCCGTCGTGCCGGATGACGAGCGGGCCGAGCAGCTCGAACCGCAGTCCGGCGAGCGGGTCTCCCGCCGGGCGCCGGGGCGGCCCGACCGGTGGCGGCTCGGTACGCCGGACTTCCGTTGCGGGGTCGGCCGCCGACTCCAGCAACGCGGCGAGGAGCGTCAGTTTCTCCTCGTGCGACATCGATCCCAGTTCCGCAAACTTGGTAATCATTTCGCCGACCTCGCTATCAGTCGGATCCACCGCACTTTCCACCGCCGACGACTGGTGTCGGCGTACTGGTTCCGTGACGGGAGCGACGATTCCGACCAGGGGGAGTCAGGACAGGCTTCCACGCTATTCCAAGCCAGGGTCGAGCCGATAGTGACCGCGTCATGGACGGGCGTGACCAAACGAGGGGGCAGCATGTGACCGCGGCACTTGCCCGCGGCCTGCGCTGCCGGGAGGCTGGGCTGGAGGCACGCTGGAGTGTCGCTGGAGCGGCACTGGTCGAGCAGGGGGCAGCCATGTCGGGTGGGGACGCACAGCTGCGCGTCGGGTTCAAGCGGCACCTGCGGGCCCACGTGGTACGCGGTGACGCGGTCTACCTGCTGTCCGAGCGCGGCGCCACCTCGGTCAGCGGGGCGCACGTCGAGGCCCTGGCCCCGCTGCTCGACGGCACCCGGGACCTCACGGAACTCGTCCGGGACAGTCCCGCCGGGATGTCGCCCGCCGAGATCGGCACGGTCGTCCGGCGGCTCGTCGACGCCGGCCTGGTCACGCTACGGCCGGCGCAGGAGGCGGAGGCCGACGAGCCCGCGCTCGCGTACTGGGAGTCGGCGGGCCTGGACCCCACGGCCGCCGTGCGGGCCACCGCCGCCGCCCGGGTCGACCTCATCCGCGTCGGCTGCCCGCCGCGGGATGCCGCGGCGGCGGAGGACGCGCTGCGCGCGGCCGGGTTGACGGTGACGCAGGTTTCCGGGAACTTTTCGGCCTCGCCCGCCGACTTATCGATTGTGCTCTCTGCGGACTATCTCGACGAGGGACTGGCTGCCGTCGACGCCGCGCACCGCGCCGCCCGCCGGCCCTGGCTCCTCGCGAAGCCCGGCGGCGCACAGGTGTGGGTGGGGCCGGTGTTCGACCCCGCCGCCGCCACCGGGTGCTGGCACTGCCTGGCGCACCGGCTGCGCGGCCACCGCCAGGCCGAGACGCGCCTGCGCGCCGTCGTCGGCTCCGCCACGGAGATCGGCACTCCGCCGGTGTCGCTGCCCCCGCTCGGCGCCGCCGCCCTGCACCTGGTGGCGCTGGAGGCCGCCAAGTGGACGGCCGGCCTGCGGCACGACGGGCAGCGCGCGGTGTGGACGTTGGACAGCGTCACCCTGCGCGGCGTCCACCACGAGGTGCGCGCCCGCCCGCAGTGCCCGGAGTGCGGCGATCCCGGCATCGAGCGCGACCGGGCGTTCCGTCCGGTGCCGCTGCGCAGCCGGCCGAAGGCGTCCCGCTCCGGCGGCAGCCACCGCGCCCTGCCGCCGGAGCGGGTGCTGCGCGACTTCGGGCACCTCGTGAGCCCGGTCAGCGGCGTGGTCAAGGAGATCACCCGCGACGGGCGGGGCCCGGCCTTCTTCAACTCGTTCCGCTCCGGCCCGAACCTCGCGATGACCACGCGCAGGAACGCCGAGCAGATGCGTTTCGCGCTGCGCGCCGAGAACGGCGGCAAGGGCGTGACCCCCGTGCACGCCGAGGTCAGCGCGCTCTGCGAGGCCATCGAGCGGCACAGCGCCTACTTCCACGGCGACGAGGCCCGGGTCACCGGCAGCTACACCGAGCTGGCCGACACCGCCGTGCACCCCGACGACTGCCTGCTCTTCGACGAGCGGCAGTACGCCGACCGCGCCCGCTGGAACGCCACCTGCTCGCCGTTCCAGTACGTGTGCGCGCCGTTCGACGACGCGGCCGTGACGAGCTGGACCCCGGTGTGGTCCCTCACGGAGCAGCGGCACCGCCTGCTGCCCACCTCGATGCTCTACTTCAACGTGCCGGAGCAGCACGGCGGCACGTCGCTGTGCGCGGACTCCAACGGCAACGCGGCGGGCAGCAGCCTGGAGGACGCGCTGTTGCAGGGCCTGCTGGAGGTGGTGGAACGCGACGCGGTGGCCCTCTGGTGGTACAACCGCACCCGGGCCCCCGCCGTGGACCTGGACAGCTTCCGCGACCGCTGGATCGACGAGCTGCGGGAGGTCTACGCGGGCCTGCACCGCGAGGTCTGGGTCCTGGACGTGTCGTCGGACGTCGGGATCCCCACCATGGCCGCGCTGTCCCGGCGCACCGACAAGCGGTGCGAGGACATCATGTTCGGCTTCGGCGCCCACCCCGACCCGCGGGCGGCGCTGGTCCGCGCGCTCACCGAGATGAACCAGTTGATGCCGACCGTGGCGGAGGTCGGCGGGGACGACGACGACAGGTACGGCTGGTCCGATCCCGACGCCGTACGGTGGTGGCGCACCGCCACCTGGGCCGGGGACGCCTACCTGCGGCCCGATCCGGCGGTGCCGGCACGTCGACTCACCGACTACCGCCACACCCCGACGGACGACCTGCTGTCCGACGTCCGCTCGGTGCAGCACAGGCTGGAGGCACTGGGGCTCGACGTGCTCGTGCTCGACCAGACCCGTCCGGACGTCGGGCTTCCCGTGGTGAAGGCCATCGTGCCGGGGATGCGGGGCTTCTGGGCGAGGTTCGCGCCCGGCAGACTGTTCGACGTCCCGGTACAGCTCGGCAGGCTCGACCGCCCCACGGAGTACGAGAACCTCAACCCGATACCACTTTTCGTGTAGAGCGGGCGCCCGTGGCGTCGCCGCCGCGCCCGTCGAGGAGCCAGGTTGCCATCCGACGCCGACACGTCCCGCCCCGGACCGAGCCTGTCGCTGTGGTCCTTCCGGGACGACGTGACCATCGAGACGGCTGAGGACGGCAGTCTGACGATCCTCTCCCGTTGGGGTGACGTCCCGGTGGGCCGGCCCGCGCCCGCGGTCGAGGAGGTCCTGCACCGCATGACCTACGGGCCGGTCGCGCTCGGCAACGTCGCCGGGCTGGACGAGGGCGTCCTCCGGCCGGTCTTCGACCGGCTGCCCGGCCGGATAGTCCGCTCGCTCGGTTCGCGGGACTCGCCGGTGCCGCTGCTCTCCGTCCAGCCGGTCTCCCCGCAGGGGGTGTTCGCGCTGCCGGAGGTGGCCGAGGACCGACCGCTCAGGCTGTCCCGTTTCGCGTTCGCCCACCAGCGGGACGGCGAGCTGGTGCTCGAGTCCCCGCTGTCGCACCACCGGGTGGTGCTGCACCGGCCGCAGGCGTCGCTGGTGCTCGGCGCGCTCCCCCGCGCGACCACCACCGTCGAGGTGGGTCGGAAGGTCGGCCTGGCGCTCCCGGTGGTGGCCGACGTCGTCGCCTACCTGGTCGGCGCGGGCATGGTCGTCGTCGCCGAGGCCGGCACGTCGGAGTTCCACGAGGACTCCGACCCCACCCTGGCGATGTGGTCGCCGTACGACCTGCTGTTCCACTCGCGCAGCAGGCTCGGCCCGCACGACGACCCCGCCGGCGCGACGTTCCGCCACGTCGCGACCCTGCCGCCACCGGCCGCCGTCAAGCCGGTGCCCGCCGGCCCGCGGATCCCGATGTACCGGCCGCCCGTCACGGTGCCGCACGGGATGACCCTCACCGAGGCCGTCGACCTGCGCCGGTCGACCCGCACGTTCGCCGAGGCGGCGCCGTCGACCCGGGAACTCGGGGAACTGCTGTTCCACGCGGCGCGGGTCCGGATGCAGACGGTCGCCACGGCTCCCGACAACGTGCGGTACACGGTGACGCGGCGTCCGTATCCCAGCGCGGGCTCGCTGTACGAGCTGGAGCTGTACCTGACGGTGGACCGCTGCCCGGACCTGCGGCGCGGCATCTACCACTACAGCCCGGTCGACCACGCGCTGACCCTCGTCAACGCCGACCCGGCCGACGTCGACGAGTTGCTCGACAACGCGCGCGTGTCCGTGGGGGGCCGGCGACCCCCACCGGTGCTGATCACCATGACCGCGCGGGCGGGGCGGGTGTCCTGGGTGTACGACAGCATCTCCTACGCCACCACCCTGAAGCACGTCGGCATGCTCCAGCAGACGCTCTGCCTCGTCGCCACGATGCTCGGGCTCGCCACGTGCGCGCTCACCATGGGCGACGCCAGGGTTTCCGCGTCGGCGTTCGGGCTCGACTGGCCGGCGGAGGTCGGAGTCGGCGAATTCGCCATCGGACTACCCGAAAACGACATTTCCTGTAACGAGGAGTATCTGGGCGTACACGGAATGTGAATGGACCCATGGGCCATCGGCAAATGGCTTTGCGACACTTCAGACGCGGGCGCGAAAAGAGCATTCATGATGCGTGCTGGCGCGTGATAGAACGGGGTTAATCGCGCCGGCCCGACAGGGGATGCCAAGTTGATCAAGGTGTTGTTGGCCGAGGACATGCACATGGTCCGAGATGCGCTGGTCGCGTTGCTCAACCTGGAGCCGGACATCGAGGTCGTCGCCGCGGTCGCCTCGGGCACGGAGATCCTGCCCATGGCGCAACGGTTCCGGCCCGACGTCGCCGTGATCGACATCGACCTGCCGGGCAAGGACGGGCTCTCCGCGATCGCCGACATCCAGGTCCACCTGCCGGAGATCCGCACCCTGGTCCTGACCGCGCTCGGCCGACCGGGCACCCTCCGCCGGGCCTTGTCCGCGAAGGCGACCGGCTTCCTGCTCAAGGACGCCCCGACCGAGCAGCTGGTCGACGCCATCCGCAGCGTCGCCGCCGGCCGGCGGGTCGTCGACAGTCAGCTCGCCATGTCCGCCTGGGACAGCGCCGAGTGCCCGCTCACGGCGCGCGAGACCGAAGTCCTCCGCCTCACGGCGGAAGGGCTCCAGGCCGTCGACATCGCGGCGCAGATGTTCCTGTCAGTCGGCACCGTCCGCAACTACCTGACCACGATCGTCAACAAACTCTCCGCCCGCAACCGCGTCGACGCCATCCGGGTCGCCCGGGAGGCCGGCTGGCTGTGACCGGGACGCGCCGTGGCGCTCCAGGCGCAGGGGCACCTTGGCGCACAGGCGGAACAGGTCCGGCTGCCGGTCGACCGTCAGCGAGCCGCCGATCTCCTGGGCGCGTGCGGACAGGTTGCGCAGCCCGTTGCGCCCGCTGCCCGGGTCCCTGGGCGGCCCGACGGCCTGGTCGTCGTTCACGATCTCGATCCAGGCGTCGTCCTGGGTCTGCCGGATGGTGATGTCGCAGCGCTTGGCCTTGGTGTGCCGCAGGATGTTGGTCACCCCCTCCCGCAGCACCGTGGCGAGCACGGTGCTCACCTGGACCGGCAGGTCCAGGTGGTCGCTGTCCAGCCGCACCTGGATGTCCGCGGCGGAGAGCACGGAGACGGCGGAGCGGCACTCCTCCTCCAGCGACAGTTCGCGGTAGCCGCTGGCCACGGTCCGCGCGTCGGAGAGGGCGACCCGCGATATCTCCAGGATCTCCAGCAGCTGGTCGCTCGCCTCCTGCGGTGACTTCTCCATGAGCCGGTGCACCAGCTCGATCTTGAGCGAGATCGCGGACAGGCTGTAGCCGAGCAGGTCGTGCAGGTCGCGGGCGAAGCGCAGCCGCTCCCGCAGCACCGCCATGCGCGCGATCTCCGCGCGGCTCTCCTGCACCTCGACGACGAGCGCGGTCAGCCGGGACAGCCCGTAGACCACGAGCCCCGTCGTGACGGTGGAGATCGCCGTGTAGAGCATGTCGATCGGCGCGTGGGTGAAGAGCCACTGGGCGAGGGCCATCGAGGCGACGATGAGGGCGAAGGTGACCCACGCCGTGACGGCCCGCAGCACGAGCAGCACGCTGCCGGCCAGGAAGCCCGGCATGCCGACCCACGCCTGGCCGAACGCCAGGATCGGCAGGTAGACCAACGCCGCCTGGGTGGCGAGGACGCCGTAGCCCAGCGGCGTGCGCAGGCGCCCGTTGTCCCGGCCGTACCACAGCATCTGCATCGCCATCAGGACGGCGATGCACGTGAACGACAGCCCGATGGCGAGCGGACCGACGGGCAGGAACATGACGTGGATGAAGCCGATGAGGCTGATGCTTGCGAAGACGGCGGTGACGACGCCCATCGCGAGCCGGGGCGCCGGTAGCGGCGCGGCCCCTCGCGATGATGAGCGCCCTGGTGTGACGGAGAGGTTCACGGCAGCAGCGCTCTCGTTTGCTCTAGCGCAGCCGGCGTACGCCCAGAGGCCAACTCGCCCCGCACCCCGTATGGCCGGCCCCCCGCCAGCCGCGACGCCCGATGACGGGCCTCGGTTCAACAACCACGACACACTCCCCAGTGATCGACCCGACGGCGGGAATGGTCCCGTCTGCCCGCGCAGGAACCCGGTGGGCCGGTCGGACGCCGACAGGGCGCCGAAGCCCACAGAGTTGTTACGCAACGCAAACGTTTTTGAACGGATTCCCGGCCGCGAATTGCTATGTGCCCTTACGGACACCTTCCCCCTTGAGGGTCGACCTTTCCACAAAAAAATGACGGCCGTCAAGCCGTCCGTCCTTGGTCGCTGCGGCGCGAAAGGGTCCTAATCGATGCTAGGGAACATTTGCCGCCGTCACGTCATATCCTCTAGTAGGGACATTTGACGCGGAGGTCGCCGCGCGGCGGCGGGGCCTACCGGGGGAGCGCCGGACGCCGCCGCGGGGCCGGTGCCAGCACCGACACGAGGTCGCGCCGGGCCCGCGCCACACGCGAGCGGATCGTGCCGACGGGGCAGCCGCAGAATTCGGCCGCCTCCGCGTATCCGAGACCCAGCACCTGGGTCAGCACGAAGGCGTCGCGGCGGGCCGCGGGCAGCGTGCGCACCGCGAGGTTGAGCGCGACCGTGTCGTCCAGGCCGGGTAGGTGGTGGGCAGCCGAACGCTCCGCGGTGGCCTGCCAGTCCTGGTCGGACACGATCCGGGGCCGGCTCGCGGCGGCGCGGAAGTGGTCGGCGGCCACGTGCCGCGCGATGGCCAGCAGCCAGGCCCGCGCGTGGTGGCGCCCGGTGAACAGGTGCGCGCTGCCCAGCGCGCGCGCGAACGTCTCCTGGGTCAGGTCCTCGGCGTCGGCGTGCCCCACCAGGTAGACCAGGAAGCGCCAGACGTCACGCCGCGTGCTGCGGACGAGCGGATCCGCCGCTGCGCGGTCGCCCCGCCCGACGGCCAGGGCGAGAGCCGTGACCGCGCTTTCTCCCAGTGAGTCCGACATGAATTCACGGTAACCGTACGGGGTGCGGGGAGAAACGGATTCCAGTGGCGGTCCAGCCGGGCTCATCGCCGGGAACCAGAATTCGTTGGAACCGTCCGGCCGGCGCGTGCGGCGTCCCGGGGCCCACGCGGCGGGCCGGTCGGCGCGCGGGCCCGGGAGACAGGCCCGCGGGGCCGCCGACGCACGCGCGCCCGACGGCGGCGTGGCGCCCGGGCCGCCCGTCGACGCGCCGCCCGGCCGGACCCGGCCGGGCGGCTCGCACGTCCGCCTCATCCCCGGCTCAGCCCGTCGTGGCCAGCGGCCGGGCACCGTACGTGACGCGGACGACCCCGTCGTCGTGCCGTTCCGTCTCGGCGGTGACCCCGAAGACCCCGGAGAGCACCTGGGGCGTGAGCGCCTCCAGCACCGGCCCCACCGCGACCACCTCCCCGCGGTCCAGCACGACGAGGCGGTGGCAGCTGCGCACCGCGAGGTCCAGGTCGTGCAGCACCGCCAGCGTGGTGACGCCCAGCGTGTGCACCAGTTCCAACAGCTCGAACCGGGCCCGGATGTCCAGGTGGTTGGTCGGCTCGTCGAGCACCAGGAGCTGCGGCTGCTGGGCGAGCGCCCTGGCGAGCAGCACCCGCTGCTTCTCGCCGCCGGAGAGCGAGCCGTAGATCCGGTCCGCGTGCTCCAGCATCCCGGTGCGCGTCAACGCGTCGACGACGATGTCGTGGTCCTCGGGGGTCTCGCGGTCGAACACCCCCTTGTGCGGCGTCCGCCCCAGCGCGGCGACCTCCTGCACGGTCAGCCCCGGCGGCGTGGGGCTGTTCTGCAGCACGGCGGCGGTCCGCCGCGCGGCTGCCCGGGCCGACAGCGACCAGACGTCCTCGTCGCCGAGGAGCACCCGGCCGCCGGTGGGGCGGACCGACCGGTAGATCGTCCGCAGGAGCGTGGACTTGCCGCTGCCGTTGGGGCCGATCAGGCCGACGACCTCGCCGGGCGCGACGTCCAGGTTGACGTCGCGGAGGATCGGCTTACTGCCGATGGAGACGGACACCTGCTGCACCTGAAGCTTCATGAGTGGGACAGGCTCCTATCCCGGCGCATCAGCCAGATGAAGAACGGTGCGCCGAAGAGGGCGGTCAGGATGTTGAGGGGCAGTTCGTTCGGCGGGTCGACCGTCCGGCAGAGCAGGTCGACGATCACGAGGTAGACCGCGCCGACGAGCGCCGCGAGGGGCAGGACCCGCCGGTGGTCCACGCCGAACGCGAGGCGCACCAGGTGCGGCACCATCAACCCGACGAAGCCGATGCCGCCGGCCACGGCGATGAGCACGCCCGCGAGCAGTGACGTCAGGACGATCGACACGATCCGCAGTCGCTTGACGTCGATCCCGAGGGCGGTCGCCGACTCGTCGCCGGTGACCAGCGCGTTGAACTGCCGGGCGTACAGGGTCAGCAGCACGGTGACGGCGAGCACGACCACGCCCGCGACCTGGAGCTGCTCCCAGCGGGCGCCCGCGACGCTGCCGAGCAGCCAGAACATGATCTGGCGCATGTTGTTGGGCGTCGTCTGCAGCTGCAGCAGGCTCGTGATCGACGTGAAGACGTAGCTGATCGCGACCCCCGCGAGCACGAGCCGGACCGGGTTGAGCCGCCCGCTCTGCTGGCCGAGGGTGAACACCAGCGCCACCGCCAGCATCGCGCCGACGAACGCCGCGCCCGACACGCCGAGTCCACCGAGCGTCCCCGCGCCCAGTGCCATCACGGTGACGGCGCCGACCGAGCCGCCCGCCGACACCCCGAGGATGAAGGGGTCGGCGAGCGGGTTGGCCACGAGGGCCTGCAGGACGACGCCCGCGACCGCGAGCCCGGCGCCGCAGAGCGCCGCCAGCAACACCCGGGGGATCCGGAAGGTCCAGACGATCTGGTCGTGCGCCGGGTCCACCGCGGGGGTGGCCCCGGTCAGGTGCGCCCAGACGATCCGGCCGGTGTCGCCGACGGAGACGTGCACCGACCCGACGGCCGCCGCGACGAGGATCAGGACGACCAGCAGCACGCCGAGCACGAGCAGGCACAGCGGGAGCGGCGCGCCGTGCAGGGGGGCCGGCCGGGTGACGGTGCGCTTCGGCGCGGCCGACACCCGGCCGTTCGTGGAACGCGACAA
The DNA here is from genome assembly GCF_040640115.1 of Micromonospora sp. NPDC023644. Classification (NCBI taxonomy): domain Bacteria; kingdom Bacillati; phylum Actinomycetota; class Actinomycetes; order Micromonosporales; family Micromonosporaceae; genus Micromonospora; species Micromonospora sp. NPDC023644. The sequence goes on along the minus strand of NZ_JBFABA010000055.1, from coordinate 22,975 downwards.
GGTGGTCATGGCGCTCAGAACGCCTCGGGGTGCGCGGCCTGCGCGATCTTGGAGACCGCGAGGTGGTTGCTGGGGCCGAGGTAGATCGAGTCGGACAGCACGACGTAGCGGTTGTTCTTCGCCGCGTCCCACTGCGGGAACTGGGCGAGCAGCTTCTTCGCGTCCGCGTCCGGATCCTTCGACATGTAGTTCACGACGAGCAGGACGTCCACGTCGGCCTTGGCGACCTGCTCGCGGGAGAGGTTGGCGAACATCTGGTCGGTGGCGCCCTCGAAGGCGTTCACCGCGCCCGCCTTGGCCATGATGTCGTTCCAGATCCCGTTGCCGCCGACCGAGCTGAACTCGCCGCCCATCGCCATGCCGGGGATGATCAGCATGACCTTCTGCTTCGGCAGGTTCGCGGTCTTCGACCCGACGGCGGCGATCTGCGCCTTCGAGTCGGCGATGATCTTCTCGGCGCGCTCGGACACCCCGAAGATGGCGCCGAGGTCGCGCAGCAGCGCGTAGCTGTCCTCGACGGTCGGCGTGCCCGAGACCGTGCCGACCTCGCCGCACGAGCTCTTCGGGGCGTACGTGTTGGCCCCGACGGCGGCGAGGTCGTCGCGGGTGGCGAAGCCGGCCTCGGCGCGGAAGCCCCCGTCGTAGGTGGAGATGACGAAGTCCGGGGTCAGCCCGATCATGGCCTCGCGCGGGATGTCCGACATGTCGTTGAGCTTGATGTTCCCCGTCGGCAGCTTCTTGATCGCGTCGACCCGGCCGTCGACCTCGGAGGCGCCGTAGGACTGCGCGTTGGCGACGATCCGGTCGGCGACGCCGAGTTCCAGCAGCGCGGAGACCTCGGCGACCGACCCGCCGTTCATCACGACCACGCGGCTCGGCGCCTGCTTGTAGGTGTACTCCTTGCCGCAGTTGGTGATCGTCACCGGGTAGCCCGCCTTCGGCGGGTCGTTCGACTGGTCGGCCTCGCTCCTGGCCGCCGTGCAGGCCGTCGTGAGCAGCAGGGCGGCGACGGCCGCCGCAAGGGGGAAACGCTTGAGATTCATCCGGTCCTCCGAATGGTTGACGTGGCGACGGGCGTCGGCGCCGCCGCCGGATCCGGTTCCGCTGCCGCGGCCGTGGGCCCGGGCAGGTGGTGCAGACGGACACTGACCAGGCCGGCGCAGGTCGCGGAGGCCGCGAGCAGGAGCGCGGTGGCCGCGAAGGCCTTCGCGTGGTCGGCGAAGGGCACGCCGGGGTCGCCGGGCGTCGCGCCGAGCACGGTGCGGTACCAGACCCCGGCGACCGCGACCCCGAGCGCGAGACCGAACTGCGTGACGGTGGTCGCCATGCCGGACGCCGCGCCCGCCTCGGCGGGTTTGACCCGGCCGAGGATCCCGGCCACCAGGGGCGAGACGACCAGACCCTGCCCGAAGCCGGCCAGCGTGACCACCGCGACGAGCATGGGCGCCTGCGCGGACTCGGGAGCCTGGACGACCCCCGCGCTCGCCAGCAGGACGGCGGCCAGCAGGCCGCAGCCCCAGACCGGGGTCGGCGTCGTCACGAGGCGCCCCACCCGCCGGTTCGCCGCCGAGCCCAGCGAGAAGCCGATCCCGAGCGGCACGAACATCAGCGCCGCGGTGAGCGGCGTGAAGCGCAGCCCGGTCTGCAGGTAGTAGGTGAACACGAGGAAGAGCCCCGAGTTCGTGGCGAACAGCGCCAGCACGGTCAGCAGGGACAGCCGCATCCCGGGGGCGGTGACGACCCGCGGCGGGAACAGCGGGTTGCCGCCCTCGCGGTGCAGGCGCCGCTGCTGGTTGACGAGCACGACGGAGACGGCGAGCGCGACCGGCACCCCGAGCCACAGCCACGCCGGGCCGCCCGGCCCGAAGACCAGGGGCACGAGCAGGGCGGGCGCCGCCACGATGGTGAGCGCCGCGCCCGCGAGGTCGAGCCGGTGCGGCGCCTTCGGCACGGTGCGCGGCAGGATCCCGCCCAACGCCAGGATCGCGATCCCGACGGGCACGTTGACGAGCAGCGCCGGCCGCCAGCCGAGGCCCGCGATGTCCGCCTCGACGATGAGACCGCCGCCCGCGATGCCGCTGATCACGCCCAGGCCGATCACGACGCCGTAGACGCTGATCGCCCGCGCGAGCCGGTCCGGGTCCTGCACGGTGGCCCGGATGATCGCGAGCACCTGGGGGGCCATGAACGCCGCCGTGGCGCCCTGCAGGAACCGGGCCACGATGAGCAGGTCGGCGTCCGGTGCGACGCCGCACAGCAGCGAGGTGAGCGTGAAGCCGGCGACACCCCACAGGAACACGGTGCGGTGCCCCATCCGGTCGCCGAGCCGCGCGCCGGTGACCATGAGGGCCCCGAACGCGATCACGTACGCCGCGCCGACGAACTGGATCTGGTCGAAGCCCGCGCCCAGGTCGCGCTGGATGGACGGGCTCGCCACGTTGACGACGAACCCGTCCACCTGGGTCATGAACGTCGCGGCGAGGACCGCGCCGAGTCCTAGCCACTCGCGCCGTTCGCTCATGCTGCCCTCCGAAGGTCGCCGACAGGTGGGAGTACGGCGCCGACCCGCGCCAGGGGACCGGCGGCGAGCATGCCGTCGTGGGTGCAGTCCAGCCGGTGCACGTCGATGCGCCCGTCGACGTGCGGCTCCCAGCTCTGCGGGCCGGGCCAGTCCGGTGTCTTGCCGTCGGTCGCCTCGACCACCAGCACGTCGCCGGTGAGGCGCCGGGGCGTCCAGTCGGCGGCGAGCCGGGAGTTGCGCGCGAAGGCGTCGTACGCGAGGCGACGCTGCGCCTCGTCGAGGCCGCCCAGCGCGGCCTGGCCGAGCACCGCGGCGGCGGCGTCGTGCTCGTCGGGCGGCGGCAGTTCCCGCCAGGCGGCCGGGACCGGGTACGAGTCGAGCAGCACGAGCGGGGCCACCGACTCGCCGGACTCCGCGAGCTGCGTGGCCATCTCGTGGGCCACCAGGCCGCCGAACGAGGCGCCGAGCAGGTGGTAGGGGCCGGCGGGCTGGATCTCGCGGATGCGGCGCACGTGGTCGGCGGCCAGCTCGGCGACGCTCGCGCCCCGCCCGGCGGCGACCGACTGGAGCCCGTACACCGGGCGGTCGGGCAGGCTCGCCAGCAGCGCGGCGTACGCCCACGCCAGCCCGGTGGCCGGCGCGACGCAGAACAGCGGCGGCCCGCTCCCCCGCGTCCGCAGCGGGAGCAGCACCTCCGTCGAGCCACCGCCGGTGTCCGTGGCGAGCGCCGGCGCGAGCTTCGCGACGGTCGGCGCCTCGAACACCGTCCGGATGCTGATCTCCACGCCGAACTCCGCGCGTACCCGCCCCATGAGCCGGGCGACGAGCAGGGAGTGCCCGCCGAGCGAGAAGAAGTCGTCGTCGATGCCGACCTCCGGCAGGCCGAGCAGCTCGGCGAAGAGACCACACAGGACGGCCTCGCGGTGGTCGCGCGGCGCGCGGCCGCCGACCGTCGCGGTCAGGTCCGGCGCGGGCAGCGCCGCGCGGTCGAGCTTGCCGTTCGTGGTACGCGGGATCGCCGCCAGCGCGACGAACGCGGGCGGCACCATGTAGTCGGGCAGCCGCTCCGCCACGAACTGCCGCAGCGCGGCGGGCTCCGGCGCGGCGTCGTCGGCCGGCACGACGTAGCCGACGAGCCGCACCTGACCCGGCGCGTCCTCGCGCGGCACCACCGCCGCCTGGGCGACCGCGGGGTGGGCGAGGAGGACCGCCTCGATCTCCCCCGGCTCGATGCGGAAGCCACGGATCTTGACCTGGTCGTCTGCGCGGCCGAGGAACTCCAGCGTGCCGTCGCGCCGCCAGCGGGCGAGGTCGCCGGTGCGGTACATCCGGCTGCCCGGGGGGCCGAAGGGGTCCGCCACGAACCGCTCGGCGGTCTGCTCCGGCCGGTCGTGGTAGCCGCGCGCCACCGGCGCCCCGGCGAAGTACAGCTCCCCCACCGTGCCGGGCGGCACGAGCCTGCGCGCCGGGTCCAGCACGTACGCCCTGGTGTTGGTGAGCGGCCGGCCCACGATCGGCTCGGCGCTCTCCGCGAGCCGGCACCAGAGGGTGTCGACCGTGCACTCGGTGGGACCGTACAGGTTGTAGACGGTCATGCCGGCGTCGCGCAGCGCCGTCCAGAGGGCGGGGCCGGTGGCCTCGCCGCCGAGCGCGAGCACGGCGGGCCGGTGCCGGCCGGCGTCGAGGAACCCGTTCGCCACCAGCTCCTCGGCGTACGTGGGGGTGATGTCCATGAAGTCGATCCCGTGCCGGTCGACGTAGTCGAGCATCGCGGCGGGGTCGCGGCGCCGGTCGTCGTCGACGAAGTGCAGCTCGTGGCCGTCGAGCAGCCACAGCAGTCCCTCCCACGACGTGTCGAACGACAGCGACGCGGACAGCGCGGCCCGGCACACCCGGCCGCCGGCCGCCGGCCGGATCATCGTGTCGCGGTGGTGGTGGAAGAGGTTGACCAGGCCGCGGTGCTCGACCACGACGCCCTTCGGGACGCCGGTGGAGCCGGACGTGTAGATGAGGCAGGCCGCGTGTTCCGGGGCGAGGCCGGTGTCCGGCAGGGGCGAGTCGGGCGCGGCGGCCAGCTCCGCGACGGTGGCGGGAGCGTCCACGAGCAGGACCGGCACGTCCGCCTGCCGGTGGCCGGCCCAGAGCGCCTCGGTGGCGAGCAGCACGACGGGCGCGCTGTCGGCGAGCATCGCTTCGACCCTCCGGGCGGGCAGGTCCGGGTCGACGGGGACGTACGCGGCGCCGGCCTTGAGCACGGCGAGCAGCCCCACGACCGCCTCCGAGGTGCGGGGCAGCAGGAGCCCCACGTGCCGGTCGGGGCCCGCCCCCCGGGCGACGAGCAGGCTGGCGAGGCGGTCGGCGCGGCGGTCGAGCTCGGCGAAGGTCAGCGTGGCGTCGCCGGCCACCAGCGCCGTACGGTCCGGGGTCGCGGCGGCCTGTGCCGCGAACAGCGCGGGCACGGTCACCGCCGGCAGGGGCCGGGCCGTGTCGTTCCACTCCTCCAGCAGCAGCCTGCGCTCGCCGTCCAGGAGCAGGTCGACGTCGGCGACCGGCGTGTCGGCGGCGTCGGTCACGCGGCGGAGGAAGGTCAGGAACCGGGTCAGGTGACCGGTGAGCTCCGCGTCGTCGTAGCAGTTGGGGTTGGCGTCCAGGACGATCCGCAGACCGCTGCCGTCCCCCCGGTCGTACACGTGGACGACCAGGTCCTCGACGAGCCCGGCACTGACGTTGTGCACGACGCCCCGGTGCCCGGCGAAGCGCAGGCCGTAGTCGAACGGCATGATGTTGACCGACGGCCCGAAGAGCTTGCGCTCGCTGGCGACCATCCTGAGGTCGCGGCGCAGTTGCTCGTAGCGGTAGCGCAGGTGCGGACGCCCGGCCCGCAGCTCCGCCGCGACCTGCGCGGCGAGGTCCGCCAGCGTGGCGGCGGGCTCGACGCGGACCCACAGCGGCACGACGTTCGTCACCATGCACGGCACCCGCAGCGACACCGAGCCGAGCCGCGACATGACCGGCAGCGCGAGCGTGAGCTCGTCCGCGCCGGTCATCCGGTGCAGGTACGCGGCGAAGGCCGCGACGACCGTCTCGCTCCACGTGGTTCCGGTGGCCCTGGCGACCGCCTTCAGCGCGGCGATGCCGGCGCTGTCGAGGTCCGCGGTGGCGCGGAGCACGCTGCGCGCCAGCTTGCCGCTGCGGCGGGCCAGCACCACCGGCGCCGGCCGGCCCGCCGCCCGGGACGTCCAGTGCTCGCGCGCGGCGGCGTACCTGTCCGAGTCGGCCCAGGCCCGGTCCTCGTCGACGACGGCGGCGAGCGACCCGAAGGTCCGGGGCGGCGCCTCCCGCCCCTCGACGGACGCGGTGTAGAGCTCGGCCACCCGGCGGGCGACGAGGGACAGCCCGTACCCGTCCAGGGCGATGTGGTGCACCCGCTGGTACCAGAGGATGTGGTCCGGGCCGAGCCGGAGGAACGCCTGCCCGAACAGCAGGTCCTTGCGCAGGTCGACGGGGTTGTCGAGGTCCGCGCGCATCCAGGCCAGTGCGGCGGCGAGCGGGTCCGCCTCGGCGCTGGTGTCGACCAGGTGCACCGGCCACGACCCGTCGTCGCGGGGGCGTTGCCACGCGCGCCCCTCGGCGTCCTCCTCGAACACGACGTTCAGCGCCTCGGCCTCGCCCACGGCGGTGCGCACCGCCGCCTCCAGCAGCCCCAGGTCGACCGGGCCGCGGATCTCCACGTACTCGGCCGTGTTGAAGGCGGGGCTGTCCGGGTCGAACTGCTGACCCGTCCAGATCCCCTCCTGGGCGGCGCCCAACGGCAGCGGCTCAGTCATCCCGGCCCACCAGCAGCTTCACCCAGTGCTCCACGGTCGGCCGCTCGGCCAGGTCGACGAAGCTGACCTCGGCGCCGGCCTCGCGCCACCGTTCGATGAGCGTCATCAACCGCACCGAGTCCAGGCCGCAGTCGAACAGGTCCTCCGTGTCGAAGCTCTCGTCCGGGCGACGGTGGAGCATCTCCGCGACGTCCGCCCGGATCGTCGCCGCCGTCAACTGGTCTGCCACGTCATGCCTCTCGACCTCGTGCGATGTGGACACCGGTGGGATCCGACGGTCGACACCGCCGGATCCCACCGCGGATCGAACGTCCGTGCGGGACTAAGCGGCGTCCACGTCGTCGTAGACGGTGACGCGGTAGGACACGGCCGGCTCCGGCGTCGCGGTGTGCAGCGCCCGGTGGACCAGGCTCTGGTTGTCCCAGAGGAGCATGTCGCCCTTCTCGAACGTCTGGAGGTGGATGTTCTCGTGCTGGTAGGTGCGGTCGAGCTGGCCGGTGGCCGTGAGCAGCTCGGCCAGCAGTTCCGGCCGGTCGTTGCCGTCCGCGTCCTGCACCGACAGCGTGAAGCCCTCGCTGAGGTACAGCAGGGTCTCGTCCGTGTGCGGGTGCGGGAACGCGAGCGGGCTCGTCACCGGCGGGGTCTTCGCGTTGACCTCGTCGATGATCTCCGAGATCGGCCGGTAGACGTCGGTCGGCCGGATCTTGAAGTACCGCAGCACGCTGTGCGTCGCCGTGGTGCCCTTGACGGCCAGCTTCAGCTCCTCGGAGAGCTGCTCGTAGGCCGTCGCCAGGTTGATGAAGTACGTGCCACGGTTCTTCGACGGCACGACCTGCGGGTAGATCATGGTGATGTCGAAGGGGCGCGGCATGAACTGGTAGTCCGAGTGCCAGAACTTGCCGGTCTTCGGCACCCCGATCTGGCGGCCGTCCTCCTCCTTGACGTTGGAGGAGACGAACACCTCCTTCACCTCGGGGTGGTGGTAGACCGGCTCGTAGTACTCCGCGACCCGGCCCAGCCGCTGGCCGAGCGCCAGGAACTGCCGCGGCGACAGGTCCTGGTTCTTCAGTACGACGATCTTGTTCGAGTAGATGGCCTTCTTCAGCTCGACGATGTCCTGCGCCGAGGCGGTTTCCGCGTCGAAACCCTCCACGATCACGCCGAACTTCTTTCCAGCCTGCGGGGTGATTTTCATTCGCACTCCTCTGAGCGGTGGTCCCGGGATCCGAGTACCTCAGTAGTCGCGTCCGGTCGGTCAACAGTTCCCGCCCCGACAGATTTGTGGGGCCGAATTGCCAGCTCAATTACCGCGCTGTGGGTTCACATTTCCGAGGGCTCCTCTGCGATTCTCGGCGTGCCTGTCCCGCAGCACCTGGGCGTGACAGGCGTGGATGACGGCGGCGGTGCCGTGCGGGTCGTCGCGTACGACGAAGTGGCCGCTGCCGGGGATGACGAAGTGCTGCGCCCTCGGGAGCACCCGCCGGGCCCGCAGCGCGTCGCGCAACGGGACCACGCGGTCCTGGTCGGCCCACACGAGGTTCACCGGCGTCGTGTCGGTGGCGTCGGCCTGGAACGAGTAGAGCCCCGCGTACCGGCTGAGGGCGGAGAGGTCACTGGTGATCATGGACGTCACGTCGGCGGCGGCCACCTCCGCCCGCAGGTCGGCGGGCCGGGCCGACACGCAGCCCATGACCATCCTGCGGACCACTCCCCTGCTCAGCAGCCGCCCCCGTGTCCGCGGCCCCACCGCGGCGGTCATCCGCAGCATCGCGTGGGTCCGCACCACGCACATCGAGGCGTGGCAGACCGCCCGGAACCCGATGCTGCACAGGGCCGTCACCGCCGCGACGGGCACCCGACGCGCCAGTTCGAGCGCGATCACCCCGCCGAGCGAGTGCCCGACCACGTGCGGCCTGCGCAGTCCCAGCGCGGCGATCCGCTCCGCGACGTACTCGGCGAGCCGCGGCACGACGTCACGGTCGTACGCGAGCCCCGGCACGCCGCCATGACCGGGCAGGTCGATCGCGAGGGTCCGGGCGAAGCCCGGGATGCGTTCGACGACGGCGTCCCAGCTCGCCCGGCCGAGGCCGGCCGCGTGCAGCAGCAGGAGCTGGGGATCCTCCGCGAGCCGGCTCGGCTCGGCCATGGTGCGGCTCCGTTTCTTTCGTACGACGTGCCCGCCCGACGCGTGCGCGCGTCAGGAGGCGGTGACCATCGGGCGCGACGCCTCGGCCGTGTCGGCCCGGTCCGGGAGTTCGTTGCCCGCGAGCGCCTTGAACCGCCGCAGCCGCAGGCTGTTCGACACCACGAACACCGAGCTGCCGGCCATGATCAGACCCGCCAGCATCGGGTTGAGCAGGCCGCTCGCCGCGAGCGGGATGGCCGCGACGTTGTACGCGAAGGCCCAGAACAGGTTGCCCTTGATCGTGCCGAGGGTGCGGCGCGACAGCCGGATGGCGTCCGCGACGACCCGCAGGTCACCGCGTACCACCGTCAGGTCGCCCGACTCGATCGCCACGTCGCTGCCGGTGCCCATCGCGATGCCCAGGTCGGCCTGCGCGAGCGCGGCGGCGTCGTTGACGCCGTCACCGACCATGGCGACGACCTTGCCGTCGGCCTGGAGCCGCTTGACCAGCTCGACCTTTCCGGCGGGGAGCACCTCGGCGACCACGTCGTCGATGCCCACCTCGGCCGCGATCGCCGCCGCCACCGCGGCGTTGTCGCCGGTGAGCAGGATCGGGTGCAGCCCCAGCCGCTTGAACTGCGCGACCGCCGCCCGGCTGGTGGGCTTGACCCGGTCGGACACGACGAGCATCCCCCGCAGGGCGCCGTCCCACCCGACCATGACCGACGTACGGCCCGCCGCGTCGGCGGTCGCCTTGGCGGCGGTCAGCTCCGGAGGCAGCGCGGTCGCCCACGAGCCGAGCAGCGACGCCCGGCCGACGATGACCTCGTGCCCGTCGACCGTGCCGCGCACGCCGACGCCGGTCTCGCTGGCGAAGTCCGCGACCGGGGGCAGTTCGCCGCACCGTTCCCGCGCGCCCGCGACGACGGCCCGGGCGATGGGGTGCTCCGACGCGCTCTCCAGGGCGCCCGCGAGCCGCAGCAGCTGCTCGTCGGTCTCCCCGTCGACGGGCACGACCTCCACGACGGACATCTCGCCGGTGGTCACCGTGCCGGTCTTGTCGAGCACGACGGTATCGACGCTCCGCGTGGACTCCAACACCTGCGGTCCCTTGATGAGGATGCCGAGCTGCGCGCCCCGGCCGGTGCCGACCAGCAGCGCGGTCGGCGTCGCCAGTCCCAGCGCGCACGGGCAGGCGATGATCAGCACGGCCACGGCCGCGGTGAACGCCGCCGCCGCCGGCTGGCCGGAGCCGAGCCAGTAGCCCAGCGTGGCGAGCGACAGCGCGATCACCCCGGGCACGAACACCGCCGAGACCTGGTCCGCGAGCCGCTGGACGTCGGCCTTGCCGGTCTGCGCCTCCTCGACGAGTTTGGCCATCTGCGCGAGCTGCGTCTCGCCGCCCACCCGCGTGGCGCGTACGACGAGCCGCCCGCCGGCGTTCACCGTGGCGCCGACGACCTCGTCGCCGGGCCCCACCTCGACGGGCACGGACTCGCCGGTCAGCATGCTCGCGTCGACCGCGGAGGAGCCCTCCTCCACGACGCCGTCGGTCGCCACCTTCTCACCCGGGCGCACCAGGAACCGGTCGCCGACCACGAGCGCCGAGATCGGCACGGTCGCCTCGGCGCCGTCGCGCAGCACCGTCACGTCCTTGGCGCCCAGCGACAGCAGCGCGCGCAGCGCGGCGCCGGAGCGGCGCTTCGCGCGGGCCTCGAAGTACCGGCCGCAGAGGATGAAGAGGGTCACGCCCGCGGCGACCTCGAGGTACATGTTGCCCTCGCCGGGCATCCGCTCCAGGGTGATCCGGAACGGGTGCCGCATGCCGGGCACGCCGGCCGTGCCGAGGAACAGCGTGTACAGCGACCAGACGAACGCGGCGAGCGTGCCCACCGAGACCAACGTGTCCATCGAGGCGGCGGCGTGCCGGAGGTTGGCGAAGGCGGCCCGGTGGAACGGCCACGCCCCCCACACCACGACCGGCGCGCTCAGCGTCAGGCAGGCCCACTGCCAGTACTCGAACTGGAGCTGCGAGAACATCGACAGCGCGATGACCGGCACCGCCAGCACGGCGACGACCCAGAGGCGGTGGCGGGCCGCCCGCAGCTCACGGTCGTGTTCGGCCTCCTCCTCCGCCGCCGGATCCGGGGCGTCCGCCGTCGGCGCGGCGGGCGGTTGCACCGGCCGCGCCGTGAAGCCGATCTCCTCGACGGCGGCGATCACCCGCGCCTGCGTGACCCCGGGCGGGACCAGCACCTTCGCCTTCTCGGTGGCGTAGTTGACGGTTGCCTGCACCCCGTCGATCGAGTTGAGCTGCTTCTCGATGCGCGCCGCACAGGCCGCGCACGTCATGCCGCCGATCAGCAGTTCCAGGTGGTTCTCGGCCCTGGCCGTGCGCGGCTTCGCCGGCCGGGCCGTGAAGCCGATCTCCTCGACGGCGGCGATCACCCGCTCCTCCGTGACCCCGGGCGGGACCAGCACCTTCGCCTTCTCGGTGGCGTAGTTGACGGTCGCCTGCACCCCGTCGATCGAGTTGAGGCGCTTCTCGATGCGCGCCGCACAGGCCGCGCACGTCATGCCGCCGATCAGCAGTTCCAGGTGTTTCTCAGCCGTGGCCATGCTCGGTGCCCCCCTCCGTGCCGCCGCCGCTCGTGTCGGCGGGGACAGCGGCTCCGCCGTTGCGCACGGCCTCCTCGTTGCGGGCCTTGGCCGCCGCGAAGGCCTCCTCGGTCAGGCCGTGCGGGGGCGGGTTCGGGCCCTTCACGCGCAGGGTGAACGCCGCCGTGCGCACGACGCCCTGGTGCTGGAAGTCCAGGAACAGCCGGTAGTCGCCGAAGCTGGGCGCGGTGGCGTGGAACAGGATGTCCGGACCGGGGGCGGTCTTCCCGTCGCCCGGCGTGCCGTCGGGGTGGACGTGCAGGTACGCCATGTCGCCGTCGCGCAGCGCGACCAGGTGACCGAAGGCGCCCAGGTACGGCTCCAGGTCGGTGACCGGCTTGCCGTCCTTAGCGACCCTGAGCGTCAACTTGCCGCTCTTGCCGGGCGTGAGCTCGCCGCCGAGGGTCACCGTGTACCCGTCCACCGTCGCGGTGGTCGAGGGCGCGGGCAGGGCCTCCGGCCGGTAGTCGCCCGACACCGACACGTCGGCCCCGAGCGTCTCGCCGTGGATGCCCCACAGCGGCATGTAGTCGGCGAAGACCCGGTACTCGCCCGCCGCCGCGAAGGTCAGCGGCACCCGCCACACGCCGTCCGCGCCGAGGTTCGGGTGGACGTGCTGGAAGTTCGTCAGGTCGCGCCGCGCCACGATGAGGTGCATCAGCTTCTCGTGCTGCGGCTTGTACTTCACCAGCGGCGTGCCGTCGTGTTGCACGATCTGGAAGGCGAAGGTCTGCTTCGTGCCCGCCCGGACGTTGTCCGTGATCACCTTCAGGTTCATGCTCTCGTGGGAGAGGGTCAGGCCGTACGAGGACTCCTCTGCCACGGCGGCCGGCTTCGCGGCGGGTACGGGTGCGGGTGCGGCGGTTGGCGGGGGCCCGACCACGCGGCCGACGGTGTAGGCGCTCCCGAGCACCAGCACCAGGGCGAGCGCGAACGCGCCGAGCTTCGTCAAGGTCTTCATTGGTAACCGTCCTGTGTCGACAGGGTTGGCGTGGAAGCGGGCCGGGGGCGGGGAGCCGCCCTCCCGCGATCGGGTCCCTCGTGGGGGTCGGCCGGGCGGCCTGTCACCGGTCTGCGCGGCGCGGACAGCGGTGTGCGGGGGCCGGCCGGCGGGCTCACCGGTCACCGCCGGGGTCCGGGCCGGGGGCCCGGCCCCAGCGCAGCAGGCACGCCCCGAACGACATCCCCCCGCCGAACGCCAGCAGGAGGACGAGGTCTCCGTCGCGGAGCAGCCCGGCCCGGTTGGCGTGGTCGAGGGTGAGCGGCACCGAGGCGCTGCCGCAGTTCGCGTACTCCTCCACCGTGCGGTGCGTGTGCGCGGCGGTCAGCCCGCACGCGCGCACCAGCTCGTCGAGGAGCAGGCCGTTGGGCTGGTGCGGCACGACGTGCGCGACGTCCGCCGCGCCGACGCCCGCCCTGGCCAGCAGCTTGTCCACGAACGGCGGGACCTCCTGCAGGACGAGCTCGGTGACGCCCCGGCCGTGCATGCGGAAGAAGTGGTCGCCGTCCGCCACGGTCGTGGCGGACGCCGGCAGCCGGCTGCCGCCCGCCGCGACCCGGATCAGGTCGCCGGCGTCGCCCCGGCTGGCCAGCTCGTACTCGACGACACCGCGCCCCGGTGGCGCCGTCCCCACGACGGCCGCGCCGGCGCCGTCGCCGAACAGCACGGCGGTGCGCCGGTCGTCGAAGTCCAGGATGCGCGAGTACACGTCGGCGCCGACCACGAGCGCGTGGGTGCCCGGCCGGTCCGCCACCAGCGACTGCGCCAGCACCAGGGCGTGCACGAATCCCGCGCACACCGCGTTGACGTCGAAGCACGCGGCCCCGTACGCGCCGAGACGTTCCTGCACCAGGCAGGCCGTCGGCGGCTGCGGATGGTCCGGGGTCGACGTCGACACGATGAGGTAGTCGACGCGGTCGACACCGAGGTCCGCGTCCCGCAGCGCGCGGGCCGCGGCCCGCACGGCGAGGTCCGACGTGGCCTCCTCCGCCGCCGCGAAACGGCGCGAACGAATGGCGGTCTTGCGTACGATCCATTCCGGACTCGCACCCGGGACGCGACGCGCGATTTCCTCGTTCGGCAATGCTCGCGCGGGCACCCAGGATCCGGTGCCCAGAATTCCGACGGATGAGGACACAGCAGCCTCCAGAGAGGAGAGGCATTTCGTGCCTGCAAATTAGCCGAGTGGAACCATCGACCGCAATCATGTGCACCACCGATCGACACGACCCGCCGCACAAATTACCGGGCGATGGCGGAAACGATTTCACGGCGATGGAACGCGCAATTTCCGGACCACCCGGGGGCCTCCGCCGCCGCACCGGCGCACGGTTCACCCGTGCAGTTCTCCCGGGGCGGTCGTGACACGCGGGGATGGGCTCCGGCGCGTGGCCGCCGCCATGCTGACGGCACGACCGACGCGCGGCGAGGTCCTGCGGCACGACCGGCGACCCCACGGGGTGGGCCGGTGGACGCCTCGCCGCACCGACCAGGACCGGACGGAGGCCACCCATGACGGCGCAGACCGCCGCGACGCCCCATCCCGTCGGCGGGCCCACCGGATGGCGGCCCCGGGATCCGGTGCCGCGAGCGGATCCCCGTCGGCACGAACTCATCGTGACCGATACCATGCATTCCGTGGTTATCGGGATCCAGGAGGCGACCATGTCGATCGTGCCGCCGCCCGGGTCGGCGCATCCGGTCGTGCCAGGTGTGCCGGCGGCCGGCACGCGCCACGTCCGCAGCGGGCCGTGGCGCTGATGGTCACCGGGACCCGGCCGACCGGCCTGACGCAGACCCCCACCGCGCCGGCCCAGGCCCTGTCGACCCCGGGCATGCGCCGGGCGAGCCTGTGCGTCCTGGCGGGCGCCGCGAGCGGGGTCGCGGCGTGCACACTGCTCGCCGCCCTGGAGATGCGTCGCGAGCCCGATCCGCGCGGGATGGTGCTCGGCGCGGTCGGGGTGCTGCTCCTGGTCGTGGCGCTCGCCGGGGCGCTGTACCGGTCGGTCGTGTCGTGGCCGGCGGCGGCGCCGACCGCCCGGTGGCTGCTCGCCGGCTGCGCCACGGCCGCCGTGCTGTCCGTCCCGCTCGTCGGGCCGGTCGGGGGCACCCCCGGGCGCGCCTGGGCGTTCGTGGGGGCCGCGCTCGTCGGGGCCGCGCCGCTGCTGCTACCGATGCGCTACGCGGCGACCCTGATGGCCGCGACGGTGCTGCTGGCCGCGGTGACGGCCTGGTGGCTCGGCGGCCCCGTGCGCGGCGCGGTGACCGTCACGGTGGTGCTCGGTCTGTCGGTGGCGGTGTGGAACGTGCTGCACCTGTGGTTCTGGACGTTCCGGGCGCAGGCCAGGGAGGGGCGCGACGCCCTGGCCCGCCTGGCGGCGGCCGAGGAGCGACTGCGGTGCGCCCGGGACGTCTACGCCCTGCTCGCGAACGAGCTGTCGGCGCTCGTCCTCAAGGCGGAGCTGGCGTCACGACTGGCACTGGTCGACGGGGAGCGGACCCGCAAGGAGACCGTCGAGATGCGGGCGCTCGCGGCGGCCGCGCTGGCCCGGATGCGCGAGGCCGTGCACGGCTACCGCAGCGTCGGCCTGCGCGAGCAGGCGAACACGGTGGCCCGGGTGCTGCGCAACTCCGGCGTGCGGTGCACCGTGACGCAGCCGGAGCAGGACCTGCCGCCCGCGCTCACCGGGCCGCTGGTGTCCGTGCTGCGGGAGGCGGGCACCCACGTGCTGCGGCACGGCGAGGCGCGGTGGTGCACCATCGAGATCGTCCGCGAGGGGTCCGCGGCACGGCTGACGATGGTCAACGACGGCGCCGGCGCCGGTGGCCCGGACATCGACCGCAGCGGGCTGCCGGGGCTGGCCGACCGGCTGCGGGAGGCGGGCGGCACGCTGCGCACCTGGCGGAAGGACGGCACGTTCACCGTGGAGGCCGCCGTCCGGGCCGGGTCGTGACCGGCCCGGGCGGCGGGCGCGACACCACCGGCGCCGCAACCGGACGGCGGACCGGCCCTCCTCGCGGGGTGGGCCCGGTCCGCCGCCCGCCGCTCAGCCGGTGGCCGTCAGCGCCCCGCCGGGCAGGAGGGACTCGTCGGCCGTGGGCCACCGCGTCGGATCGTCGCCGAGGGTGACCAGCTCGGCGACCTGGAGGCGACACCACGGCGACACGGAGATGTCGCCCGTGGCCACGGCGTACACGAAGTCCGCCCAGTCGACCCACTCGAAGTCGCCGATGGCGCGCGGGTCGGGGCTCGGGCGATCGTCGGTCACCACCCGGAACACCGGAGAGACCGCGTTCTCCGCCACGCCGTTGTCCATCGTGGCGCGGTACCGGAACGCGGGCAGGACCAGGTCCGGCGCCGGCGCCGCCAGGCCGAGCTCGGCGCGCACCGTGCGGGTCACCGCCGCGGGGACCGGTTCCCCCGGCACCGGATGCCCGTAGCACGAGTTCGTCCAGATCCCCGGCCACGTGCGCGTCCGGTCGCTGCGCATGGTGAGCAGCAGCTTCGCGTCGCTGGTGAAGACGTAACAGGAGAACGCCAGGTGCAACGGCGTACGCAGGTGGTGCACCGTCGCGCCCTCCGTGGCACCCACGGGCCGTCCCTGTTCGTCGAGCAGCACGACCTGCGCCATGGTGTCCCTCCCCACCGGGATTCAGCTCGCCTGTGCGAAGGCGGCGGCGATCACGGTTCCCCAGCCGGTGCTCGCCACCTGCAACGGCACCAGCTTCGCCCGGGGCCGCAGGAACGCCAGCGCGTCCGCGAGGGGCTTGCCGCGCACGCCGCGCCAGGTGCCCGACACGTGCACCAGCGCGAACGCGATGGCCACGATCATCGGGACGGCGCCCCAGGTGAACCCGCCGATGGCGAGCACCGACACGCACACCGTGGAGCCGCCGACCGCGATCAGCCCGCTCGCGACCGCCATCGCGCGGGTCAGGCCCAGCGCGCGCACACACGTGCGGATGTTGAAGGCGGCGTCCTCCGGCCAGTCCTCGGCGGTGTTGACCATGACGATGCCGACCTGGTTCGCGCCGAACCCGACGATCACGGCCAGCAGCGGCCACGACAGCTCACCGGGCACGGACCGTACGACGACGAGCATCGGCAGCCAGATCAGCACCGCGGCGAGGCCGGGGATCTGCCCCACGCCGGAGCTCTTCAGGTGCACCGGCGGGATCGAGTACTGCGCGCCGATCCAGAGGGTGAACGCGACCAGGGGCAGGATGTCCCAGTGCCCGGTGCGGAAGGTGAAGTAGGTCGCGAGGGCGAGCACGCCCACGCCGGTGGCGGCGATCTGCCACCGCACGTTGCGCAGCCCCAGCCCGTACACCGCCTCGGACAGCCACGTCTTGTACACCGCGTCGACGTCGCGGTCGGCATACGCGTTGGTCATGTCGATGAAGTGCATGATGGACAGCGCCATCACGATCACCAGCGCGAAGTGGACGGAGGCCAGGGCGCTCACGTCGTCCACCGACAGCAGCGACGGGATCGCGTAGATGGCCAGCATCACGGGCAGGAACTCGACCCGGCGGATGCGGATGGAGTGGTAGATCGGGCGCCGGGCGGTGGCCGGCGCCGGTGTGGGGGGCACGCCGGCGCGCGCCTCATCGACGGTCATGGTGTCTTCCTTCGAGGTTGAGGAGCAGGGTGGCGCTCACCGGGCCGGCGAGCACGGTTGTCGCTGCGGCGGCGGTGCCGGTGCGGGCCGGTCCGGCTCGGCGGTCACCGCGCCCTCCCTCGTGAGCGCCCCTGACCGTGGTCAGAGGATCTGGATCCGCTGGAGGTGCCGGGAGGAGTTGCCGCGGAAGGCGTTGCGGCCGTGCAGCAGCGCCTGGTTGTCGACGGCGACGATGTCCCCGTCGACCCACTCGTGGTGGTAGCAGACGTCCGGGTGGTGCAGCCGGTCGCGCAGGTCGGCCATGAACGGCTCAGCCTCCTCCGCCGACCTGCCGCCGATGGACACCCAGACCGGGTTGCGGTACCGCTCCGGGTCGAGCGGCTCGCCGTACCGCATGATCGTCTCGCCGGTCTCCGAGTGCGTGGTGAGCAGGGGCGACACGGTCTCGCCGCCGTAGTAGCCGAGCTTCTCCGTGCGGTAGCTGACCTCCGTCGCCGCCCACTCGCGCACCAGCTCCGGCGAGGCGCGCCGGATCACGTCGGTGCTGTCGGAGAAGACCGTCTCGCCACCGCCGCCGGGCACCGGCGCCTCGACGCACTGGAAGAGGAAGTACCGGGGCGCGGCGCGCGCGAACGCGCCGTCCCAGTGGAACGGCACGTCCGTACGGCTGAACAGGTAGTTCTTCGGGTCCTCCTGGACCACCAGGTCCAGCACGGCGCCGAAGTCCCAGGTCAGCACCTCGCCCCAGGTCTCGCAGTAGGCGACGAGGTCCTCCCTGCTCAGCAGGGGGAAGCCGCGCAGCACGACCACCTTGGACTCGATCGTCCAGCGCTCCAGCGTCGCGGGCGCGATGTCCCGCAGGTCGGCGCCGTCGTGGGCCGCCGTCAGCAGCGTGCCGAACGGCGCCAGCGGCGTCCGCTCGAGGCGTAGCTCGTCCGCCGTGGTCATGACGCGATCTCCTCCTGCCGGAAGTGGGGGTTGACGTAGTGGCTCGGCCGGCCGTTGCGCCAGACGAGCGAGGCCCGGTCACTCTCGGCCTGGCTGCGCTTGACCAGCGTCAGGTTGACGCCGTCGTCGAGGACCACGCCGTGCCACGGCGTGAGCCAGCTGTCCCTGGTACGGATGAGGTGGAGGCCGATCTTCTCGGCGTGCCGGGGCTGCGGGTGGATCGACAGCCGCAGCGAGTCGGGGAACTTCGTGCCGACCAGGTCTCCCCAGGCCCGGCTGCGCCGGATCATCTGGTAGGCGAACTCCTTGCAGTGCTCGCGCAGCTTGGTCCGGCTCATGCCGGGGTGCAGCGGGGCCTGGTCCTCGAGCATGAAGCGGTGCATGCCGTTGAACAGCGACCGGGCGCCCAGGTCGGTCAGCACCTCGGCGCGGATGTCCTCCAGGGGCGTGGCGTACTCGGCGAGGAGCCGCCGGCGCATCTCGTCGTAGGACATCGCCCCGAACGCGTCGTCGAGCGAGTACATCGAGACCGCGGACGCGCCGGTCTGTTCGATGATGCGCTGCATCTCCGTGCGGTACGCGGTCACGTCCTCGTCGGGGATGCCGAGCAGGTCGGAGAAGACGTGGCCGTCGGAGCAGATCAGGATCCGCGCGCCCGTCGGGTGGTAGTGGCTGACCTGCTCGCAGAAGGACTGGAGGAACTCGACGGAGATCCGCTCGCCGAGGTCGGGCAGCGAACCGACCACCTTCTCCGGGTTGCGGGACTTCGCGGGGAACGCCGGCAGCACGAAGTGCAGCGGTTCGCCGCTGCGCACGTAGCGGCCCACCCGCTCCTCGTGGGTGGCGAAGCAGTCGTCGCACGGCTGCGCTGCGCACGGGTCGTCGGCGTGTTCGAGACGGCGGAAGCGGAAGACCAGTTCGAGTATCTGCCGGGCGAGCGTGCGCTCCCGGCTACCGACCTGTTCGTCCTCGGCAACGGTCATGTCGTGTCCGATCGCATCGTGGTTTCCTTGTCGCCGGCGGACGGGCCGACCGGGGCGACCCGCCGGCGCCGCGCGGCACGCGCGCCCTTCGGCGGGTCGATGTGCACCAGCTCCGTACGCGTGCTGATCTTCAACTTCCGGTACGCCCGCGTCAGGTGCTGCTCGACGGTGCTGACGGTGATGAACAGCCGGTCGCCGATCTCCCGGTTGGTGTGCCCCCGGGCGGCCAGGTTCACGACGCGGCGCTCGGCGTCGGTCAGCGTGGCGAGCCCGTCCTTCGCGCCGGCCACCGGAGGGTCGAGGGTGTCGTCGGACGGCTTGAGCTTGCGCCGCAGCAGTTCGGCGTGGCAGCCCTCGGCGAGCTGGAGGGCGTGCGCGCCCATCATCTTGGCGCGCCCGAACTCGCCGAGGGCGTGCCCGGTCTGGCTCAGGTCCGCGAAGACGTGCGCCAGTTCGTGCCGGTCCCCGCTGGCGTGCAGCAGGTCCATCGCCTCGCGGAGCATCACCTGGCGTTGCTTGGGCGCGTACGCCGCCGCCAGCGCCCGCAGCCCCATGCCCTTGGCGCGCGGGGCGTCGCCGCCCGGCAGCGCCAGGTGTTCGGTGACCAGCTTCCGGGCCCGCTCCGGCCGACCCATCCGCACGTACAGCCGGGCGAGGTCGACCCGCCACGGCAGCGTGGAGGGATCGTCGGCGCCCCAGCCCACGGCGAGCTGGCCGGTGGTCTGGAAGTCCGCGAGCGCGGCGTGCCGCCGGTCCACGGCGTCGTAGTAGACGCCCCGGGCCCGCAGGTACTGCGGCCAGAACAGGCTCTGGCGCATCGCGGCCGGCGTCGGCTCCCGCAGGGCCGCCTCGGCCCGGGCGAGCTGCCCGGTCATCGTGCAGGCGAGGACGAGGTGCGCGAGCGGCGAGCCGACGGCGACGCCCCACGCGGCGGGCGGCATCGTGGCCAGCGCGTCGCGCGCGTGCCGCTCGGCGGCGGCGAGGTCGCCACGGCACAGGGCGACGGCGGCGCGCACGTCGGTCAGGACGGCCCGCCAGCTCGTGATGTCGTGCGAGTCGGCCTCCTCGGCCAGCTTCCCGCACCACTCGGCGGCACGGTCGAGGTGGCCGGCGCTGATCAGCACCCGCAGCGCGTGCCACACCGAGACCAGGAGGGAGTCACCGGGGCGGGCGCGTTGCAGCACCTCCTCGGCGCGGTCGACGGCCGCCCCCGGCCCGGGGTCGCCGGGAGCGTCGCCGCCGTGCGGGCGGCAGTGCCGCAGCCACTCGCGGGTGGCGAGGTGGTCGGCGCCGAGGTCCGGGTCCGGGTGCGCGGTGAGGTCACCCACCCCGTCGAGCGCCTCCACCGCCTCGTCGTGCCTGCCCTGCCAGGCGAGCGACCGGGCGAGCAGCAGCGTGTCGGCCTCGTCGAGGAGGCCGGCGCGGCCCGCCCTCGCCAGCGACGACAGGTGACGCGGAACCGCCTCGGGGTCGCTGCGCCAGTGCACCCGGACGAGGGCGGCCTCCACGGCGGCCCGCTCGCGGCCGTCCTCGGTGGATCGCAGCGCCAGTTCCAGGCAGTCCGCGGCGTGCCGTACGGCGCCGTCGGCGACGGCCTCCGTGGCCGCCGCGACCAGCACCGGCGTGGCCCAGGGCTCGGCCGGCTCACCGACGCCCACCAGGTGCGCGGCCACCTCGGCGGGGGACGCGCCGTCCTCGTGCAGCAGGCGCGCGGCCCGCGACCGCAGCGCCGACTGCGTGCGCGGCGGGCAGTCGTCGAGCACCGCGGCGCGTACCGCCGGGTGGTGGTAGGCGTGGCCCTCGGTGAGGCCGGCCTCGGTGAGCGCGCCGAGCACCTGCCGGGTGGTCGCCGCGCAGAGGCCCACCAGGCCGGTGACGAGCCCGGCGGACGCGGCGGGGCCGACGATCGCGAGAGCGCGGGCGACGTCGAGCAGCCGGGGGTCGCTGCGGTGCAGGCAGGCGAGCGCGGCCTGGACGAACGACTCGCCCACCGTCGGCGCGACGTCCCCGTCGGCGCCGGTGAGGGCGTCGTCGAGCAGCGCGTGCACGAGCATCGGGTTGCCGCCGCTGACGGCGTGCGCCGAGGCGGCGAGCCGCCGGGCGGCCTCCGGCCGGAGCCGCTCGGCGAGCAGCCGGCCGACGCCGTCGGGCGACAGCGGGAGCAGCCGCAGGTGACGGCAGTGCGGTTGCCGCGTGAGTTCCGCCCGAAACGCCGCCGCCTCGGGCCGCGCGCCGACGCAGCCACTCAGCACGAGCAGCACCCGCGCGAACCGGATGCGCCGTTGCAGGTACAGCAGCGCCTGCAACGACAGGGAGTCCGCGAACTGGACGTCGTCGACGACCACCACCAGGGGGCGGTCGGCGGCGACGTCGAGCAGGACCTGGCAGACATCCTCCAGCAGCTGCGCGTCGCCGTGCCGCAGGGTGGGTGCGTCCGGGTCCCCCGCCGGCCCGGTGTCGCGCCGCAGCAGCGGCAGGTGGTCGGTCGAGGTGGTCTGGGCCCGGAGGCTGTGGAACAGCTGGCCCACCACCCCCAGGGGGATCAGGCTCTCCGCGACCGAACAGGCCGCGGTCAGCACGAGCGCGCCGTCGCCGACCGCCACCTCGGCGACGGCGTTCACCAGCCGGGTCTTCCCGCTGGCGACGCCGCCGTCGACCAGCGCGACCCGGCCCTGGCCCGCGGCAGCCGTCGCGTACGTCTCGGCGAGGTCGGACAGCAGGTGTTCTCTCTCGATCAGTGCCATGTGGGTCACCTCCGGACACTCCTGAGGCTCGGGTCGACCGGCGACTCACCCCGGTTGTTCGGCGTGGGCGACCGTGGCGCCGCCGCGCGAAGCCGAGCTGAGCGACCGGGTGTGCGCCCTGACGCTGCGCAGCACCGCGGACATGTTGTCGTTGAGATAGAAGTGACCGCCCGGGTGGACGACGAGATCGAACCCGGCGTCGGTGTGTTCCCGCCACGCCCGCGCCTCGTCGACCGTCACCCGCGGGTCGCTGTCACCGATGTGCGCGACGATCGGGCAGTCCAGCCGTGGCGCGGGCCGGTACTCGTAGGTCTCGGCCGCGGTGTAGTCGGAGCGGATGGCCGGCAGGACCATCCGCACCACCTCCTCGTCCGCCAGCAGGGCGCTGTCCGTGCCCGCCAGGGCGCGTACCTCGGCGATCAGGCCGGCGTCGTCCCGCAGGTGGTTCCGCTCCTCCTTGCGGAGGTGCGGCGCCCGCCTGCCGGAGACGAACAGCGCGGTCGGGCTGACGCCCGCCCGCCGCAGCCTCAGCGCGACCTCGAACCCGATGGTCGCGCCGAGACTGTGACCGAACACGGCGATCGGCCGGTCGACCAGCGGAAGCAGCGCCGCCACCAGCCGGTCCGCGATCTCGTGGACCGACGTGAGGCCCAGCTCCCGCAACCGGTCCTGGCGACCGGGGTACTGGACGGCCAGCACGTCGACCTCGGGTGCGAGCGTCCTGGCCACCCGGACGAAGTAGCTCGCCGAGCCGCCCGCGTGCGGCAGGCACAGCAGCCTGGTCGCCGCCTCGTCCGCCGGATGGAACCGGCGCACCCACAGGTCGGTGTCTGTCATCTCGTCCCCCCGCGAATCAGCTCGTGGTCGCCGGTGCCGGCGCGGTCGCGCCGGCGCTGCGTCAGCGGCCCGCGTCCGTCCGGGCCTCGCTCCAGCTGATCGTGGTGGGTCGGACCGCCGCCAGGTCGCTGGTGGTCCAGCTGTCCACGACGTCGATGCGGACGTCACCCTCCGCCGGAACGTCGGCCCCGTCGAAGAAGAAGGCATTGAGAATCTCGGTCGCGTTGACAGACATGGGAGTCCCCTCTCGCACAGCTTGGCCCGGTGGTGCGGAACGCCACCTAAACCTGCTGGACGGGTACGTGTTTCAACAAGGTCTGCGTTCACCGTCTCCACGACGGTTCGTCACAGCGGAATCGTGAATCTCTCATACCCGTCACACATGGCAGGCTCGGTGACCTTTGTCAATACCCGGTCCGGCCGCCCGCGCCTTCGGCAGCGCCGCACTCCAGGTCGGCCGGCGACCCGGGAGGCCCTTGTGCGACAGGGGTCACGAGCGGTGGGCCGGCCGGCGGAGCGGGCCACGGGAATTGCTCCCCGCCGGCCGCGGGAGCAACCTTCGGGAGGTCACGGGCACTGTTCCCCGTCCGGCCGTGCGCCGTTCACCTGGCCCGGATGAGGAACTCACGCCCCACCACCACCCGACAATGCCTGACCAGCAACTCCACACTGACGACCCGATAACCCACACCATGCACCCCCACCTCCTG
>NZ_JBFABA010000054.1:0-39134 GCF_040640115.1 Micromonospora sp. NPDC023644 | reverse complement strand
CGTCCTGGCCACCGCCGCCACCGGCGACCACACCACCGCCATCGCCACCACCCGCCGCGGACAACCCGAAACCCACACCCTCACCAGGGCCGTCGGGCAGCTCTTCACCACCGGCACCGCCTTCGACGCCGACGCCTACTTCGCCGGCGCGCGCTCCGTCGAGCTGCCGACGTACCCGTTCCAGCACCAGCGGTACTGGCTGCTCACCGACGACGCCCCCGCCAGCGCCGGCGGGCTCGGGCTCGGTGCCGCCGACCACCCGCTGCTCGGCGCGGTGCTCGGGCTCGCCGACTCCGAGCGGACCGTGCTCACCGGCCGGCTCTCCGTGCGCGAGCAGCCCTGGCTCGCCGACCACGCCGTCCTGGGCACCGTCCTGCTGCCGGGCGCGGCGTTCGTCGAACTCGCGCGGCGGGCCGCCGAGCACGTCGACCTCGACCGCATCGAGGAGCTGACCCTGCACGCGCCGCTGATGCTGCCCACCGACGGCGCGGTGCGGATACAGGTGGAGATCGGGGAACCCGACGAGGCCGGGCGCCGTCCGCTGCGGGTGCACTCCCGACGCGAGGACGCACCCGACGGCGAGCCGTGGACGCAGCACGCGAGCGGCCTGCTCGACGCCGCCGCGGAGCCCGACGCCGACTGGGCCGGTGAGTGGCCACCCGCCGACGCCGTCCCCGCCCCGGT
Source organism: Micromonospora sp. NPDC023644 (assembly GCF_040640115.1). Lineage (NCBI taxonomy): Bacteria > Bacillati > Actinomycetota > Actinomycetes > Micromonosporales > Micromonosporaceae > Micromonospora > Micromonospora sp. NPDC023644. Next base: position 38,450 of record NZ_JBFABA010000054.1, on the reverse strand, counting down.
CGAGGACCTGTACGACCGCATCGCCGACCTCGGCATCGACTACGGCCCCGCCTTCCGGGGACTGGTGGCGGCCTGGCGCCGCGGCGACGAACTGCTCGCGGAGGTCGCGCTCCCCGCCGACGCGCCCACGGGCCGCTTCGGACTGCACCCGGCGCTGCTGGACGCGGCCCTGCACCCGATCTCCCTGGCCACCGGGACCGACGGCCCGCTGCGCCTGCCGTTCAGCTGGCACGGCGTACGGGTGTCGACCACCGGCGCGACGGCCCTGCGGGTGCGGATCACGCCCACCGCCGGGGACGCGTACGCCCTGGCGCTCGCCGACGGCACCGGCACGCCGGTGGCCACGGTCGAGTCGCTGGTCGCGCGCCCGGTGACGATCGAGCAGCTGCACGCCGCCGCCGGCCCGAACGGGCTGCACCGGCTGGACTGGGTGCCGGTTCCCCGGCCCGTGGCCCCCGCCGGCGCCTTCGACGTGTTCCAGGTCGGCACCGGCACGGACGCCGGGGCGGTACGGGCCGCCGTGCACGACGCGCTCGCGGCGGTCCAGGAGTGGCTGCCCGGCGACCGCTCCCCGCTGGTGTTCGTGTCCCGGGGCGCCACCGACGGCACGAACCCGGCCGCCGCGGCGGTCTGGGGCCTGGTCCGCTCCGCGCAGACCGAGCACCCCGACCGCTTCGTCCTCGTCGACACCGACGACCCGGCCCTCGTCGGCGCGGCCGTCGCGACCGGGGAACCGCAGGTGGCCGTCCGCGCCGGCGTGCCGACCGTGCCGCGGCTCGCGACGTTCGCGGCCAACTCGGACCGCCGGCTGTTCGACCCGGCGGGCACCGTGCTCGTCACCGGCGGCACCGGAGCACTGGGCGCCGCGCTGGCCCGCCACCTGGTCACCGCGCACGGTGCGCGGCACCTCGTGCTGACCTCCCGCCGCGGGCCGGCCGCGCCGGGCGCCGCGGAGCTGACGGCCGAGCTGGAGTCGCTGGGCGCCAGGATCACCGTCGCCGCCTGCGACGCCGCCGACCGGGCCGCGCTGGCGGAGCTCCTGACGTCCCTGCCCGACCTGGCCGGCGTCGTGCACGCGGCGGGCGTGCTGGACGACGGTACGGTCGAGTCGCTCACGCCGCAACGGGTGGACACGGTGCTGCGGGCGAAGGTCGACGCCGCGCTCAACCTGCACCAGCTGGCCGGCGACGTCGAGCTGTTCGTGCTGTTCTCCTCGGCGACCGGGGTGCTGGGCACGGCCGGCCAGGCGAACTACGCGGCGGCGAACGCCTACCTGGACGCGCTCGCCGCGCACCGCCGGGCGGCCGGCCTCGCGGCGACGTCGCTGGCCTGGGGCCTGTGGCGCAGCGGTGGCGCGATGACCGGTGGGCTGACCGAGGCCGACCTCGCCCGCATCGGGCGCAGCGGCGTGCTGGCGCACTCCGTCGAGGAGGGGCTCGCCCTCTTCGACGCGGCCTGCCGCACGGACGAGCCGTGCCTGGTCCCGATCAAGCTGGACGTGGGTGCCCTGCGCACGAGCACGACGGCGCCGCCCCCGCTGCGGTCCTTCACCCGCCCCCGCCGCGCCGCCTCGGCCGGCACCGGGGTGCCGCTGTCCCGCCGGCTCGCCGGGCTCACCGAGCTGGAACAGCGCGAGGTGCTGCTGGGCCTGGTACGCACGAACGTGGCCGCGGTGCTGGCCCACGAGTCGGTGGAGACCATCGCGGCGGACCAGGCGTTCAAGCAGTTGGGCTTCGACTCGCTGACGGCGGTGGAGCTGCGCAACCGGCTCAACCAGGCCACCGGGCTGCGGATGCCGGCGACGCTGACGTTCGACCACCCCACGCCCGCCGCGCTCGTCGAGCACCTGATCGAGGAGCTGGGCGGCAACCAGGCGAAGCTGCGGTTGCGCACCCTCGTCGACGGCATCGCCCGGCTGGAGGCGACGCTGGACGAGCTGGAGACGACGGACGGGGCGGAGACGGACGTCGCCACGGCCCTGCAACGGCTCCTGACGAAGTGGCGCGACAAGGCCACCCCGGCGGCGCCGGCCCAGAGCGCCGACCTCGCCTCCGTCACCGCGGACGACCTGTTCGACATCCTCGACAACGAACTGGACATCGTCTGACCCCTCGGGGGTGTGCGCGGTGGGGCCGACGGTCCCGCCGCGCACGCTGTCGAGCTGCCCCGTCCGTACGACCGGCGTCCCCCGGGTGGCGCGGCCCCGTCCATGCGGCCGGCGTCCCCGGGTGGCGCGCTCCGGCTCCGCGTGGGGGCGGCTCGGCAGGTCGCGTCGAGCCGGCCCGGGACCGCGGCGGCGCGACCGGCAGCCGGGGCGGCGACCGCCCGGTGAGCTACCCGGACCGACCGCGGCCGGAAACGAAAAAGGGCCGCCTACGGCGGCCTGTGGTGGGCGTCGGCCCGCCGGGTGGTGTCACCACCCGGCGGGCCCGCCGTCACCGCCCCGGGGCGATCTGCGTCCCGGTCTGCACGTCGAACACCGAGATGGCCTCCACCGGGCAGAAGTCGGCGGCCTCGGTCACCAGGTCGGACGGGGCCACCACGTCGGCCAGCGGCCGGGAGACCGGGTCCATCGCGAAGTGCTCCGGCGCGCTGCCGACGCAGAAGCCCGAGCTGATGCAGCGTTTCGAGTCCACCACCAGCCGCCATCCGGCCTGGTCGCCGGCTTCGTTCGCGCTCACCACTGCCCCTCTCGTCGGACATCCACTGTGCGGGCTCGCCGGGCCACGCGTGGCGGCCCGCTCGGCCGCGGCGCGAGCTGGCCCACGTCAGCTCACCACCGAGTACTTCTGCCAGCCGGTCGCGAGGACCTCCGGCGCGGAGAACGTGGCCGAGGGCTGCTCCGGATCGAACTTGCCGTTGTGCAGGTGGACGACGAGCGTGCCGTCGGCGCGTACGGCCAGCAGGTCCGGCCGGCCGTCGAGGTCGATGTCGGTCACCGAGATGTGCGCGAACTCCTGCCAGCCCCGGCCGAGCGTGTACCACCGGCCCTCGCCGCGCCACCAGGGGCCCTCGCCGGAGGTGTCGTGCGCGAACTCGTACAGGTCGAGGTCGCCGTTCGCCCGCCGGACCAGCAGGTCGGCCCGGCCGGTGCCGGTGAAGTCGGCCATCGCCAGCGGGAAGTCCTCGACGTCGACGGTCACCAGGCGGTGCGCGGTGCGGTCGTACGTCTCGTTCTGCTTGACCTGCCGCTGGTTGAAGAACGCGTCGACATTGCCCGCGTCCTTCTCGCGGCCGAACATATCGTCGCAGCCGTCCAGGTCCAGGTCCGCGATGCCGAGGGTCTCCCACTTCTTGTCCTCGCGGGCCCCGGAGATGCGGATCGGCTCGCCGAGGGTGTCGAGACCGTTCAGCCCACCCCTGTTCGGGTAGAGGAAGATCCCGTGCGTTTCATTCATATCGGTCATGCTCACGCCGATGACGTCGGCGTAGCCGTTGCCGTTGACGTCGATGGGACGGACCAGCCCGTGGTTGCGATACGGGTGGAAGCCGGTGCTGATCAGCACCGGCTCGCCGAAGGTCTCGCTACCCCGGAAGCTGCCGCTGTGCGGGAAGACCAACAGCTCGCCCGTGACGTCGTCACGGACCATGATGTCCATCCTCCCGTCCCCGTTGAACGAACGGCAGTGACCATTCCCGCCCATGCGTGCCACTAATAACCTCCACGTACGCCCCGAAATACGACAGTCCGATCATTGCCAAGGGGCTCCGCAGGAGTAACCCCTACCGACACCCCTCACCCCCCGTGAAGAAGTCGCCACGGCCGGCCACCACTCGCGCCTACGCGGCGGTCCATCCGGGGGAAGTCGAGGAACCGCGAACCCGCTGCGGGCAGTCAGCGGAACCTGACGTGCGAGCGGTTCAGCTCGCCCACCGAGGAGACCCCGAGCAGCTTCATGGTGACCTCGATCTCCCGGCTCAGGATCTCCATGGCACGCACGACGCCACGACGGCCGCCGGCCATCAACCCGTACTGGTAGGCCCGGCCGACCACGGCGGCGGTGGCGCCCAGCGCGATCGCCGCCACGATGTCCGCGCCCGAGGTGATGCCGGTGTCGACGAGCACCTCCACCCGGTCGCCGACCTCGTCGACCACGTGCGGCAGCAGCTCGACGGGCACCGGCGCCCGGTCGAGCTTGCGGCCCCCGTGCGTGGACAGCCACACGCCGTCGACCCCGACCTCCGCGACCCGCTTGGCGTCGGCGACGCTCTGCACGCCCTTGGCGACGAGCTTGCCCGACCAGGCGCCGCGCAGCCACTCGACGTCCTCGATGGACAGCCGCGGGTTGAACACCCGCTTGATCATGTCGGACGCGGACCCGCCGGTCGCCTTGAGCACCTGCGGCGACGGGGTGCCGGCTCGCCACTGCCGCATCCACCAGCCCGGGTGCATGAACGCCTCGGCGATGGTGCCGACGCTCATCGACGGCGGGATGGTGAGCCCGTTGCGGATGTCGCGGCGGCGCGGCACGGAGATCGGCGTGTCCAGGGTCAGCAGGATCGTGTCGAACTTCGCCTCCTCGGCGAGCGCGATCAGCTCCTTGACCATCGCCCGGTCCTCGGCGAAGTACAGCTGGAACCAGTGCCGGCCCTCCGGCGCGGCGGCGGCGACGTCCGCCAGCGAGGTGGTGGCGAGGGTGGAGACCGAGTACGGGATGCCGAACTGCTGCGCCACCGAGGCCACGGCGGGCTCCCCCTCGGCGTGCATCACCCGGTTGAACCCGACGGGCGCCAGGGCGAACGGCAGCTTCTGCCGCTTGCCCAGCACCACGCGGCTGGTGTCGAGGGCGGACACGTCGCGCAGCACCGACGGCTGGAACTCGATGTTGGCGTACGTCTCCCGGGCGCGGCTGAGGCTGCGCTCGCTGTCGGCCGCCCCGTCGCAGTAGTCGAACACCATCCGGGGCACGGCCCTGCGGGCGACGTCGCGCAGGTCGGCGATGCCCGCCGCGCGCAGCAGCCGGCGTTCCGTCGGGTTCCACGCCACCTTGGGCGGCTTGATGAGGGTGCTCATCCGGGCGGACTTGCTCATGGGGGCTTTCCTTCCGTGAGGGGTGCCGAGGGGCCGCTCTCGTCGTGGGGGTCTGCTACGCGACGAGGGCCCGCTGGGCGAGCAGTTCCTCGACCACTTCGGCAGGCGTCGGGTGGTCGTAGACGAGCGCGGCGGTCAGCTCCAGCCCGGTGAGGGCCTCGAGCCGGCGCCGCAGCTCCACGGCGGTGAGCGAGGAGAAACCGATGTCGAGGAACTCCTGGTTCTCGTCGACCGTGGCGGCCGACGGCAGACCGAGCGTGTACGCGGTCTGGGCCCGTACCACGTGGGACAGCACCGTGCGGGTCTCGGCCTCGTCGGCGCCGTCGAGCAGCCGGCGCAGCGCCTCGGGGCTGTCGACGTCGAGCGTGTCCTCGGCGGTCTCGGTGATGTGGCGCATCGCGTCCGGCAGGTCCCGCAGCAGCGGGCTCGGCCGGTACCGGGTGTAGTCGGGCGCGAACGAGGCCCAGTCCACGGCGGCGGCGACCCGGCCGACCGCGCCCGCGCCCACCGCCGCGCCGAGCTGCTCGACGGTGAGGTCCGGGCCGACCGCGATCGACACCGCCCCGTCGCGCTGCTGGGCGATCGCGTCGAACACGGCCGCCGTCTCGGCGGCGCCGGCGACCCCAAACAGCTCGTCGGTCGTCTGCACGAGCACGAGCCGCTCCGCCCGGGCGGCGAGGGCGGTCGTGACCGGGTCGTCGGCGTCGCTGGTGACGACCACCGTCTCGGCGGCCCCGGTGGTGACCGTCGCGCCCGCCGCCTCCAGCAGGGCGGCGATCCGGTCCGCCAGCGGCCCGCCGTGCACCGCCACCGTGCCGGCCGGCCGCCACGGCTCACCGGCCGGCGCGGGGGCCGCGACGAGCCGGCGGGCGAAGACGCCCGCCGGGCGCAGCGCCACCTGGTCCTCGCCCGCGCCCCGGGTGAGCACCCGGCACAGGGCGGTCAGCGTCCGGTCGTCGAGCGCCTCCGGCAGGTCGACGGTCCCGCCCCAGGCCCGGGGCGTGGTGAAGGCGGTGGAGCGGCCGAAGCCGTACGCCGCCGCCCCGTCCAGGTCGGTGATCCGCTCGGCGGGGGTGACCGCGACCGCGCCCCGGGTGAGGCACCACACCGGGGTGTCGACGCGGGCCTCGTCGAGGGCCCGGAGCAGCCCGGCCGGGGTGGGGCCGGTGGGCGTCGTCAGCATCCCCGCGGCGACGTGCTCCGGCACCAGGTCGAGCAGCTCGTCCGCCGTGCCGTCGCGGTACAGGCGCACGTCGGCGCCGTGCCGGGTCATCGCCTCGGCGATCCGTCCGGCGTCCGCCGGCACCAGCCACACGCCCCGCAGCGCGGCCACCGGCAGCTCCGTGACCGGGGACCACCGCAGCTGGTAGCCCGGCGCGGGCCCGCGCCGCCACGACGACAGCGCCACCGCCACGTCCTTCAGGGACGCGGTGTCGTCCAGGCCCAGCAGCGTGCCCAGGTCGGCGCGCTCGACGGCGGCCCAGAAGTCGTCGGTCGGCGCGGCCACGGCGGGCGCGTCCGGCCACAGGCGGGTGCGCTGGAAGGCGTACGTGGGCAGGTCGACCGGGCGCGCGCCGGAGAAGAAGGCCGGCCAGTCGACGGGCACGCCGCGGCTGTGCAGGCGGGCGAGCGCCTCGGTCACCACCCGCGGTCCGTCCCGGTCGGCGCGCTGCGCGGGCACGAACTCGCCGTCCGCCACGCACTCCCGGCCGAGCGCGGTGAGCACCGCGTCGGGGCCCAGTTCGAGGAAGGTGCGTACGCCGCGTGCCGCCAGCGCCTCGACCGCCGCGGCGAACCGCACCGTCGCCCGCACCTGGCGTACCCAGTACTCCGGCGTCAGCTCGGCGGGCTCGCCGGTGACCGTGGAGAGCACGGGGATCGCCGGCGGGTGGTGGGTGACGGACTCGGCGACCGCCCGGAACTCGGCCAGCATGGGATCCATCAGCGGCGAGTGGAACGCGTGCGACACGGTGAGCCGCTTGGTCTTGTGGCCGCTGCGGGCCAGTTCCTCGGTGACCGCCAGGGTCGCGGCCTCCTCGCCGGAGAGCACGACCGAGGCGGGGCCGTTGACCGCGGCGACCGCCACGGCGTCGGAGAGCAGCGGGGCGACCTCGTCCTCGGTGGCGCGTACAGCCACCATCGCGCCACCGGTTGGCAGCGCCTGCATCAGCCGGCCGCGGGCGGCCACCAGCCGGGCGGCGTCGGCCAGCGTGAGGACGCCCGCCACGTGCGCCGCCGCCAACTCACCGATCGAGTGCCCCGCCACGAAGTCCGGCCGCACACCCCACGACTCGAACAACCGGAACAGCGCCACCTCCACCGCGAACAACGCCGGCTGCGCCCACCCCGTCTGATGCACCTCCTCGGTGCCCAGCACCTCCCGCAACGGCCGCTCCAGGTGCCCGTCCAACTCCCCGCACACCTCGTCGAACGCCGCCGCGAACACCGGGAACGCCAGCAGCTCCCCCGCCATCGCGACCCGCTGCGCCCCCTGACCGGTGAAGAGCACGGCGGTCGCTCCGGCGGTGTCGGCGACCCCGCCGACCACCCCGGGGGCGTTCTCGCCCCGGGCCAGCGCGGACAGCCCGGCGCGCAGCTCGGCCAGGTCCCGGCCCAGCACGGCCGCCCGGTGCCGCAGGGCGGTGCGCGTGGTGGCGAGCGAGAAGCCGACGTCCACGGCCGGGGCGTCGTCGGTGAGGTGGGCGGCGAGGCGGGCCGCCTGGTCGCGCAGCGCGGCCTGGTCCCGGCCGGACACCACCAGGGGCACCACCGGCACCTGGGCCGTCGAGTCCACCACCACCGGCTCGGGCGCCTGTTCGATGATCGCGTGGGCGTTGGTGCCGGAGATGCCGAACGAGGAGACGCCGGCACGGCGTGGCCGTCCCGTCTCCGGCCAGGGCACCGCCCCGGTCAGCAACCGGACGGCCCCGTCCTCCCAGTCCACGTGCGGCGACGGGGCGTCGACGTGCAGGGTCGGCGGCAGCACGCCGTGCCGGATCGCCTCCACCATCTTGATCACTCCGGCGACGCCGGCGGCGGCCTGGGTGTGGCCGATGTTCGACTTGATCGAGCCGACCCAGAGCGGGTGTTCGCCCCGGTCGCGGCCGTACGTCGCGATGAGCGACCGGGCCTCGATCGGGTCGCCCAGCGTGGTGCCGGTGCCGTGCGCCTCGACGGCGTCCACGTCGGCCGGGCGCAGCCTCGCGTCGGCGAGCGCCTGGTTGACCAGGCGCTGCTGGGACGGCCCGTTCGGCGCGGTCATGCCGTTGCTCGCGCCGTCCTGGTTGACCGCGGTGCTGCGTACGACGGCGAGCACCGGGTGGCCGTTGCGGCGCGCGTCGGAGAGCCGTTCGAGCACCAGCACGCCGACGCCCTCCCCCCAGCCGGTGCCGTCGGCGCCGGCGGCGAAGGACTTGCACCGGCCGTCCGGGGCCAGCGCCCGCTGGCGGCTGAAGTCGATGAACGCGTTCGGCGTGGCGAGCACGGTCACGCCACCGGCCAGGGCGAGCGAGCACTCGCCCCGGCGCAGCGACTGGGCGGCCAGGTGCAGGGTGACCAGCGACGACGAGCACGCCGTGTCGACGGTGACCGCCGGCCCCTCCAGCCCCAGCGCGTACGACACCCGACCGGACACCACGCCGCCGGCGACGCCGGTGCCGATGAAGCCGTCGAGCTCGGGAGGCAGGTGTTGCAGGTGCGCGCTGTAGTCGTGGTACATCAGGCCGGCGAACACCCCGGTGCGGCTGCCGCGCAGGGCGGTGGGATCGATGCCGGCCCGCTCGACGGCCTCCCACGAGGTCTCCAGGAACAGCCGCTGCTGCGGGTCCATGGCCAGGGCCTCGCGGCGGGAGATGCCGAAGAACTCGGCGTCGAACCAGGCCGCGTCGTAGAGGAACGCGCCCTCCCCGCAGTAGGTGCGGCCGGGCTTGTCCGGGTCCGGGTCGACGAGGTTGTCGATGTCCCAGCCACGGTCGGTCGGGAAGCCGGCCACCGCGTCGACGCCGCCCGCCACCAGGTCCCACAGCTTCTCCGGGGAGGTGGCGCCGCCGGGGAAGCGGCAGCCCATGCCGACGATCGCGATCGGGTCGTCGGTGGCGTCGGACGAGGCCACGACCACGGCGGCGGCCGACCCTCCGGCGAAGAGTTCCGCGTCCAGGTGCTCGGCCAGCACCGTCGGGTTCGGGTAGTCGAAGACCAGCGTGACGGGCAGCCGCAGGCCGACCACCGCGTTCAGGCGGTTGCGGAACTCGACGGCGGTGAGCGAGTCGAAGCCCAGCTCCTTGAACGCCTTCGTCGCGCCGACCGCCTCGGCGCCGCCGTGCCCGAGCACGACCGCGACCTGCGCGCGGACGATGTCGACCAGCTCCTTGCGGCGCTCGGCCGGGCCGCGGCCGGCGAGGGTCGCGACCAGGTCGGAGGCCGCCGCGGCGTCGGCGGAGACCTGGCGGCGCGCCGGGGTGCGGACCAGGCCGCGCAGCACCGGGGGCAGCACGCCGCCGGTCGCCTGCTCCCGCAGCGCGGCGAGGTCCAGGTGGATCGGCACGAGGGCGGCCTCCGGCGCGCAGAGCGCCTCGTCGAACAGCGCGAGCCCGTCCTCGGTGGAGAGCGGCCGGACGCCGGAGCGCCGCATCCGGGCGAGGTCGGCGTCGTCGAGGGCGCCGGTGAGGCCGGTGCGCTGCGCCCACATGCCCCACGCCAGCGACACCGCGGGCAGGCCCCGGGCGCGCCGGTGGGCGGCGAAGGCGTCGACGAACGCGTTGGCCGCCGCGTAGTTGCCCTGCCCGGGGCCGCCGAGGACGCCCGCGGCCGAGGAGAACACGACGAAGGCGCTCACGTCGCCGGCCAGCTCGTGCAGGTTGACGAGCGCGTCGACCTTGGGGCGCAGCGCGGTCGCGATCCGCTCCGGCGTGAGCGACGGGATCATCCCGTCGTCCAGGACCCCGGCGGTGTGCACGACCGCCGTGGGCGGGTGCTCCGCGACGAGCGCGGCCAGCGCCTCGCGGTCGGCGGCGTCGCAGGCCGCGACCGTCACGTGGACGCCCTGGGCGGTCAGCTCGTCGTGCAGCGTCCGCAGGTCCTCGGTCATGCCGCGGCGGCCGGCGAGGACGAGCCGACGGACGCCGTGCCGCGCGACGAGGTGCCGCGCGACGAGCCCGCCGAGCGTGCCCGACGCCCCCGTGACGAGGACGGTGCCGGTGATCTCCGGTGCCGTGCCCGGCTGCCCGGCCGCCTTGGCGAGACGGGGCACGAGGACCTCGGTGCCGCGCAGGGCGAGCTGCGGCTCGCCCGAGCGCAGCGCGGGCACGAGGTTCGCCGCCCACTGCCCGCCCGCGACGTCGACGAGGACGATCCGGCCGGGATTCTCGGACTGGGCCGAGCGCAGCAGGCCCCACACGGCGGCGAGCGCGGGCTCGGTCGCGTCCGTGGCCCCCTCGGTCAGGACGACCAGGCGGGCCGCGGCGAACCGGTCGTCGGCGAGCCACTCCTGGGCGGCGGCGAGGGTGCGCTCGACCGCCCGGTACGTGGCCCCGACGAGGTCGTCGCCGTCCCGGGTGACCGGGAGGACCACGTAGTCGGGGACCTCGGCGATCGCGGCGACGCTGTCGTACGCGGTGGCGCCGGGCAGCTCGCCGCCCACGACCGCGACCGTGGCGGCGCCGTCGCCCACCGGGGCCGGCACCCAGTCGAGCACGTGCATCGCCTGGTGGCGCGGGTTGGTCAGTTCGGCGAGCGCGCCCGCGGGCAGGCGGCGGACGGCCAGCGCGTCGATCGTGGCGACCGGCGCGCCCGCGTGGTCGGCGACGGTCACCGCGACGGCGTTCGGGCCCGCCGGCCGGATGGCGACCCGGAGCCGGGCGGCGCCGGTGGCGTGCAGGGTCACCCCGTGCCAGGCGAACGGCAGCCAGGGCCCGCCCTCGCCGTCGTCTTCGGTGAAGACGCCCAGGCCGAGCGGGTGCAGCGCCGCGTCGAGCACCGCGGGGTGCATGCCGAAGCCCGCGACCTTCGCCGCCTCCGGGGCGGTGACCTCGGCGAACACCTCGTCGCCCCGCCGCCACACCGCGCCCAGGCCGCCGAAGGCGGGGCCGTACGTCACGTCGAGCGAGGCGAACCGGTCGTACAGCTCGCCGGTGTCCAGGGCCTCGGCCCCCGCGGGCGGCCAGACCCCCGCCGGGGCCGGGTCGTCGGCGCCGGGCGTGCCGGCGCCCAGGGTGCCGGTGGCGTGCCGGGTCCACGGGCCGTCGCCGTCGGACCGAGAGTGGACGGTCAGCCGCCGGGCGCCGTCCGGGCCGGGCTCGCCGACGCGGAGCTGGACCTGCACCGCGCCCCGCTCCGGCACCACCAGGGGCGCCTCGAGCGTCAGCTCCTCGACCTCGGTGGCGCCCACCTCGTCGCCCGCCCGGATCGCGAGTTCGACGAAGGCCGTGCCGGGCAGGAAGATCCGGCCCGCCACCCGGTGGTCGGCGAGCCACGGGTGCGCCGAGGTCGACAGCCGGCCGGTGAGCAGCACCCCGTCCGCGCCGGCGAGCGACACGGTCGCGCCGAGCAGCGGATGCCCGGTGGAGCCCAGGCCGAGGCCGGTGGCGTCGACCGGGCCGCCGGCGCCGCTGGGCCAGTAGGTCCGGCGCTGGAAGGCGTACGTCGGCAGGGCGACCGGTCGGGCGGGGACGGTGACCAGCGTGGCCCAGTCGGGCTGCACGCCACGGGTGTGCGCCTGCCCCAGCGACAGCAGGAACCGGCGCAGGCCGCCCTCGTCGCGGCGCAGGGTGCCGACGACCGAGCCGCCGCCCGCCTCGTCGAGCAGGTCCTGCACGGCGGGTACGAGCACCGGGTGCGAGCTGACCTCGACGAAGGAGTCGATCCCGTCGGCGATCAGGCCGCGTACGGTCTGCTCGAACTCGACGGTCTGCCGCAGGTTGCGGTACCAGTACTCGGCGACCAGCTCGGCGGTGTCGATCAGCTCGCCGGTGACGGTCGAGTAGAGCGGGACGTCGCTGGTGCGGGGGCGCACGGCGGCGAGGACCCGCAGCAGCTCGTCGCGCATTGACTCCACGTGCGCGGAGTGCGAGGCGTAGTCGACGTCGATGCGCCGGGCGCGCACCTCGTCGCGCTCGCACTCGGCCAGCAGCTCGTCGAGCGCCTCGGGCGCACCGGAGACGACCACGGTGGACGGTCCGTTCACGGCGGCGACCGACAGCCCGGGGCGCAGGCGCCGGCCGACCTTCGCCACCGGCTCCGACACGGACACCATGCCGCCCCGCCCGGCGAGGTCCACGGCGATCAGCTGGCTGCGCCGGGTCACCACCAAGGCGGCGTCGTCCAGGGAGAGCGCGCCGGCCACGCAGGCGGCGGCGATCTCGCCCTGGGAGTGCCCGACGACGGCGGCGGGCTCGACCCCGTGCGAGCGCCACAGCGCCGCCAGGGAGACCATCATGGCGAACAGCGCGGGCTGGACGACGTCGACCCGGTCCAGGGAGGCGGCGCCCGGGACGCCGCGCAGCACGTCGAGCAGCGACCAGTCGGTGTGCCGGTCCACGGCGGTGGCGCACTCCGCCATCCGGGCGGCGAAGACGGGCGAGGTGTCCAGCAGCTCGGCGGCCATGCCCAGCCACTGCGAGCCCTGGCCGGGGAAGAGGAACGCGGTGCGGTCGCCGACGTCGGCGAGCCCGGTGACGAGGTTGCGGGCGGCGCCGCCGTCGGCGAGCGCGTCGAGCGCGGCGGACAGCTCCGCCCGGTCCCCGACGAGGACGGCGCGGTGCGGGAGGCGAGCGCGGGTGGTGGCGAGCGCGTACGCGACGTCGTGCGCGGCGAGGTCGTCGGCCAGGTGCTCGCGCAGCCGGACCGCCTGGTCGCGCAGCGCCGTCTCGGTCCGGGCCGACAGCACCCACGTGGTGGGGCCCTCGGCCGGCGCGGCGCCCCCGGGGTCCCCGGTCGGCGCGGCGCCCCCGGGGTCCCCGGTCGGCGCGGCGCCCCCGGGGTCCCCGGTCGGTGCGGCGCTCCCGGGGGCCTCGGCGGCCGGTGGCTCCTCGATCAGCACGTGGGCGTTGGTGCCGGAGATGCCGAACGACGAGACGCCCGCGCGCCGAGGGTTCTCGCCCCGCGGCCACCGCACCGGCTCGCTGAGCAGCTGGACCGCGCCGTCGGCCCAGTCCACGTGGTGCGACGGCTTGTCGACGTGGAGGGTGCGGGGCAGCTCCTCGTGCCGCAGCGCCATGACCATCTTGATGACGCCCGCGACGCCGGCGGCGGCCTGGGTGTGCCCGAGGTTCGACTTCACCGAGCCGAGCCAGAGCGGCCGGTCGCGCTCCTGGCCGTAGGTGGCGATGAGCGACTGGGCCTCGATCGGGTCGCCCAGCGTGGTGCCCGTGCCGTGCGCCTCCACCGCGTCCACGTCGGCCGTGGTGAGCCCGGCGTTGGCCAGCGCGGCGCGGATGACCCGCTGCTGCGACGGCCCGTTCGGCGCGGTGAGGCCGTTCGACGCGCCGTCCTGGTTGACCGCCGAGCCGCGCACCACCGCCAGGACGCGGTGCCCGTTGCGGCGCGCGTCCGACAGCTTCTCCAGCACGAGTACGCCGACACCCTCGCCGAACGCCGTGCCGTCCGCCGCCGAGGCGAACGCCTTGATCCGCCCGTCCGGGGCGAGCCCCTTCTGGCTGGAGAACTCGACGAACGTGCCGGGCGTGGAGATGACGCAGGTGCCGCCGGCCAGCGCGAGGTCGCAGTCGCCGCTGCGCAGCGCGTGCGCGGCCACGTGCACCGCCACCAGGGACGACGAGCAGGCCGTGTCCACGGTGACGGCCGGACCCTCCAGCCCCAGCACGTACGACACCCGGCCGGACACGACGCTGCCCGCGACCCCGGTCATCGTGTAGCCGATCAGCGCGTCGACGTCGCGCTGCATGGCGTTGAGGTACTCGACGCTGTTCGCGCCGACGAAGACGCCGGTCCGGCTGCCCCGCAGCGAGTGCGGGTCGATCCCGGCGTGCTCGAACGCCTCCCACGACGTCTCCAGCATCAGCCGCTGCTGCGGGTCCATCGCGAGCGCCTCGCGCGGGCTGATGCCGAAGAACCCCGCGTCGAAGTCGGTGGCGTCCGGGATGAAGCCGCCCCGCCGCACGTAGCTGGTGCCGGTGCCGCTGTCCGGGTCGAACAGGTCGTCCAGGTCCCAGCCCCGGTTGGTGGGGAAGTCGGTGATGCCGTCCCCGCCGGACGAGACCAGCTCCCACAGGTCGTCGGCGGAGCGTACGCCGCCGGGGAAGCGGCAGCCGATGCCGACGATCGCGATCGGCTCCCGCTCCGTGGCGGTCCGCAGCTTCCGCCGCGTCTCGTGCAGGTCGGCCGTCACGCGCCGGAGGTACTCGACAAGCTGTTCTTCGTTCGCCATCAGTAAGCCCTCCTCAGCGCGAGCGGATCAGGCGGCGCCGAGTTCGTCGTCGATGAACCGCAACAGCTCGTCGGCCGAGGCGGTCTTCAGCACCAGGCCCACGTCCGGTCCGTCAGGTTCGGCGTCCACGTCGGACCTGCCACGCCAATTCGACATCACCGCGTGCAACCGCTCGGTAATCCGTGCCTTGACCGTCTCCTCCAGGCCCGCCGCGCCGGCCTGGGCGAACGAGCGTTCCAGCCGGTCCAGCTCGGCCAGCAGCGCCGCGGCCGGGTCCGCCTCGGCCGGGGCCAGCCCGGCCAGCAGGTGGTCGGTGAGCGCCGCGGCGGTCGGATGGTCGAAGACCATCGTGGCGGAGAGCTTCAGGCCGGTGGCCGCCTTCAGCCGGTTGCGGAACTCGACGGCGGTCAGCGAGTCGAAGCCGAGCTCGGTGAACGGCCGGTCGGGGTCCACCGCGCCCGCGCCGGCGTGCCCGAGCACGGCGGCGGCCTGCGCCTTGACGAACTCCAGCGCGGTGTGCCGCCGCTGCGGGCCGCTCTGGCTCGCCAGCTGGTCGCGCAGGGCGCCGGGCGACTGCGCCGCCTGCTCCACCGCCCGGCGGGACGGACCCCGCACCAGGCCACGCAGCAGCGCGGGCAGCATGCCCACCCGGCCCAGCTCGCGCAGCGCCGCCGGGTCCACCGGCATCGGCACCAGCAGCGGCTCGTCGATGAGCTCCGCCGCGTCGTAGAGCGCCATGCCCTGCTGCACCGACAGCTCCAGCAGCCCGACGCGGGCCATCCGGGCGCGGTCGTTGGCGTCGAGGTGCGCGGTCATCCCGCTCGCCTCGCTCCACAGCCCCCAGGCCAGCGATCGGGCGGGCAGCCCGGCCGCGCGGCGCCGCGCCACGAGCGCGTCCAGGAACGTGTTCGCCGCCGCGTAGTTGCCCTGCCCGGGGCCGCCCATCGTGCCGGCCGCCGCGGAGAACACGACGAACTCGGCCAGCTCGCCGCCCAGGGTCAGCTCGTGCAGGTTGACCGCCGCGTCGACCTTGGGCCGCAGCACCGCGTCGACCTGCTGGGGCGTCAGCGCGGAGACCAGCCCGTCGTCGAGGACGCCCGCCGTGTGCACCACGGCGGTCAGCGGGTGCGCGGCGGGCACCCGGGCCAGGGTCCCGGCCAGCGCCGCGCGGTCCGCCGCGTCGCACGCCGCGACGGTGACCTCCGCGCCGTACGAGGTCAGCTCGGCCACCAGCTCGGCGGCCCCGGGGGCGTCCGGGCCACGGCGGCTGGTCAGCAGGAGGTGCCGCACCCCGCGTCGGGTCACCAGGTGCCGCGCGAGCAGGCCGCCGAGGGTGCCGGTGCCGCCCGTGACGAGCACCGTGCCGTCGGGGTCCCGCCGGGGCGGCGCGGTCAGCACGAGCTTGCCGACGTGCCGGGCCTTGGACATGAACCGGAACGCCTCCGGGGCGCGGCGGATGTCGTACGGCCGCACCGGCAGCGGCGTGATCTCGCCCGCCTCGAACAGGGCGACCACGTCGCGCAGGATCGCGCCGACCCGGTCCGGATCGATGGTGAGCAGGTCGAACGCCTGGTAGGAGACGCCGGGATGATCGGCGGCGACCTGGTGCGGGTCCCGCACGTCGGTCTTGCCCATCTCGACGAACCGGCCGCCCGCGCCGAGCAGGCGCAGCGAGGCGTCGACGAACTCCTTGGCCAGCGAGTCGATCACCACGTCGATGCCGGCCGCGCCGAAGCGCTGTTCGAACTCCAGCGTGCGGGAGTTGCCGATGTGCGTCTCCGGCAGCCCCATCGCGCGCAGCGCGTCCCACTTGCCGGTGCTGGCGGTACCGTACACCTCCGCGCCGAGGTGCCGGGCGAGCCGGACCGCCGCCATGCCGACGCCACCGGCGGCGGCGTGCACCAGCACCCGCTCCCCCGGCTTCACCTGGGCGAGGTCGACCAGCGCGAAGTAGGCGGTGCAGAACGCGATCGGCGTCGACGCCGCGGTGGCGAACGACCAGTCCGACGGCACCGGCACGACCATCCGCGCGTCGGTGACCACCTCGGTGCCGAAGGCGCCGTAGAAGAGGCCCATCACCCGGTCGCCGACGGCGACGGCGGTCACGTCCGGCGCGGTCTCGACGACCACGCCCGCCCCCTCCCCGCCCATCACCCCACCGCCGGGGTACATGTCGAGGGCGATCAGCACGTCCCGGAAGTTCAGGCCGGCGGCCCGCATCGCGATGCGCACCTGGCCCGGCCCCAGCGGGCGCGGTTCCTCCGCCTCGGGCAGCAGCGCGAGGTTGTCCAGCGTGCCGCGCTCGGTGACGTCCAGCCGCCAGCGGTCGACCGGCGGCGCCGCCAGCGCGGGGCTGCTGGCCGCGCGGGCCAGCCGCGGGGCCAGCAGGACGCCGTCGCGGACGGCGAGCTGCGGCTCGTCGGTCGCGACCGCCGCCGCGAGCACCCGGTGCGGCTGGTGGTCGTCGACGTCGAGCAGGACGAAGCGGTCCGGGTTCTCGCTCTGGGCCGAGCGGAGCAGGCCCCACAGCGGCGAGCTGGCCAGGTCGGGGGCCGACTCGTGCACGCTCACCGCGTCGCGGGTGACGACGACCAGCCGGGCGTCGGCGAACCGCTCGTCGGCGAGCCACTCGCGCAGCACCGCGAGGGTGTCGTGGACGACCCGGTGGGCCGCCTCGGCGGGGTCGTCGGCGTCGCCGGCCGCACAGGGCAGCGCGACCAGGGCGGGCGGCGGCGCGCCGTCCGCCACGCGGGCCCGCAGCGTCGCCAGGTCCGGGTAGGCGTCGGTGACGAGGCCGGCGTCCTGCGGCAGGGTGCACCCGCCGAGGGCCGCCCAGCGGGCGTCCGGCGGGGCCGTGGGCGCGGCGACCTGGGTCCACTCCAGGCGGAACAGGGCGTCGTGGTGCGTGCTCGGCTGGGCGGGGGCGGTGGCCTCCCGCAGCACCAGCGACTCGACCTCGGCGACCAGGGTGTTGCTCTGGTCGGCGACGGTCACCGCGACCGTGTTCCGGCCGCGCGGACGCAGCCGGACGCGCAGCTCCGTCGCGCCGACGGCGTGCACGGACACGCCGCTCCACTCGAACGGAAGCAGCGCCTCGGTGCCGCTGGTGACCAGCGCGAGCGGGTGCAGCGCGGCGTCGAGCAGCGCCGGGTGCAGGCCGTACCCGGCCGCCGTCCGGGCGGCGTCCGCCGGCAGGGCGACCTCGGCGAAGACGTCCTCGCCCTGCCGCCACACCCGGCGTACGCCCTGGAACGTCGGGCCGTACGTGAGACCGGCCGCGGCCAGGGTCGCGTACAGCTCGTCGGCCGGCACGGGCTCGGCCGCCGGCGGCCACGCGGTGTCGAAACCGCCCGCCGGCTCCCCGGGGGCGAGCAGGCCGACGCCGTTGCGCACCCACGGTGCCGCGTCGGTGGCGACCCCGTCCGGCCGGGAGTGGACGGTCAGCTGCCGCTGCCCGTTCTCGTCGGGCGCGCCGACGCGCAGCTGCACCTGGACCCCGCCCTTCTCGGGCAGCACCAGGGGCGCGGTCAGGGTCAGCTCCTCGACCCGGCCGCAGCCGACCTCGTCGCCCGCGCGGACCGCGAGGTCCACGAGCGCGGTGCCGGGCACGAAGACCTGCCCGCCGACCCGGTGGTCGGCCAGCCACGGGTGGGCGGCCACCGAGATGCGGCCGGTGAACAGCAGGCCGTCGGTGTCGGCCAGCGCGAC
This sequence comes from Micromonospora sp. NPDC023644, assembly GCF_040640115.1. Lineage (NCBI taxonomy): Bacteria > Bacillati > Actinomycetota > Actinomycetes > Micromonosporales > Micromonosporaceae > Micromonospora > Micromonospora sp. NPDC023644. The sequence continues at coordinate 20,328 of NZ_JBFABA010000054.1, read as the reverse complement.
CGCCGCGCCGAGCAGCGGGTGCTCGGTGGCGGCGAGGCCCAGCCCGGCCGCGTCGGCGGTGGCCGGCGCGACGGCCGGCCAGAACCGCTCGTGCTGGAACGGGTAGCCGGGCAGCCGGACCCGCCGCGCGCCATCGTACCCCCACGTCGGGTGGACGCCGTGGACGTGCGCCTCGCCCAGGGAGAGCAGGAAACGCGCCAGGCCCCCCTCGTCGCGGCGCAGCGAGCCGACCACGGTGGCGGTGGCCTCCGCGTCGTCGATGACGTCCTGCACGCCGATGGTCAGCACGGGGTGCGGGCTGACCTCGATGATCGTGGTGACGCCCGCGTCGAGCAGAGCCCGGATGGCCGGCTCGTACCAGACGGTCTGGCGCAGGTTGCGGTACCAGTACTCGGCGTCCATCGCGACGTCGTCCAGCCAGCGGTCGTCCACGGTCGAGTAGAGCGGCACCTCGGGCCGGCGGGGCTCCAGCCCGGCCAGGACGTCGCGCAGCTCCTCGTGCAGCTCCTCCACGTACGCCGAGTGCGACGCGTAGTCCACGTCGATGCGCTTGGCGCGCACGCCGTCGCGCTGGCACTCGGCCAGCAGCTCGTCGAGGGCGTCCAGCTCGCCGGCCGCCACCGTCGAGCGCGGCCCGTTGACGGTCGCGACGGTCACCCGGCCGCCGAAGCGCTCCAGCCGTTCCCGCACCTCGGCCACCGGCAGCGGCACGGAGACCATGCCGCCCTTGCCGGACAGGCGCAGCAGCGCCCGGCTGCGCAGGGCGACGACCCTGGCCGCGTCCGCCACGGAGAGCGCGCCCGCCACGCAGGCGGCGGCGATCTCGCCCTGGGAGTGCCCCACCACGGCAGCGGGCTCGACCCCGTGGGACCGCCACAGCGCCGCGAGCGACACCATGACGGCGAACAGGACGGGCTGGACGACGTCCACCCGGTCCAGCTCCTCCCCCTGCCGCAGGACGGCCTCCAGGGACCAGTCGACGTGCGGCGCCAGCGCTGCCTCGCACTCGGCCATCCGCGCGGCGAACACCGGGGAGGCGTCGAGCAGCTCCACGGCCATGCCGATCCACTGCGAGCCCTGCCCGGGGAAGGAGAACGCCACCTTCCCCGGCGCGCCGGCGGCGACCCCGGTGGCCAGGTTCGGCGCGGGCTCCCCCGCCGCGAGCGCGGCGAGGCCGGCGCGCAGCTCGTCGGCCCGGCCCACCACGACCGCGCGGCGCGGGTGGGTGGTCCGCAGGGAGAGCGAGTACGCCAGGTCGCGGGGCGGCACGTCGGCCAGGAACGGCTCGATGTCGGCGGCCTGCTGGCGCAGCGCGCCGTCCGAGCGGGCGGAGAGCACGAGCGCGACGGGCTCGTCGTCGTACGACCGGGCGGCCTCGGGCGCCGCCGGGGCCTCCTCGATGACGAGGTGGGCGTTGGTGCCGCTGAACCCGAACGAGGAGACGCCGCCGCGACGGGGGTGGCCGTCGCGCCGCCACGGCTGCGGTTCGGCCAGCAGCCGCACCCCGCCCGACCAGTCGACGTGCGCCGTCGGCTCGTCGACGTGCAGGGTCCGGGGCAGTTCGCCGTGCCGCAGCGCGAGCACCATCTTGATCACCCCGGCGACGCCGGCGGCGGCCTGGGTGTGCCCGATGTTCGACTTCACCGAGCCGAGCCAGAGCGGCCGGTCCCCGGCGCGGTCGCGACCGTACGTGGCGAAGAGCGCGTCGACCTCGATGGGGTCGCCCAGGGTCGTGCCGGTGCCGTGCGCCTCGACCACGTCGACGTCGGCGGTGGACAGCCCGGCGTCGGCGAGCGCCTGCCGGATGACCCGCTGCTGCGCCGGCCCGTTGGGCGCGGTCAGCCCGTTGGACGCGCCGTCCTGGTTGACGGCGGTCCCGCGGACCACGGCGAGGACCTCGTGGCCGGCGGCGAGCGCGTCGGAGAGCCGCTCCAGCACGACCACGCCGATGCCCTCGCCCCAGTTGGTGCCGTCCGCGCCGGCCGCGAACGCCTTGCAGCGCCCGTCCGGGGCGAGCCCGCGCATCCGGCTGAACTCCAGGAACGCGCCCGGGGTCGACATGGCGGTCACGCCGCCCGCGACCGCCATCGCGCACTCGCCCGAGCGCAGCGCCCGCACCGCGAGGTGCATCGCGACCAGCGACGACGAGCAGGCGGTGTCCACCGTCACGGCCGGGCCCTCCAGCCCCAGCACGTACGACAGGCGACCGGACATGATGCTCGCGGCGTTGCCGGTGGCCATGAAGCCTTCCGCGCTGGCGCCCGCCGCGCCGGTGATCCGGGCGTAGTCGATGTTGTTGGCGCCGACGTACACCCCGGTCGCGCTGCCGCGCAGCGTGGTCGGGTCGATGCCGGCGTCCTCGAAGGCCGCCCAGGACGCCTCCAGCACGAGCCGCTGCTGCGGGTCCATCGCCTCGGCCTCGCGCGGGCTGATGCCGAAGAAGGCCGCGTCGAAGCCCGGCAGGTCGGCGAGGAAGCCGCCCTCGCGCACGTAGCTGGTCCCGGAGTGCTCCGGGTCGGGGTGGAACAGGCCGTCGAGGTCCCAGCCGCGGTCGGTGGGGAACGGGCCGATGCCGTCGCGTCCCTCGCGCAGCATCGCCCACAGCTCCTCGGGCGAGCCGACACCACCGGGGAACCGGCAGCTCATGCCGACGATGGCGATCGGCTCGTCGGCGGCGACGGCGCCGACGACCACCTCGGTGCGCCCGGTCTCCAGCAGGTGCTCGGCCAGCGCGACCGGGGTCGGGTAGTCGAAGGCGACGGCCGCGGAGAGCCGTACGCCGGTGGCCTCGACCATCCGGTTGCGGAACTCCACGGCGGTGACCGAGTCGAAGCCCAGCTCCTTGAACGCCGAGGTCGACTCGACCGCCTCCGGGCCCGCGTAGCCGAGCGTGAGGGCGACCTGCGTGCGGACCAGCCCGACGACGTGCTCGAGGCGCTCCGCCTCCGGCAGGTCGGCGAGGCGGCGGGCGAAGTCCGACGAGGTGGCCGTGTCGGTCGGCGCCTCGTCGGCGACCGCCTCGGGGATGGCGTCGAACAACCGGCTGGGCCGCAGCGCGGTGAACGACGGCACGAAGGTGGCCCAGTCCACGTCGGCGAGCAGCACGTCCGTGTCGCCGGCCGCCAGGGCGGTACGCATGGCCGCGACGGCCCGCTCCGGCGCCATCGGCGCCAGGCCGCGCTTGCGCAGCGAGGCCGAGATCTCGTCGTCCACCAGCGTGCTCTCGGCCCACGGGCCCCAGGCCAGGGCGGTGGCCGGCTGTCCCCGGCCGCGCCGCGCCTCGGCGAGGGCACACAGGTGCGCGTTGCCGGCGGCGTAGGCGGCCTGGCCGCCGCTGCCCCAGACGCCGGCCACGGAGGAGAAGAGCACGAACTCGTCGAGGTCGCGATCCGCGAAGATCGCGTCGAGGTTGGCGGCGCCGGCGACCTTCGCGGAGACGACGTCGGTGAACTCGGCGAGGTCCATGTCCACGATGCCGGTGAGCTGGGCCAGCCCCGCCACGTGCACCACGGCGCGCACGTCGGGGTAGCGGTCGACGACCGCCTCCAGGGCCGCCCGGTCGGCCACGTCGCAGGCCACGACGTCGACCTCGGCGCCCAGCCCGCGCAGCTCGTCGAGGGCCTCGGCGGGGGCGGTGCCGCGCCGGCTCAGCAGGACGAGCCGCTCGGCGCCGTGCCGCGCGTACAGGCGGGCGGCCTCGATGCCGAGGGTGCCGGTGCCGCCGGTGACCAGGACGGTGCCGGACGCGCCGCGCCAGCGCGGGGATCCGGTCACGGGCGCGCGGTGCAGCCGGCGGACGAACACCCCGTCCGGGCGCACCGCGACCTGGTCCTCCCCGATGCCGGCGAGCACGCCCGCCAGCGCGGCGGCGCAGTGCTCGTCGAGGTGGGCGGGCAGGTCGACCAGGCCGCCCCAGGTGTCGGGCAGCTCCAGCGCGGCGACCCGGCCGAGGCCCCACACCTGCGACTGCGCCACGCCGGTCACCGCGTCGGCCGGGGAGGTGGCGACGGCCCCACGGGTGAGGCACCAGAGCGGGACGCCCCGCCCGGCGAGCGTACGGACCAGGTCGAGGGTGGCCGCCGCGCCCGCCGGGACGCCGGGGCGGCCGGGCAGGAACGCCTCGTCGAGCGCGAGGAGGGACACCACGCCGGCCGGTTCCCCGTCGAGGTGGCCCGCCAGGCCGGCCGGGTCGGTGGTGACGACGGTGGCGCCGTGCGCGGCGAGCGCGTCGGCGACCGCGCGATCCGTGTCCCCGGGCACCGCCGGGTCGCCGACCACCAGCAGCCAGGTGCCGGTCAGCACCCCGGGTGTGCCGCCGGGGCGGCGCTCCCACCGCGCCTGGTAGCGCCAGCCGTCCAGCGCGGACCGCTCCTGCCGCCCCCGGCGCCACGCGGAGAGCGCGGGCAGCACCGACGCCAGGGGGGCCTGCGGGTCCACGTCGAGCGTGGTGACCACCGTGTCGAGGTCGCCGCTGTCCACCGCCGCCCACAGGCCGTCGTCGTCGCCGGCCTCGCCCGCGGCGGCCGGCGCGACGCTGTCCTGCCAGAAGCGCTCGTGCTGGAAGGCGTACGTCGGCAGGTCGACCCAGGACCGCCCGGAGCGGTGGTAGAACGCCTCCGGGTCCACCGTGACGCCCCGGGTCTCCAGCCGCGCCAGCGCCTCCACCAGGGCGCGCGGCTCGTCGCGGTCCCGGCGCAGCACCGGCGTGGCCAGCACGTCGCCGTCCAGGCAGTCCGCCGCCATGGTGGCGAGCACCGAATCCGGGCCCAGTTCGAGGAACGTGGTGACGCCGGTCGCGGCGGCGGCGCGTACCGCGTCCGCGAAGCGCACGGTCGCGCGGACCTGCCCGACCCAGTACTCCGGCGTCGCCAGCTCGTCGCCGGCCGGCGCGCCGGTGACCGTGGAGACCAGCGGAATGGTCGGCGGCGCGTACGAGATCGTCTCGGCCACCGCCCGGAACTGCGCGAGCATCGGATCCATCAGCGGTGAGTGGAAGGCGTGCGACACGGTCAGCCGCCGGGTCCGGCGGTCGGCGAACCGCTCGGCCACCGCCGCCACCGCCTCCTCGGTGCCGGAGACGACCACCGAGTCCGGGCCGTTGAGGGCGGCGATGTCGACGTCCGCGCCGAGCAGCGGCGCGACCTCGTCCTCGGTGGCCTGGACGGCCAGCATCGCCCCGCCCGCCGGCAGCGCCTGCATCAGCCGGCCCCGGGCCGCGACCAGGCGGGCCGCGTCGGCGAGGGAGAACACCCCCGCGACGTGCGCGGCGGCCAGCTCGCCGATCGAGTGCCCGGCCAGGACCGACGGGGTGACGCCCCAGGACCGGACGAGCCGGTAGAGGGCCACCTCGACGGCGAACAGGGCGGGCTGGGTCCAGCCGGTCCGGTGCAGGTCCTCGGTGTCGAGGACCTCGCGCAGCGGCCGGTCCAGGTGCGGGTCCAGGGCGGCGCACACCTCGTCGAAGGCCGCCGCGAACTCCGGGTACGCCGCGTACAGCCCGCTGCCCATGCCGAGGCGCTGCGCGCCCTGCCCGGAGAAGAGCATCGCGACCCGGCCGTCCGCCACCCGGCCGCGGACCAGGTTGGCGGCCTGCTCGTCGCGCGCCAGGGCGGCCAGGCCGGCACCGAGTTCCTCGGTGGAGGAGCCGACGACCGCGGCCCGGTGCGCGAAGCGGGACCGGGTGGTGGCCAGGGCGTAACCCAGCTCGGCCGGCTCCACCTGCGACACCACGGCGGAGAGCCGCCGCGCCTGGTCCCGCAGCGCGGTGGCGTCGCGGGCGGTGAGCAGCAGCGACGTCACCGGCGCCGAGGCTGGCTCGGGCGCGTCGGTGTCCGGCGCCTGCTCCACGATCACGTGGGCGTTCGTGCCGCTGAACCCGAACGACGAGACCGCGGCCCGGCGCGGCTGACCGGTCCGCGGCCACGGCGTGGCGGCGGTCAGCAGCCGCACATTGCCGGCCGTCCAGTCCACCTGGTCCGACGGCTGCTCGGCGTGCAGCGTCGCGGGCAGGACGCCGCGCCGGATCGCCTCGACCATCTTGATGACCCCGGCGACGCCGGCCGCGGCCTGGGTGTGGCCGATGTTCGACTTCACCGAGCCGAGCCAGAGCGGGTCCTCCCGGTCCTGGCCGTACGTCGCGAGCAGCGCCTGCGCCTCGATCGGGTCACCCAGGGTGGTGCCGGTGCCGTGCCCCTCGACCACGTCGACCTGGCGCGTCGACAGGCCCGCGTCGACCAGCGCGGCCTCGATGACCCGCTGCTGCGACGGCCCGTTCGGCGCGGTCAGCCCGTTCGACGCGCCGTCCTGGTTGACCGCGGAGCCCCGGACGACCGCCAGGACGCGGTGGCCGTGCGCGAGCGCGTCCGACAGCCGCTCCACCAGCAGCACGCCGGCGCCCTCGGCGAACCCGGTGCCGTCGGCGTCCGCCGAGTACGAGCGGCACCGCCCGTCCGGCGACAGGCCACGCTGGCGGGAGAACTCGACGAACGTCAGCGGCGTCGCCATGACCGAGACGCCGCCGACGAGCGCGAGGGTGCAGTCGCCCCGGCGCAGGGCCTGGATCGCCAGGTGCAGCGCCACGAGCGACGACGAGCAGGCGGTGTCGACGGTGACCGCCGGCCCTTCCAGCCCCAGCGTGTAGGCGACCCGGCCGGAGACCACGCTGCCGGAGCTGTTGCTGCCCAAGTAGTCGTGGTACATGAGGCCGGTGAACACGCCGGTCGGGCTGCCGGCGAGCGAGGCGGGGTCGATGCCGGCCCGCTCCAGGGTCTCCCACGCGACCTCCAGCAGCAGCCGCTGCTGGGGGTCCAACCCGACCGCCTCGCGGGGGCTGATGCCGAAGAACGTCGGGTCGAAGTCCGCCGCGTCGTACAGGAAGCCGCCGCGCGAGGTGTAGGAGGTGCCCTCCCGCAGTGACTGCGGGTCGTAGAGCGACTCCAGGTCCCAGCCGCGGTCGGTCGGGAACGCGCCGGTGGCGTCGGTCCCGGACTCCACGAGCCGCCACAGGTCCTCGGGACTCGCCACGCCCCCCGGGTAGCGGCAGGCCATGCCGACGATCGCGACCGGTTCGTGCGCGGACGCCTCCACCTCGTGCAGGCGCTGCCGGGTCTTCTGCAGGTCGACGGTGACCCGCTTCAGGTAGTCCCGGAGCTTGTCCTCGTTGGCCACTAGGGTCGCCCTCCTCGCACTGTCATGAGATCCCGAGTTCGCTGTCGATGAGAGCGAAGACCTCGTCGTCGGTCGCGGATTCGATGTCGTTGCCGGTGGAGGCCGGCTCGCCGCCCAGCTTCGAGAGCACGTCCCGCAGCCGCAGCGACAGCCGGGTACGGGACTGCTCGTCGACGTCGCGCAGGACCGCCTCGAGGCGGTCGAGTTCGGCGAACGCGGCCAGCACCGCGTTGTCCCCGCCCGACTCGCCGGAGAGTTCGGCCTGGAGGAACGCGGTGAGGGCGTTCGACGTCGGGTGGTCGAACACCAGCGTCGCGGGCAGCCGCAGTCCGGTCGCGTCGCTCACCCGGTTGCGCAGCTCCACCGCGGTGAGGGAGTCGAAGCCGAGCTCGGAGAACGGCCGGTCGGCGGCGACCGCGGCCGGGTCCGGGTAGGCCAGCACCCCCGCCACCTGGGTACGCACCAGGTCGAGCAGGATGGCCCCGGCCTCCTCGGCGTCGCGGCCCGCGAGCCGCTGCCGCAGCGCGTCGGCCGCTCCCGCGTCGGTGTCGGCCGCCCGCCTGGCGGGCACCCGGACCAGGCCGCGCAGCACCGGCGGCACCATGCCCGCGACGGCGCGTTCCCGCAGGGCGCGGTGATCGAGCTTGATCGGCGCCACCATGCCCTGGGCGTGCAGCGCCACGTCGAACAGGGCCAGCGCCTCCTCGACGGGGAGCGCGTCGATGCCGGAGCGCGACATGCGCCGCAGGTCGGCCTCGGTCAGCTGCTCCGCCATGCCCGCCTGCTCCCAGCGGCCCCAGGCCAGCGACACGGCCGGCAGGCCGTTCGCCCGCCGGTGCTGGGCGAGCGCGTCCAGGTAGGCGTTGCCGGCGGCGTAGTTGCCCTGGCCGGGGCCGCCGAGCACCCCGGAGGCCGACGAGAACAGCACGAACGCGGTCAGGTCGCGGGTCAGCTCGTGCAGGTTCGTCGCGGCGTCGACCTTGGGCCGCAGCACCCGGTCGACCCGTTCCGGGGTGAGCGAGGAGATGACGGCGTCGTCGACGACGCCCGCCGTGTGCACCACCCCGCGCACCGGGTGCGCCACGAGCAGCGCGGCGAGCGCGTCCGGGTCGGCGACGTCGCACGCGGCGACGGTGACCTCGGCCCCCAGGGCGACGAGTTCGTCGCGCAGGTCGGTCGCGCCCTCGGCGGCGGGGCCGCTGCGGCTGACCAGCACCAGTTCGCGGACCCCGTGCCGGGTGACCAGGTGCCGGGCGACGAGCCGACCGAGCGCGCCGGTGGCGCCGGTGACCAGGACGGTCCCCTCGAAGACGGGCGCGGCGGAGTCGGTGACGCCGGCCCGCGCCAGGCGGGGCACGAGGACGTCGGCGCCGCGGACGGCGAGCTGCGGCTCGTCGGAGCCGAGCGCGGCCGACAACCCGGTGCCGGTCTCCGCATCGACGTCGACCAGGACGAACCGGTCGCCGTGTTCGGACTGGGCGGAGCGGAGCAGGCCCCAGGCCGCGGCCCCGGCGAGGTCGGTGACGTCGGCGTCGGGGTGGGTCGCCACCGCGCCGCTGGTCAGGACGGCGAGGCGGGCGGCGGCGAACCGCTCGTCGGCGAGCCACTGCTGCGCCAGGGCGAGGACCTGACCGGTGGCCGCCCGGGCCCGCGCGGCCACCGCCGCCCCCCGGTCGGGGACGCACCGCGCCACCACCACGTCGGGCACCGCGGCGCCCGCGTCGACGGCGGCGGCGAGGGCCGCCAGGTCGGCGTACGCGGTCGCGTCGAGGCCGTCGATCCGGTCCCCGAGCACCGCGACGGTACGCGGCCGGGGCGACCCGGTCAGCGGCGTCCAGTCCAGGCGCAGCAGCGACTCGTGCCGGTCGCGGCGCAGCGCCGCCAGCTGTTCCGGCGACACCGGGCGCACCGCCAGCGCCTCGACCGAGGCCACCGGAGCGCCGGTCGCGTCGGCCAGGGTGATCGCCGCCGTGCCGTCGCCGGGCACGATCCGGGCCCGCAGCCGGTTGGCGCCCGAGGCGTGCACGGTGAACCCGCGCCACGAGAACGGCAGCACCGGGTCGCCGTCGCCGGTCGACGCCACCGCGTGCAGGACGGCGTCCAGCAGCGCCGGGTGCAGGCCGAAGCGGCCGGCGTCGTCGTGCGCCTGCTCGGGCAGGGTGATCTCCGCGTACACCTCGTCGCCGCGCCGCCACGCCGCGGTCAGGCCCTGGAAGACCGGGCCGTACCGCAGGCCGCGCGCGAACAGGTCGTCGTACGCCGCGGACACGTCGACCGGGTCGGCGTCCGGAGGCCAGGCCCGCAGGTCGGCGCCGGCGGCCCCGGCCGGGGTCAGCCGGCCCACCGCGTGGGTGGTCCACCCGTCCTCGTCCTCGACCCGCGAGTGGACGCCCACCTCCCGGTCGCCGTCGGGTGCCGGTTCGCCCACCGTCACGCGTATCTGGACGCCGCCGGAGTCCGGCAGCACCAGCGGCGCCTCCAGCGTCAGCTCCTCCACCCGCGGGCAGCCGACCTCGCGGCCGGTGTGCGCCGCCAGCTCGACCAGCGCCGCACCGGGCAGCAGCACCACGTCCGCGACCGCGTGGTCGGCCAGCCACGGGTGGGTGGCCAGCGCGAGCCGGCCGGTGAACACCGCGCCGCCGTCCGGCAGCTCGACCGCCGCGCCCAGCAGCGGGTGGTTCGCCCGCGTCTGGCCCAGCCCGCTCGCGTCGCCGGTGCCGGCGCCCGCCCGGGGCCAGTACGGCTGGTGCTGGAACGCGGAGGTGGGCAGCTCCACGGTCCGTCCCGGCGCCACGGCGGACCAGTCGACGGCCGTGCCGCGCACCGCGAGCCGGGCGAACGCGGTCGCCACGGTCTCCGATTCGGGGCGGCCCTTGCGGCACACCGGGATCCACTCGCCCTCGGCCACGTTGCGGCCGAGCGCGGTCAGCACCGCGTCGGGGCCGATCTCCAGGAAGGTGGTGGCCCCGGCCGCGGCGAGCGTGGCGACCGCGTCGGCGAACCGGACGGGTTCGCGCACCTGCCGCACCCAGTGCTCGGCGTCGAGGGTGGTGGGCCCGCCCGTCAGCGTGGAGACCAGCTCGACGGCCGGCTCCCGGCACTCCACCTGGGCCACGACCGCGCGGTACTCGTCGAGCATGGGATCCATCAGCGGCGAGTGGAACGCGTGCGACACGGTGAGCCGCCGCGCCCTGCGGCCACGCCGGGCCAGTTCCTCGGCCACCTCGAGGGTGGCGGCCTCGTCGCCGGAGAGCACCACCGACTCCGGCCCGTTCACCGCGGCGACGGCGACCGTGGGCGGCAGCAGCGGGGCGACGTCGTCCTCGGTGGCGCGTACGGCCACCATCGCGCCACCGCCCGGCAGCGCCTGCATCAGCCGGCCCCGCGCCGCGACGACCCTCGCGGCGTCGGCCAGCGACCACACGCCCGCCACGTGTGCCGCCGCCAACTCACCGATCGAGTGCCCCGCCACGAAGTCCGGCCGCACACCCCACGACTCGAACAACCGGAACAGCGCCACCTCCACCGCGAACAACGCCGGCTGCGCCCACCCCGTCTGGTGCACCTCGTCGGTGCCCAGCACCTCCCGCAACGGCCGCTCCAGGTGCCGGTCCAACTCCCCGCACACCTCGTCGAACGCCGCCGCGAACACCGGGAAGCCCAGCAGCCCCTCCGCCATCGCGACCCGCTGCGCCCCCTGACCGGTGAAGAGCACCGCGAGCTTCCCGCCGTCGACCGTGCCGGTCACCACCTCGTCGCCGAGCAGCACCGCGCGGTGCGGGAACGCGGCCCGCCCGGTGGCGAGGGTGTACGCGACGTCGACCGGGCGCAGCGTCGGGTCGGCGGCCACGTGGGCGCGCAGCCGGGGGATCTGCTCCCGCAGCCCCTCCTCGGTGCACGCGGAGAGCAGCCACGGCGTGAACGGCACGTCCGGCTCGTCGGCCGGCGGCGCCGGGTCGGCCTGCTCCAGCACGACGTGGGCGTTGGTGCCGCTGATGCCGAAGGACGACACGGCGGCGCGCACCGGGCGGTCGGCGGCGGCGAGCGGCGTGGCGTCCGAGGCGACGCGGACCGCGCCGGCGGACCAGTCCACGTGCGGCGAGGGCTCGTCGACGTGCAGGGTCGGCGGGAGCACGCCGTGGCGCAGCGCCAGCACCACCTTCATGATGCCGGCCACCCCGGCGGCGGCCTGCGTGTGCCCGAGGTTCGACTTGACCGAGCCCAGCAGCACCGGCGCGACCCGCTCCTGCCCGTACGTGGCGAGGACGGCCTGCGCCTCGATCGGGTCGCCCAGGGTGGTGCCGGTGCCGTGCGCCTCGACCACGTCGACGTCGGACGGGGAGAGCCGCGCGTCCGCCAGGGCGGCCCGGATGACCCGCTGCTGCGACGGCCCGTTGGGGGCGGTGAGCCCGTTCGACGCGCCGTCGGAGTTGACGGCGGAGCCGCGCACCACGGCCAGCACGGGGTGCCCGTGGCGGCGGGCGTCGGAGAGCCGCTCGACCACCAGCACCCCGACGCCCTCGGAGAGCGACGTGCCGTCGGCCGCCCCCGCGAACGACTTGCACCGCCCGTCGGGGGCCAGGTTGCGCTGCCGGGAGAACTCCAGGAAGGTGCCCGGCGTCGACATCACCGACACGCCACCGGCGAGCGCGAGGGAGCACTCCCCGTTGCGCAGCGCGGAGACGGCGAGGTGCAGGGCGACCAGCGACGACGAGCAGGCGGTGTCGACGGTCATCGCCGGGCCCTCCAGCCCGAGCGTGTACGAGATCCGCCCGGAGATCACGCCGCCGGAGTTGCCGGTGGAGAGGAAGCCGTCGACGGACTCGGCGGAGCCGCTGAGCACGGTGCCGTAGTCGTTGTACATGACGCCCGCGTACACGCCGGTCCGGCTGCCGCGCAGCGTGGTCGGGTCGATGCCGGCCCGCTCCAGCGCCTCCCACGAGGTCTCCAGCAGCAGCCGCTGCTGCGGGTCCATCGCCAACGCCTCGCGCGGGGAGATGCCGAAGAAGCCGGGGTCGAAGTGGGCCGCGTCGTAGAGGAAGCCCCCCTGGTCGACGTAGCTGGTGCCCGGGTTGTCCGGGTCGGGGTCGACCAGCGCGTCGAGGTTCCATCCCCGGTCGGTCGGGAACGGCCCGATCGCGTCGCCGCCGCCGACCAGCAGCCGCCACAGGTCCTCCGGCGTGCGCACCTCGCCGGGGAACCGGCAGGCCATGCCGACGATGGCAACGGGCTCGTGGTCGTGCCGGGCCGCAGCGACGTCGGCCGTCGCGGTCCGCCCGCCGGCGAGCTGCTCCACCAGGTGGCCGGCCAGCGCCTCCGGCGTCGGGTAGTCGAACACCAGCGTCGCCGGCAGCCGCAGCCCGGTCGCCACGCCGAGCTGGTTGCGCAGGTCGAGCGCGGTGAGCGAGTCGAAGCCGAGCTCCTTGAAGGGGCGGCCCGCCGGCAGCCGGTCCGCCCGGGCGTAGCCGAGCACGGACGCGACCCGGGTGAGCACCGCCTCCAGCACGACCTCGGACCAGCGCTCGGTGGGCACCTCGGCCAGCCGCTGGGCCAGGGAGGAGCCGCCCACCGCCCGGCGGGCCGGGGCGCGGACCAGGCCGCGCAGCAGCTCCGGCGGCTCGCGGTCGTCCCGGCCGAACGCGGCGAGGTCGACCGGCACCGGCGCCAGCAACGCGTCGGCCGACCGGACGGCGGCGTCGAACAGGGCCAGGCCGTCCTTGCTGGACAGCTCGCTCATGCCGCTGCGGGCCATCCGGCTCAGCTGCGCGCCGCCCACGTCGGCGGTCATCTCGCTGCGTTCGGCCCACAGCCCCCAGGCCAGCGAGTGGGCGGGCAGCCCCGCGGCCCGGCGCCGCACCGCGAGCGCGTCGAGCACCGCGTTCGCGGCGGCGTAGCCGCCCTGTCCGGGGCTGCCGAAGACGCCCGCGGCCGAGGAGAACAGCACGAAGGCGCTGACGTCCCCGGCCAGCTCGTGCAGGTGCCAGGCCGCGTCGACCTTGGGGCGCAGCACCTCGGCGAGCCGGTCGGGGGTGAGCGTGGCGATGGTGGCGTCGGCCATCACGCCCGCGGTGTGCACGACGCCGGTCACCGGGTGGGCCGCGAGCAGCGCCGCGACCTGGTCGCGGTCCGCGACGTCGCACGCCAGCACCGTCACGGTCGCGCCCAGTTCGGCGAGTTCGTCGCGCAGGGCGACCGCGCCGGCGGCGGCGAGGCCGCGGCGGCTGGTCAGCACGAGGTCGCGTACGCCGTGCTCGGTGACCAGGTGGCGGGCCACCAGCCCGCCCAGCGTGCCGGTGCCGCCGGTGACGAGCACGGTGCTGTCCGGACCGAACACCGCCGGGCCGGCGACGTCCTGCTCGGGCACCCGGGCCAGGCGGGGCGCGCTCACCGCGCCGTCGCGGACGGTGAGCACCGGCTCCCCGGTCGCCAGCGCCGCCGCCACCAGCCCGTCGGCGGTGTGGTCAGCCTCCAGCAGGACGATCCGCCCCGGGTTCTCCGCCTGCGCGGAGCGGACCAGGCCGTGCACCGCCGCGCCGGCGAGGTCGTCCGGGCGGGTCACCACGACGAGCCGGGTCTCGGCCTGGCGCGGGTCGGCGAGCCACTCCTGGAGCGTGGTCAGCGCGTACGCCGCGAGGTCGGGCACCGCGGCGATGTCGGGCGCGTCGGAGAAGCACGGCAGGAACAGCGTGTCGGCGGCGGCGTCGGCCAGCGCCACCGGCGGCGCGTCGAAGACCGCCGTGCCGCCCAGCGTCTGCCAGGTGCCGCGCTCGGCCCGGCCGACGGTCAGCGGCGCGTGCTCCAGCCGGAACAGCGACTCGACGAAGCCGCTGCGGCCCCGGAGCGCCTGCGGCGCCACCGGGCGTACGGTCAGCGCCGCCACGGAGGCGACCGGGGCGCCCGTGTGGTCCGCGAGGAGCAGGGCCGCGCTGTCCGCCCCCGTCCTGGTGAGCCGGACCCGCAGGCTCGTCGCGCCGGCCCCGTGCAGCGTCACGCCGTTCCACGAGAACGGCAGCTTCGCCGCGCCGTCGCCGACGTCCGCGGCGAGGGCGTGCAGGGCGATGTCGAACAGCGCCGGGTGCAGGCCGAACCCGTCCACGTCGACGCCCTGCGGCAGGGCCACCTCGGCGTACGTCTCGTCGCCCCGCCGCCACGCGGCCCGCAGGCCCTGGAACAGCGGGCCGTACTGGAGGCCGAGCCCGGCGAGCCGGTCGTACAGGTCGGCGACGTCGACGGTCAGCGCGTCGGCGGGCGGCCACTCGGTGAGGCTCTCCCCCGCCGCCGTGGCGGGGGCGAGGACGCCGGTGGCGTGCCGGGTCCACATGCCGATCTTCGCCTCGGTGTCGGTCTGCCCGTAGACGCCGAGCGCGCGGCGGCCGTGCTCGTCCGGCGCCTCCACGGTGAGCCGCAGCGCCACCCCGCCGTGCGCGGGGACGACGAGCGGGGTGGTGATGACGAGTTCCTCGACGGCCGGGCAGCCGACCTCGTCGCCGGCGCGGACGGCGAGTTCGACCAGCCCCGTGCCGGGCAGCAGGACGGTGTCCAGCACGGCGTGGTCGGCCAGCCACGGGTGCGTCTCCAGGCTGATCCGGCCGGCGAGCACGACGAGCTCCCGTTCCGGGACGGTGAGCGCCGCACCGAGCAGCGGGTGGCCGACGACGTCGATGCCGAGGCCGCGCGCGTCCACGGCGGACGCCGCCGCGAGCTGCCAGTACCGCTGGTGCTGGAACGCGTACGTCGGCAGCGGGGCCGGGACGCCGCGGGTGTGCCGGGACCAGTCGACGGCGACCCCACGTACGTACGCCTCGCCGAGCGAGAGCAGGAAGCGCGACAGCCCGCCCTCGTCCCGCCGTAGCGACGCGACGAGCGCGGCCGGGGCGTCGGCGCGGTCCAGGATCTCGCGCACCCCCATGCCGAGCACGGGGTGGGGGCTGATCTCCACGAGGACGTCGTGCCCGTCGGCGAGCAGGCGGTCGATCGCCTCCTCGAACCGGACCGTGCCGCGCAGGTTCGCGTACCAGTACCCGGCGTCGAGGGTGGCGGTGTCGACGACCTCGCCGGTGAGCGTGGAGTACAGCGGCACGTCGGCGCTTCGCGGCCGGACGTCGGCCAGGACGTGCAGCAGCTCGTCCCGGATGGCCTCGACCTGCGCGGAGTGCGAGGCGTAGTCCACCGGGATCATCCGCATCCGGACGCCGTCGGCCTCGCACGCGGCCAGCAGCTCGGCGAGGGCGTCGGGCTCGCCGGACACGACGGTGGCGGCGGGCCCGTTGACCGCCGCGACCGAGATCCGGTCGCCCCACCGGGCCAGGCGCGCCTCCACGTCCGCCCGGGGCGCCGCCACCGAGGCCATGCCGCCGCGTCCGGCCAGTCCGGCGGCGATCGCCCGGCTGCGCAGCGCGACCACGCGGGCGCCGTCGTCGAGGGTGAGCGCGCCGGCGACGACGGCGGCGGCGATCTCGCCCTGCGAGTGCCCCACCACGGCGGCGGGCTCGACGCCGTACGACCGCCACAGCGCCGCGAGCGACACCATCACGGCGAACAGCACGGGCTGCACCACGTCCACCCGGTCGAGCGAGGGCGCGCCGGGCACGCCCCGGACGACGTCGAGCAGCGACCAGTCGGTGAACGCGTCGACGGCCCGGGCGCACTCGTCCATCCGGTCCGCGAACACCTCGGCGGTGTCCATCAGCTCCACGGCCATGCCCGCCCACTGCGAGCCCTGGCCGGGGAACATGAAGACGACCCGGGGCACGTCGCCCAGCGCGGCGCCGGTGGCGACGGTCGGCGCGGGTTCGTCCGCCGCGACGGCGGCCAGGCCGGCCCGCAGCTCGGCGGGGTCCGTGCCGACCACGACCGCCCGGTGCTCGAACCGGGCCCGCGTCGCCAGGGCGGCGGCGACGTCGGCCGGGGCGGCGGGGTGCAGGTCGAGGTGGGCGGCCAGCCGGGCCGCCTGGTCGCGCCGGGCGTCGGGCGTACGGCCGGAGAGCACCCAGGGCACCGGCCCGGTCGCCGCCGCGGCGGGCGGCGCGGTCTCCTGCGCGGGCGGCTCCTCGATGATCACGTGGGCGTTGGTGCCGCTCACGCCGAACGACGAGACGCCGGCGCGGGCCGGCTCGCCACTTGCGGGCCAGGCGACCGCCTCGGTCAGCAGGTCGACCGAGCCCTCGGTCCAGTCGACCTGGTCGCTCGGGGCGTCCACGTGCAGCGTCTTCGGCAGCAGCCGGTGCCGCATGGCGAGCACCATCTTGATGATGCCGCCGACGCCGGCGGCGGCCTGGGTGTGGCCGATGTTGGACTTGATCGAGCCGAGCCAGAGCGGGCGGTCCCGGTCCTGGCCGTAGGTGGCCAGGATGGCCTGCGCCTCGATGGGGTCGCCCAGGGTGGTGCCGGTGCCGTGCGCCTCGACCACGTCGATCTGGTTGGCCGACAGCCGCGCGTTGGCCAGCGCCGCCTGGATGACCCGCTGCTGCGCCGGCCCGTTCGGGGCGGTCAGGCCGTTGGAGGCCCCGTCCTGGTTGACCGCCGTCCCGCGGACGACGGCGAGCACCGGGTGCCCGTTGCGCCGGGCGTCGGAGAGCCGCTCCACGATCAGCATGCCGACGCCCTCGGCGAAGCCGGTGCCGTCGGCGGCGGCGGCGAAGGACTTGCACCGGCCGTCCGGCGACAGCCCGCGCTGCTTGGAGAACGCGACGTACGTCTCCGGGGTCGCCATCACGGTGACGCCGCCGGCCAGCGCGAGCGAGCACTCCCCGTTGCGCAGGGCCTGCACGGCCAGGTGCAGGGCGACCAGCGACGACGAGCACGCGGTGTCGACGGTGACGGCGGGCCCCTCCAGCCCGAACGTGTACGCCACCCGGCCGGAGGCGATCGCGCCGGTGGCGTTGTTCTCCGGGTAGTCGTGGTACATCATGCCGGCGAAGACGCCCGTGTCGCTGCCGCGCAGCCCCGTGGGGTCGATGCCGGCGTTCTCGAGGGCCTCCCACGAGGTCTCCAGCAGCAGCCGCTGCTGCGGGTCCATCGTCAACGCCTCGCGCGGGCTGATGCCGAAGAACTCCGGGTCGAACTGGGCCGCGTCGTGCAGGAAGCCCCCCTCGCGGGTGTACGACCGGCCCGGCGTGCCGGGCGTGGGGTCGTAGAGCTCGGCGACGTTCCAGCCGCGGTCGGTGGGGAAGCCGGTGATCCCGTCCCCGCCGGCGGCGACCAGGTCCCACAGGTCGTCCGGGTTCCGCACCCCGCCCGGGTAGCGGCAGGCCATGCCGACGATGGCGATCGGCTCGCGCAGCGTCGAGTTGAGCTTGCGGTTTTGCTCCCGCAGCCACTCGTTCTCCTTGAGCGAGGCCCGCAGCGCGGTGACGAGCTTCTCCTCCGAGTTGGCCATGTGGTCAGCTCCCCGCTTCCGTCGTCGCTTCACCGAGGTCGGCGAGCGCCATGCTGATCAGTGCGTCGGCGTCCATGTCGTCGATGGATCCGGTGGGTGCGTCGACCGGCTCGTCGGCGGCGACCCGGACGCCGCCCAGTTCGAGCAGGCTGTCCATCAGGCCGGCGTCCCGCAGCCGGCTGAGGGGGATGGCGAGCAGGATGCGGCGGACCTCGTCCTCCGGCAGCCCGCCGTCGGTGCCGGTGTCCGGGACGAGCCGCTCGTACAGCAGCTCGGCGACCGCGCGGGTGTTCGGCCGGTCGAAGGTGAGGGTGGTGGGCAGCCGCAGGCCGGTGGCGGCGTTGAGCTGGTTGCGCAGCTCCAGCGCGGCGAGCGAGTCGAAGCCCAGCTCGGTGAAGGCGCGACCGGGATCGACGGCGTCGGGGTCGCGGTGCCCGAGCACCGTCGCGACGTTCGTGCGGACCAGGCCCAGCAGCAGGTCCGCGCACTCCGGCCCGGTCAGGCCGGCCAGGCGCGTGGCGAGGCCGTCGCCGGTGGCCGCCGCCCGCCGGGTCCGGGGGCGGACCAGGCCGCGGTAGAGCGGACCGTCGACGACGCCGAGGTCGAGCCCGATGGGTACGAGGACCGGCGCGGCGCAGGTGAGCGCGGCGTCGAGCAGGCGCAGGCCCTCGTCGACCGGCAGGGCCCGCACGCCCGCCTGGGCCAGCCGCTTGCGCTCCGCGCCGGTCAGCTCGCCCGCCATCCCCCCGTCCCACATGCCCCACGCCAGGGACTGCCCGCTGAGGCCGGCCGCGCGGCGGCGCACCACCAGGGCGTCCAGGAACGCGTTCGCCGCGGAGTACGCCGCCTGGCCCGCGTTGCCGAACACGCCGGCCGCCGAGGAGAACACCACGAACGCCGACAGCCCCGCGTCGGCCGTCAACTCGTGCAGGTGCCAGGCCGCGTCCACCTTCGGCGCCAGCACCCGGTCCAGCCGCTCCGGCGACAGCGACGCCAGCAGACCGTCGTCCACCACGCCGGCGACGTGCACGACCGCCGACAGGCCACGGCCGGCGACCAGCGCGGCCACCGCGTCCCGGTCGGCCACGTCGCAGGCCGCCCACCGCACCGACGCGCCCGACGACGCCAGCTCCGCCGCCAGCTCGTCGGCGCCCGGCGCGGCGGCGCCCCGGCGGGACACCAGCAGCAGGTCGCGCACCCCGTGCGCCGCCACCAGGTGCCGGGCCACCACCGCGCCCAACGCGCCGGACGCGCCGGAGACCAGCACCGTGCCGGCGCCGAAGTCGGTGGTGACCGGTTCGTCGGCGCGTACGCGGGCCAGCCGGGCGGCGTACGGGACGCCGTCGCGGACCACGAGCTGGGGCTCGTCGTCGGCCAGCACCACGTCGCCGTCGACGAGCACGACGCGGTCGGGGTGCTCGGCCTGCACCGAGCGGACGAAGCCCCACACGGCGGCGCCCGCGAGGTCGGTGACGTCCTCGCCGGGCAGGGCCACCGCGCCCCGCGTCCGCACGACGATCCGGGCGCCGGTGGGTTCGGCCAGCCACGACCCGAGTTCGTCGAGTACGCGGTGCAGGACGGCGCGGACGCCGGCCGGGGTGTCCGCCGGGGCGGTGTCGAGCGGGAACGTGGTCGTGTCGAGCAACCGCACGTCCCCGTCCCGCCCGGCGGCGGCCGGCACGGGGGTCCAGGTCAGCTCGTACAGCGAGTCGTGCTGCGTCGGCCCGGCGTCGAGCGCGCCGACCGGCCGCGTCTCCAGCCTGCCCACCGACACCACGGGGGCGCCCGTGCCGTCGGTCGCGGTGATCGCCCAGCCGGACTCGACCGGCACGATCCGGACCCGCAGGGCGGTGGCGTTCGTGGCGTGCAGCACCACCTGCTGCCACGAGAACGGGAGCACGGTGTTCCCCGTACCGGCCTCGTCGGCCAGCAGCGGGGCGTGCAGCGCCGCGTCCAGCAGGGCGGGGTGCAGCGCGAACCGCTCGTCCGTCTCGGGGAGGGTCACCTCGGCGAACAGTTCGTCGCCGCGTTCCCACACCGCCGTGACGCCACGGAACGCCCGCCCGTACTCGTAGCCCCGGTCGGCGAGCCGGTCGTAGCCGTCGGTCAGGTCGACCGGCCGGGCGTCCGCGGGGGGCCACTCGGCCACGGTCTCCGGGGCGGTCACCGGGTCCGCGGCGACCAGGCCGGTGGCGTGCGCCGTCCAGGTCTCGGCGCGCTCGCCGCGCGAGTGGATCTCGACGGTGCGGCGGCCCTGCTCGTCCGGCTCGCCGACGCGCAGCCGCAGCTGCACCGCGCCGTCGGTGGGCAGGACCAGCGGGGCGATCGTGGTCAGCTCCTCCACCACCGGGCAGCCGACCGCGTCGGCGGCGTGGACCGCGAGTTCGACGAGCGCCGCACCGGGCACGAGCACGACGCCCGCGACGACGTGGTCGGCGAGCCACGGATGGGTGCCGGTCGACAACCGGCCGGTGTAGACGACGCCGTCGAAGTCGGGCAGCGCGACGGCCGCCCCGAGCAGGGGGTGCTCGGTGTCGGCGAGGCCGAGGCGGCTCGCCGCCCCCGTCGCGGTCGCGTTCTCCGTCCAGTACCGCTGACGTTCGAAGGGATACGTCGGCAGGTCGGTGGTCCGGGCGCCGGCGAAGAACGTGGGCCAGTCGACGTGGACGCCGCTGGTGTGCAGGGCGGCGACGGCCCTGGTGAGGGTGTGGGTTTCGGGTTGTCCGCGGCGGGTGGTGGCGATGGCGGTGGTGTGGTCGCCGGTGGCGGCGGTGGCCAGGACG
>NZ_JBFABA010000053.1:0-39209 GCF_040640115.1 Micromonospora sp. NPDC023644 | reverse complement strand
GCGCCGCCGGCCCCGGCCGGGCCACCGCCCGGGTCGTCGGGGCCCCGGCCGCCCGGCCCGCCGCCGTCGGGGCCAGGGTCCGGACCGCCGCCCGGGTCGTCGTCCGGGTCGTCGTCGCCGGCCCGGTCCAGGGCCTCGTCGAGGCGCTTGTCGTCGAGTCCGGGCGCGTCGAACGGGTTGCGGCGGCGCCGGTGCGGCAGAGCCAGCCGGGCGGCGACCCGCACGTCCTCCACCGTGACCGCGTCCCGGCCGTGCCAGGCGGCGTGCGCCAGCGCGGTACGGGCGGTGACGATGTCGGCCCGCATGCCGTCCACGTCGAACGCGGCGCACACCTCGGCGATCTGGCGCAGCGCGGCATCGGGCAGCAGCACGTGCTCCAGCCGCTGCCGGGCGGCGGCGACCCGGCGGGCGACCTGCGCGTCGGCGTCGGCCCAACGGGCGGCGAACCCGGCCGGGTCGGCGTCGGCGGCGAGCCGCCGGCGGACCACCTCGACGCGTACGGCCGGGTCGCGGCTCGCCCCGACCTCCACGGTCAGCCCGAACCGGTCCAGCAGCTGCGGGCGCAGCTCCCCCTCCTCCGGATTCATCGTGCCGACCAGCAGGAACCGGGACGCGTGGCTGACCGAGACGCCCTCGCGCTCCACGTGGCAGCGGCCCATGGCGGCGGCGTCGAGGAGCAGGTCGACCAGGTGGTCGTGGAGCAGGTTGACCTCGTCGACGTAGAGCACCCCGCGGTGGGCGGCGGCGAGCAGGCCCGGCTCGAAGGCGCGCACGCCCTCGCCGAGCGCCTTCTCCAGGTCGAGCGAGCCGACCACCCGGTCCTCGGCCGCGCCGACCGGCAGCTCCACCAGCCGGGCGGGCCACCGCTCGGCGGGCGGGGCGGCCGGGTGCGGGCCGTCCGGGCAGGACGGGTCGGGGGCGGTGGGGTCGCAGGCGAAGCGGCAGCCGGCCACCCGGTCGACCGGCGGCAGCAGCGCCGCGAGCGCCCGTACGGCGGTCGACTTGGCGGTGCCCTTCTCGCCGCGTACCAGCACCCCGCCGATCGCCGGGGAGACGGCGTTGAGCAGCAGGGCCAGCCGCATGTCGTCCATGCCGAGCACCGCGCTGAACGGGTAGGTGGTCATGAGCGCTCCTCCAGGTCGCCCTCGCTGGCCAGGTACGTCTCGCGGAGCCGGTCCAGGGTGGCCGGCTCGGGCTCGGCCCACAGGCCCCGGTCGGCCGCCTCCAGCAGCCGCTCGGTGATGCCGCGCAGCGCCCACGGGTTGGACCGCTCCAGGAACTCCCGCGTGGTGTCGTCGAAGACGTACGCGGCGGTCAGGTGCTCGTACATCCAGTCGTCGACGACGCCGGCCGTGGCGTCGTAGCCGAACAGGTAGTCGACGGTGGCCGCCAGCTCGAAGGCGCCCTTGTAGCCGTGCCGGCGCATCGCGGCGATCCACTTCGGATTGACCACCCGGGCCCGGAACACCCGCCGGGTCTCCTCGCCGAGGGTGCGGGTGCGCACGTCGTGCGGCATCGCCGAGTCCCCCACGTACGCGGCCGGGGCGGCGCCGGTGAGGTGACGGACCATCGCCACCATCCCGCCGTGGTACTGGAAGTAGTCGTCGGAGTCGACGATGTCGTGCTCGCGGGTGTCCTGGTTCTTCACCGCCACGGCGATCCGGGCGAAGGAGCGTTCCATGTCGGCGCGCGCCTCCCGCCCGTCCAGCCCCCGGCCGTACGCGTAGCCGCCCCAGACGGCGTACACCTCGGCGAGGTCGGCGTCGCTGCGCCAGTTGCGGGCGTCGATCAGCGGCAGCAGCCCGGCCCCGTACGCGCCCGGCTTGGAGCCGAAGACGCGGGCCGTGGCCCGCCGCTCGTCGCCGTGCTCGGCGAGGTCGGCGGCGACGTGCGCGCGCACGAAGTTCTCCTCGGCGGGCTCGTCCAGGGCGGCCACCAGCCGCACCGCGTCGTCGATGAGCGCGACCACGTGCGGGAAGGCGTCGCGGAAGAAACCGGAGATGCGCACGGTGACGTCGACCCGGGGGCGGCCCAGCTCCGCCGTCGGCACCACCTCGACGCCGGTGACCCGGCGGGACCGGTCGTCCCACGTCGGGCGGCAGCCGAGCAGGGCGAGGACCTCGGCGATGTCGTCGCCCTGGGTGCGCATGGCGCTGGTGCCCCAGACGGTGAGCCCGACCGAGCGGGGGTACTCCCCGGTGTCGGCGAGGTGCCGGGCGAGCAGCGAGTCGGCCAGGGCCACGCCGACGTCCCAGGCGTTGCGGCTGGGGATGGCCTTCGGGTCGACGGAGTAGAAGTTCCGGCCGGTGGGGAGCACGTTGACCAGGCCCCGGGTGGGCGAGCCGGACGGGCCGGGCGGCACGAACCGCCCGTCGAGCGCGCCCACCACCCGGTCGATCTCGTCGGTCGTGCGGTCCAGGCGGGGCACCAGCTCGGTGGCGGCGAAGCGGAGCACCGCGGCGGCGTCCGGCACGGCCCGCCCGGCCACCTCCTCGACCACCGCGTCGACGGCGTCGGCGTCCCAGCCGAGGGTCTCCATGCCGACGACCAGCCGGCGGGCCAGGGCCTCGATCAGGTCGACCGCGTCGGCGGCGGTGACGCCCGGCCCGTCCACGGTCTCGGTCAGCGCCTCGGGCACGGCCAGCCGCTCCCCCGGGGCGGCGAGCAGCGCCTGCTCGTCCAGCCCGTACGCGGCAGCCAGCGCCTGCCGCAGGCCGGGCAGCGCGCGGGCGCCGCCCCAGACCTGCGGGGCGCGCAGCACGGCGAGCACGAGGTTGACCCGGGGCTCGCCGGTGGGCACGGCGGCGAGGATGTGCAGGCCGTCGCGGATCTGCACGTCCTTGACCTCGCACAGGTAGCCGTCGAGGTGCAGCACGAAGTCGTCGAAGTCGTCGGCGTCGGGCATCCGCTCGGTGTGCAGGTCGTGGTGCAGCTCGGCGGCGCGCACCAGGTCCCAGATCTGGGCCCGCACGGTCGGCACCTTGGCCGGGTCGAGCGCCTGCACGGTGGCGTACTCGTCGAGCAGCTGCTCCAGCTTCGCCAGCTCGCCGTACGTCTCGGCGCGGGCCATCGGCGGCACGAGGTGGTCGACGACCACGGCGTGCGCGCGCCGCTTGGCCTGCGTGCCCTCGCCGGGGTCGTTGACGATGAACGGGTAGACCAGCGGCAGGTCGCCCAGGACGGCGTCGGGGGCGCAGTCGGCGGCCAGCCCGAGGCCCTTGCCGGGCAGCCATTCCAGGGTGCCGTGCTTGCCCAGGTGCACCACGGCGTCGGCGCCGAACCCGCCGTCGGCGGCGGGCGCGGCCAGCCAGCGGTACGCGGCCAGGTAGTGGTGGCTGGGCGGCAGGTCCGGGTCGTGGTAGATGGCGATCGGGTTCTCCCCGAAGCCGCGCGGCGGCTGGATCAGCAGCACCACGTTGCCGAAGCGCAGCCCGGCGAGCACGATGTCGCCGCCGTCGGTGTAGAGCCCGCCGGGCGGCTCGCCCCAGTGGGCGAGCATCCGTTCCCGCAGCTCCGCCGGCACCTGCGCGAACCAGCGCCGGTACGTCTCCCCCGGCACCCGCGCCTCGGCGGCGCCGAGCTGTTCCGGGGTGAGCCACTCGACGTCGTGGCCGCCGGCGGCGATGAGGGCGTGGATGAGCGCGTCGCCGTCGTCGGGCACCGGGGCGTCGCCGAGGTCGTAGCCGGCGTCGGCTAGGGCGGCGAGCAGCCGGACCGCCGAGGCGGGGGTGTCCAGGCCGACGGCGTTGCCGACCCGGGAGTGCTTCGTCGGGTACGAGCTGAGCACGACCGCGAGCCGCTTGTCGGCCTGGGGCACGTGCCGCAGCCGGGCGTGCCGCACGGCGATGCCGGCCACCCGGGCGGCCCGTTCCGGGTCGGCCGCGTACGTGGACAGCCCGTCGGCGTCGATCTTCTTGAACGAGAACGGCACGGTGACGATCCGGCCGTCGAACTCGGGGATCGCCACCTGCATCGCGGCGTCCAGCGGGGACAGCCCGGCGTCGCTGGCGGCCCACTGCTCGCGGGTGCTGGTCAGGCAGAGCGCCTGGATCACCGGCACGTCCAGGGCGGCGAGCGCGCCCACGTCCCAGGCGTCCTCGTCGCCCCCGCCGGAGGCGTCGGCGGCGACCGTGCCGCCGGCGGCGAGCACGGTGACCAGCAGGGCGTCGCAGCGGGCGAAGAGCCCGAGCGGCCCCGCGCCGGCGGTGAGGCCGCGCAGCGAGCCGCAGTAGATGGGCAGCGGGTCGCCGCCGGCCGCGTCGACCGCGTCGGCGAGGACGTCGACGAACCCGGTGTTGCCGGCGAGGGCGTGCGCCCGGTAGAAGACGATCCCGACGGTCGGCCGGTCCGGCCGCGCGGGCCGCTCGCCGTGGATGCCGTACGTCGGGGTGGGCGCGGGCGGGTCGAACCCCTCGCCGGTGAGCAGCACCGTGTCGGAGAGGAACCGGGCGAGCTGGGCGAGGTTCTCCGGCCCGCCCTCGACCAGGTAGGCCAGGGCCTGGGTGGCCACCCCGGAGGCCACGGTGGAGGCCGCCATCAGCTCCGCGTCCGGCACGTTCTCGCCGCCGAGCACGACCGTCGGCACGCCGGAGGCCAGCACCGCGGCCAGCCCGTCCGGCCACGCCTGCCGGCCGCCGAGCAGGCGTACGACGGCGAGGTCGACGCCGTCGAGCAGCGCGGGCACGGCGTCGGCGGCGACCCGGGCCGGGTTGGCGAGCCGGTAGTCGGCGTCGCTGGCGCGGGCGGCGAGCAGGTCGGTGTCGGCGGTGGACAGCAGCAGGATGCGCACGGGCGGCTCCGGAGAGTGACACCCGGGTCGGCGCGGGGCCGATCGGGCGATGCGGGGGTGGGCGCGGTTCAGCGGTGCAGGCGGGCCGGGATACGGCTCAGCGGTGGGCCGGCGGGGTGGCGCGGCCCGGTGCGGGCGTCAGGAAGGGGCGACGCGGGCGCGGCCCGCGGCAGAGCAACCGGCGGCGGGCACGACACGGCCGACGGCGGGCAGGCCGCAGCTCACGGCGAGGCCGAAGATGGGCACGGCGTGGCCGGACGGGGCTGCGAAACGGCGGCTGCTCACCGGCGCGCTGCCGCGCCGGGGCACGATGCGACGATGATCGTCGATGGCGGAGACGCGGTGCGTCATCGGGTCCTCCTCGGGTGTCCACGCCCTGGGGTCACTCCCGACGGCCGAAGTATCCTGGCTCCCGGATCGACGCTCTCCCCCGGCCTTCCAACCGCACACACACGGCCGTGACTCGCGAGGGGGGATCGCTCCCCGGTGACAGTGGCGGGACCGCGCCGGAATCGCACCGGCTTCCTTCACTGCCGTCAGGCCGCGAATGCTGCCACACCCCGGGGCCGCCGGTCAACGCCACCCCGTCCGGCCAGCGACCCGCCGCCCCGATCGACGAGAAACGATGGGATGATCCATTCGGGCGGGCTTTTGGCATTGTCGTCGGCCGATGCGACGTCGAGGTCTCCGAATGCGCGGGCGGTGGCCCCGAAACGCGCCCGGGGCCGACCCGTCCGGCAGCCGCCTGCGTCCCGGCACCCGCGTACCGTCGCCCTTCTCCAGCAGGCACGTTCCGGCGAACGGGAACCGCCCTTTCCCGCCCGACGTGCCGGCGGAGCGTTCACCACGGTCGACGTCACCTCACCGGTCGGCGGGCCCCGATTCGTGGCCCACGATCACCAGTCGCGCCCGGTCACGGATGGAGAGCATCGTCAGCAACCGGCCGATGCGCGGCCCCACGGTGCCCCGGCTGAGGCGCGGGTGCCGCTCGATCCCGGTGTCGGACATCCCAGGAATGATCACCGTCAACACCTCCCGTTCCCGCCGGGTCACCCCGTCGAGCCGGCCGGGACCCGCCGCGCCGCCGGCACCCGGGCGCACTCGGCGATGAGCCGACGGGTGACGCTCGAAGCCGGCAGCGCCTCGCCGTCGCCGGCCCCACGGCGCGCGGGCGTCCTTCCCCGTCAGGCCGGGTCGCCCGGCGCGGTAGGGCGCGACGCGGCCCACCAGGCGGCGGTCGCGGTGACCGCCACCATCGCGCTGAACAGGAAGGGTGCCCGCATGCCCAGGGCGGTGGCCAGCGCCCCGCCGGCGAGCGCCCCGAGCGCGGCGCAGCCGTAGGAGAGCATCCGGGAGGCGGCGACCACCCGACCGAGCAGGTCGCCGGGCACGAGGCGGTGCCGGACCGACAGCGCGGCCACGTTGAGGACCGCGAACGACGCGCTGGTGGTGACGACGACGACCGTTGCGGCGATCCGGTGCGGCGCGACGGCCAGGAGGGCCGGCGTCCCGGCCGTGACCGCCATCGACCAGGCCAGCACGGGACGATGCCGGAACCGGCCGATCAGCCGGTCGGCGACGAGGGAGCCGGCGAGCCCGCCGGCCGCGCCGGTCGCCAACAGCAGACCGAAGCCGAGCGGGCCGAGACCGAGGCTCTGCCGCGCGTACAGCACGAAGATCGCGAACCAGGCGCTGTCCGCGGCGGCGACTGCCGCACCGACGACCACGAGCGTACGGAGCACGGGTTGCCGGACCAGCCACCGCAGCCCGGCGAGCGCCCCGCGCCTCGCCGGGTCGGCGGCAAGGCTCCGCCCGTCCGCGTCGGCACCCGAGAGTCCCGGGCCGGGGCGGGCGAGACTCAGCGGCAGGGACAGCACGAGCATGACGGCCAGCGCGAGCGAGGCGCCGTTGACGGCGAAGGGCAGCGCCGCACCGATGACGAACAGCATCGCCCCGACCGGCGGACCGACGAACTCGTTGCCCACGATCTCACCCGCCACCAGACGACCGTTGGCCCGCTCGAGCTGGGCGTCGTCCACCAGACGGGGGATCACGGTCTGGGCGGTGGTGTCGCGCAGGGTCTCGCCGACACCGAGCAGGAAGGCGGCGGCGACCACGAGCGCGACCGAGGCCACGCCCGTCGCGACGGCCACGGCCACCGCCGCCAGCACCACGACGCGGCCGGCGTCGGCGGCGGCGATCAGCGCACGGGCCGCGCGGCGGTCGGCCAGCGCGCCGGCCAGCAGGCCGGTGACCAGCCACGGCAGGAACTGCGCCGCGGCCACTGCGGCGACCGCCACCGGGTTGTCGCTCAGCGCGGCGGCGAGCAGTGGAAAGGCGGCCACCCGGATGCCGTCGCCGAGGTTGGCCAGCGCAGCGGCGGTCCAGAACGTCCAGAAGGGACGGCCCAGGGACCGGGACCGATCAGCCATGCAGGGCACCATATCGCCCTCGATCGGCGGGCGGCGGACCCGTCAGCGGGCGCGACGCTCCGGGTGGGCGCGGTTCCAGGCGCGCATCCGCTCCGGGTAGCCGGTGCGGGCGGCCTCGTACAGCGGCACGGCGTGCCTGCGGGCGATCGTCCCGGCGGCGCGCGGCGAGCCGGTGCGGCGGCGGATCCACTCGCCGTCGTGGGCGATCGCGACCACGGTGGTGTCGGTCGCCGTGGTCTCCGGCTCCAGGTAGAACTCCACGCCCCGGCGGCTGGCGACGAACGCCTCCAGCGCGGCCAGGTCCTCGCGGGTCGCCTCCCGGTCGAGCTTCGTGGGGGTCGCGTCGGTGACGCGCGACCGTCGACTGAACCAGCCCATCCCCCGCTCTCCTCTCCTGGGCGTCCTCCCAGTGCAGCACCGTTTCCTGCGAGGCGGCTGCGAACGGGGTGTGAGTGCCCTGCCAGGGGTGGCGTCAGCGGGCCGGCGGGCGGGTGGCCGGCGGGCGGGTGGCCGGCGGGCGGGTGGCCGGCACCAGGGCGAGGGTGGGCAGCAGCAGCACCGGCACGACGAGCAGGGCGTGCAGCGTACCGACGCGGTCGCCGAGCAGGCCGAGCAGCGGCGGGCCGGCGAGGAAGGCCGTGTAGCCGATCACGGCGACCACGCTGACCCGGGCCGGCGCCCGACGCTCGTCGTCGGCCGCCGCGCTCATCCCGACCGGGAAGCCCAGCGACGCGCCGAGCCCCCAGAGCGCGACGCCGGCGACCGCCACCGGTCCGGAGTCGGCGAGCACCGCCACGCCCGCGCCGACGGTGGCGAGCAGGATCGTGGCCGACAGGACGCGCACCCGCCCCCACCGGTCCAGCGCGACGGTGCCCGCGGTGCGGCCCAGCGTCATGCCGACGACGAAGACGCCGAAGACCGCCGCCCCGGCCGCCTCGCTGAGGTCGTGGCCGTCGATGAACGCGACGGCCAGCCAGTCGTTGGCGCTGCCCTCGGCGAACGCCGACACCAGCACCAGCAGCCCGACGAGCAGGGTGCGCGGCTCCCGCCAGGCGGCCAGCAAATCGCGGCGGCGCTCGGCCGGGGCGGCCGACGCGGAGGCGGTGCCGCCCTCGGCCGCCGGCAGGAACGACCGGACGGCCAGCAGCGTACCGAGCAGCACCACCGCCGCCAGGGCGGCGAGGTGCGCGGCGACCGGCACGTCGAGGCGGGCCGCCCCGGCGCCGAGCCCGGCGCCGGCCACGGACCCGAGGCTCCACGCCGCGTGGAAGCGGGGCATGACCGTACGCCCCAGCCGTCGCTCGACCGCCGCGCCCTCGACGTTCATCGCGACGTCGCAGATGCCGGAGCCGTAGCCGAGGGCGCACAGTCCCACCGCCACCCCGGCCAGGGATCCGGCCAGGGCGGCGACCCCGGTCACGGTCAGCCCGGCCGCGACGACCACGGTGGAGAGGGCGACCGTGCGGGCCGACCCGAGCCGCTGGGCCACCAGGCCGGCGGTGGGCATCGCGAGCAGCGCGCCGACGGACATGGCGAGCAGGAGCAGCCCGAGCCGGCCCGCGCTGAGCCCGAGCGCGTCGCGGGCGGCGGGCACCCGGGAGAACCAGGTGGCCACCGCCAGTCCGTTGAGCGCGAACACCACGGCCACGCCGGTGCGGGCGGCCAGCACCGCCCGGGGTACGGCCGGGATCGGCGCGGCGGGCGGGGCGGCGGTGTGGCTCACGACGGCGGTCCTCTCGCCTCGGGTCGGCTGCCGCCCGATCACACCCCTGAGAGCGCTCTCAGAGCAACCCGACCGCACCCCTTACCGTCGGCGCGCCGAAGGGGGATGATTCGGGTCGACCGTCCACGCGCGGCGGCCGACCACGGGGAGGACCGGGATGACGACGACACACCGACCACCGACCCTGGAGGACGTCGCCCGGGCGGCGGGGGTCTCCCGGGCCACCGCGTCGCGGGTGATCGCCGGCACGGGCTACGCCTCCCCCGCCGCGCGCGAGCGGGTGAACGTCGCCGCCGACCGGCTCGGCTACGCGCCGAACCTGGCCGCCCGCGCCCTGGTCCGGGGCACCGGCGTCCGGCTGGTGGTGGCGGTGACCGGCACCGCCGCGACGGTCCTCGACGACCCGTACGTCCACCGGGTGCTCGGCGCGTGCGCCCGGGTCTGCGCGCCGCACGGGCTCGGGGTGACGCTGCACTGGCTGCCCACCCGGACGCCCGGCGAGGTGCGCCGGCTGGCCGAGGACCGCGGCGTCGGCGGGATCATCCTGATCAACACCACCGAGGCGGTGCTGGCCGCCGTCCCGGCGGGGCTGCGCGGCCGGGTGGCCTCGATCGGCATCGGCTCCGCCCTCGTCCCGGCCTTTGACGTCGACAACGGCGGCGGCACCGGGGCCGTGGTCCGGCACCTGTACGCCACCGGGCGCCGCCGCATCGCCATGGTGACCGGGCCCCGCTGGCTGTCCTGCGCCGGTCGCTCGGTCGGCGCGTACCGGCGGCTGGTGCGCGACGCCGCCCTGCCGGAGCGGCTGGTGCCGGGGGACTTCAGCGCGGAGCGCGGCCGGGCGGCGGCCCGGGAGGTGCTGGCGCGCTGGCCGGACACGGACGCGATCGTCGGCAGCAGCGACGCGACCGCGCTCGGGGTGATCGACCAGTTGCGCGGCGACGGCGTCCAGGTTCCCGGCGACGTCGCGGTGACCGGCTTCGACGACATCCCGCTCGCCGCGATGACCACCCCCGCGCTGACCACGGCGACCCACCCGGTGACGCAGATCGCCACGGCGGCGGCGACGGCCGTGCTGGACGGGCGGCCGGTCCCGCCGGCGACGATGTTCCCGTCCCGGCTGGTCCGCCGGGTGAGCGGATGAGCCGCCCGGGAAGAGGGAGGCACGCCGGTGCAGGGGCCACGCCAGCCCGAGGCCGCCCCGGTGGGATTGGTCGACGGGCTGGCGGGTAACCGCCCGCGCATGCCCGCCCAGGACGAGGAGCGGTGATCCCGTGGCCGAACCCGCCCCGCCGCACCGGCAGCCGGAGGAGAACTCCCGGCACGGCCGCCTCAGGGCCCGTCCGGCGCCGCCGACCGCCCTGGCCGCCGCCGGGCTGGCGTCGCTGACCGACCCGCGGGGCGCCCCGCTGGCGATGGTGTACGCCCCGCCGCCGGTCGACGGCCCGCCGTACCGGCTGGTGCTGCTCCTGCACGGCGCGGGCGGCTCGGCCCGGCAGGGGCTGGACCTGCTGCTTCCGGTAGCCGACGCGCACCGGCTGCTGCTGGTCGCCCCGAAGGCGGTGGCGAGCAGCTGGGACCTCATCGTCGAGGGCTTCGGGGCGGACGTCCGACGCATCGACGAGCTGCTGGCCACGGCCTTCGCCGGCTACCCCGTGGCGCGGGTGGCGTTCGGCGGGTTCTCCGACGGCGCGTCGTACGCCCTCTCCCTGGGCCTGACCAGCGGCGACCTGGTCGACGCGGTGGTGGCCTTCTCCCCCGGCTTCGCCGCGCCGCTGGTCACCCACGGCCGGCCCCGGATCTACGTCTCGCACGGCGCGCAGGACCCCGTCCTGCCGGTCGACGTGTGCAGCCGCCGCCTGGTCCCCCGGCTGCGCTCCCTCGGCTACGACGTCACCTACGACGAGTTCCCGGGCCCCCACGAGATCCCGGAGACCATCCGCACCCGCGCCGCCACCTGGCTGACCCCCTGACCCCCGCCCCGTCGATCATGGAGTTGTGGTGGGCGATGTGGGATGGTCTGCGGCTTTTGCCGAGCACCACGACTGCATGATCGACGCGGAGCGGGCCGGCGGGGGGAGTGGCTAGGATTCGGGGGTGGATCCGCTGACCGGGCTGTTGGACGGGCCCCGGGCCCGGGGCGCCTTCCTGCTCCGGTCGATGCTGGAGCCGCCGTTCGCGCTGCGCATCGAGGACCGTGCCCCGCTGACCGTGGTGGCCCTGGTCCGTGGCGCGGCGTGGGTGGTCCCCGACGACGGCGGGCCGGTCGCGCTCGGGCCGGGCGACGTGGCGGTGCTGCGCGGCCCGGACGGCTACCTCGTGGCCGACGACCCGGCCACCCCGCCGCAGGTGGTCGTCCACCCCGGGCAGCGGTGCACCACGCTGTGGGGCGAGCCCCTGGCCGAGTCGATGGCGCTGGGCGTACGCACCTGGGGCACGGGCACAAGCCGCTCCACGGTGCTGCTGACCGGCACCTACCAGCTGCCCGGCGAGCTGAGCCGGCGGCTGCTGACCGCCCTGCCGCCCCTGTTGGTGGTCGGCGGCGAGGAGTGGCGCAGCCCGCTGGTGGCCCTGCTCGCCGACGAGGTCACCCGGGACGCGCCCGGGCAGGAGGCCGTCCTCGACCGGCTGCTCGACCTGGTGCTGATCGCCGCGCTGCGGACGTGGTTCGCCCGCCCCGGCGCCGCGCCCGCCTGGTACGTCGCCGCCGCCGACCCGGTCGTCGGCCCGGCGCTGCGGCTGCTCCAGAACGACCCGGCCCGCCCCTGGACGGTCGCCTCCCTCGCCGCCGAGGTCGGGCTCTCCCGGGCGGCGCTGGCCCGGCGCTTCACCGAGCTGGTCGGCGAGCCGCCGATGACGTTCCTCACCGGGTGGCGGCTGGCGCTCGCCGCCGACCTGCTCCGCGAGCCCGACGCCACCCTGGGCGCGGTCGCCCGCAAGGTCGGCTACGGCAGTCCCTTCGCGCTGAGCAGCGCGTTCCGCCGGGTCCACGGCGTCAGCCCCCGCGACCACCGCCTCGCCCGCTGACCACCACGGACGGGTCGCGCGCTGGCTGCCACGACGGGTCGCCCTGACCGCCCGGACAGGGCGCCCGCTGACCGCCCGGACGGGTCGTCCTGACCGCCACGGACGGGTCGCGCGCGAGTCGGTGACTCCGGGCGGGTCCCGAGCGGCGACGGCGGCCGCTGAGGTGCGGGTCGGGTCACGTCGATGGACGGTTCGGGCGTAGCCGGTTGGGGAAAGTGTCCCCGGCGGGACGATGAGGGGCAGGGCACGGCGGCTGCTTGCGACCCGGAAATCAACTCGGGGACAGGGGGCCGGACGTGGAATCCGAGCAGCACATCGGACCGGCGGACGCCGGGGCGTCCGTCCACGCCCTCTTCGCCGGTGACGACCCGACCAGCGCCGCGCACCGGGCGACCGACTGGGCGGCCACTCCCCTGGGTCCGGTGGAGACCTGGCCGCCGGAGCTGTGCGCGGCGGTGCGCACGGTGCTGCCGTCGAAGATCCCGATGCTGCTGTGGTGGGGCACCGAGCTGGTGCAGATCTTCAACCACGCGTACACCCCGGTCCTCGGCGACAAGTACCCGGCCGCCATCGGCCAGCCGGGCGCGGAGTGCTGGCCCGAGGTCTGGGCCGAGCTGGGCCCGCTGACCGACCAGGTGCTCGCCGGCGACGGCGCCACCTACGCCGAGAACCAGCTGCTCCTGCTCGACCGGCACGGCTACCTCGAGGAGACGTACTGGACCTTCTCCTACAGCCCCGTGCGCGCCGGGCACGACCGGATCCCCGGCATCTTCGTGGCCACCACGGACGTCACCGCCCGGGTGCTGGGCGACCGGCGGCTGGAGACGCTGCGCGAGCTGGGCTCGGTCTCCATCGCGGCGGCGGACACCACCCGCGACGCCGTCCGGGCGTCGGCCCGGGTCCTCACCGGCAGCGCGGCCGACCTGCCCGCCGCGATGATCTACCTGCGTCCCGAGGGCGCGCCGCCGGGCAGCGACCCGGCCGGCCCCGCACCGGGCGGCAGCCCGTGGTCCGACGGGGACGACCTCGTCCTGGCCGCCTCGGTCGGCGTGGCCGACGACGACGCCGCCGCGGGCCCCGGCTGGCTGGCGGAGATCGACGAGGTCGCCCGCACCGGCCGCCCCGCGCGGGTCCGGGGAGTGACCCTGCCCGGCGACCCCCGCGCCCAGGCCGGAGCCATCTCCGGGGTGCCGGTGGACGAGGTGGTGGTGCTGCCCCTGCTGGCCACCGGGCACGCCCGCCCGGCCGGCGTGCTGGTCGCCGGCATCAGCCCCTTCCGGGAGCTGGACCAGGCGTACCGGGGCTTCCTCGACCTGGTCGCCAATCGGGTCTCGACGGCGCTGGGCGACGTGCTGGCGTACGAGGCCCAGCGCCGCCGCGCCGCCGCGCTGGCCGAGCTGGACGCGGCGAAGACGGAGTTCTTCACCGACGTCAGCCACGAGCTGCGCACCCCGCTGACGCTGATCGCCGGGCCGGTGCGGGAGAGCCTCGCCGACCGGCGGGAGCCGCTCCCACCGGGCCAGCGCGAACGCCTGGAACTGGTGCACCGCAACACCGGCCGGCTGCGCAAACTCGTCAACGACATGCTCGACTTCGCCCGCCTGGAGAGCGGCCGGCTGGACGCCGAGCGGGCGGAGACCGACCTTCCGGCGCTCACCGCCGGGGTCGCGGAGTCCTTCGCGTACGCCATGCGCCAGGCGGGGCTGAGCTACCGGGTCGAGGTCGAGGCGCTGCCGCGCACCGCGTACGTGGACCGCGACATGTGGGAGAAGGTGGTGGTCAACCTCCTCTCCAACGCCCTGAAGTACACCCTGTCCGGGGCGGTGCGGCTGCGGCTGCGAGGCGACGACGAACGCGTCACGCTGACCGTCGACGACACCGGCGTCGGCGTCCCCGCCGACCAGCAGCCGCTGCTGTTCCGCCGCTTCCACCGGGTGAAGGGTGCCGCCGGGCGGTCGCAGGAGGGCACCGGCATCGGGCTGGCGCTCGTGCAGGAGATGGTCCAGCTGCACGGCGGTGAGGTCAGCGTGCGCTCGGTCGAGGGCGAGGGCTCGACGTTCACCGTCCGGCTGCCGTACGGCCGGGCCACCGCCACGGCCACGGCGCCTCACGAGCCGGCCCACGAGGCGTACGTCGCCGAGGCCCTGCACTGGCTCCCGGCGGCCGTGCCCGCCCCCGCGGACCGGACCGGCGGCGACGCCCGGGGCACCCCGACGGTGCTGGTGGTGGACGACAACGCCGACCTGCGCGCGTTCCTCGCGAGCCTGCTCGCACCCCACTACCGGGTGGTCGTCGCGGCCGACGGCCGGGAGGCGCTCGACCGGATCGCCGAGCGGGTGCCGGACCTGGTGCTGACCGACGTGATGATGCCCCGCCTGGACGGCTTCGGGCTGGTCCGGGCGCTGCGCGCCGACCGACGTACGGCCGGGCTGCCGATCATCGTGCTCTCCGCCCGCGCCGGCGAGGAGGCGGCGGTGGAGGGGCTGCGGACCGGGGCCGACGACTACCTGGCCAAGCCGTTCTCCGCCGAGGAGCTGTTGGCCCGGGTGGGCGCGCACCTGGAGCTGGCCCGGTTGCGCAACGAGGAGGCGACCTGGCGGGCGGCGCTCATCGAGTCGTTGCAGGACGCGTTCGCCGTCGTCGACGCCGACGGGGCCCTGGTCGAGGCGAACGAGGCGTTCTGCCACCTGGTCGGCACCGTCCGGCTGGCGGCCCCGGTCGCGCCGCCGCACCCGTGGTGGCCGGAGGCCGACGCCGCGCCCGCCGACCGGCGCCTGCTGATCGACGTGCTGCGCACCGCGCGGGGCTCCGACCGGGGGCGGGTCACCCTGCCGCTGCGGCACGCCGACGGGCAGCGGATCTGGGCCGAGGCGGTCTACAACTCGCTGCGGGAGCCGCGTACCGGCCGTCGCCTCTACGTCGCCACGCTGCGCGACGTGACCGCCGAGGTCCGGGCCGCCGCGCGGCAGTCCGCCCTGGCCGCGCTCTCCGGTCGGCTCGCCCGCGCCACCGACGTCGCCGAGGTGCTCGACGCCGGCCTGTCCGAGCTCTGCACCCTGCTGGACGGCACCCGTGGCCTGGCGGTCTGCGCCGACGCCGCCGGCACGCCACTGGTGGTGACCCAGGGCCTGACGCTGACCGCGCAGGTGCAGCGGGCGCTCGACGGGCTGGCCGCGGAGGGCGAGCCGCAGCTGGTCCTCGACGACGCGGGCCGGGTGACCGCGGTCGGGGCGCGCGTCGAGCCGGGCGGGTCAGCCAGCGGGGTGTGGCTGGAGCTGGATCCGCCCCGGTCGGTGCCGACGGTGGACCGGCCGCTGGTGCGGCAGCTCTGCGCGGCGCTGGCCCAGGCGCTGGTCCGCGCGCGGGCCTTCGAGACCCAGCGGACGGTGGCCCTGGCCATGCAGCGGGCGATGCTCGGCCCGGTCGACCTGCCGGCCGGCTTCGCGACCCGCTACCAGCCGGCGGTGGCACCACTGGAGGTGGGCGGCGACTGGTACGACGTGGTCCAGCTCCCCGGCGACCTCGTCGGCGTGGTGGTGGGCGACGTGGTGGGGCGGGGCCTGCCCGCCGCCACCGTGATGGGTCAGCTGCGCAGCGCCTCGCGCGCCCTGCTCCTGCAGGCCAAGAGCCCCGCCGAGGTGCTCTCCGCGCTGGACGACTTCGCCCGCATGGTGCCGGGCGGCGCCTGCACCACCGTCTTCTGCGCCATCATCGACCGCTCGCTGGGCGTGCTGCGCTACTCGTCGGCGGGCCACCCGCCGGGCATCCTGGTGCACCCGGACGGCTCTGCCGACCTGCTGACCCGCGCCGGGTCGGTGCCGCTGGCCAGCGTGGCGGTGCCCGGCCGGCCGGAGGCGGGGGCGCAGCTGCGGCCCGGTTCGACGCTGCTGCTGTACACGGACGGGCTGGTCGAGCGGCGTCGGGAACTGATCGACGCCGGCATCTCCCGGGCGGTCGCCGCGCTCACCCAGGGCCGCGAGCTGCCCGAGGGGGCGCTGGCCGACCGGATGGTCCGGGACCTGCTGCCCGACACCCGCAACGACGACGTGGCGGTGCTGGTCTACCGGCATCGCGAGCCGGCGGTCTTCACCGCGACGCTGACCGCCGACCCGGGCCAGCTCGCGCCGACGCGGGAGGCGCTGCGGGAGTGGCTGACCGGCCTCGGCATCGGCGAGGCCGACGTCGACGCGGCCCTGATCGCGGCCGGCGAGGCGTGTGCCAACGCGATCGAGCACGGCTACCGGTTCGCCCCGGACGCGTCGGTCACCGTCCGGGGGCGGCTGCGCGCCGACCGCCTGGAGATGGTCGTCAGCGACACCGGCGGGTGGCGGGAGGCGACCCCCGACGACAGCGAGCGCGGCCGTGGCCGGCTGATCATGGCCCGGCTGATGGACGAGGCCACCGTGGACGGCAGCGTCGACGGCACCACCGTACGCCTGGTCAAGCGCGTCTCCGGCGCCTGAGCGGATGCCGTACGACGGGGCGTCGCGGCGCCCGTCGGCGCGGCGTTCCGGCGCCCGTGGGCCCGGCGTCGCGGTGCCGTCGGCGCGGCGTTCCGGCGTCGGGTGGCCGACGTCAGGGGCCCCCGGGGCGGTGAAGATCGGCTATAAGTGGCGCATGGAGTTTCCCGCCTACCTGGCCACCATGCCGATGCACGCGATCACCGAGATCCACGGCGAGCCCGGCCTGCTGGCCCGGTTCCGGCTGGAGCTGCGCGCGTTCGACGAGGCCGCCCGGGCCCGGCTCACCGAGGCCCTCGACCTGGCCGCCGAGCTGCACCGCGACGACCGGCGGGTACGCGAGCCCTACCTGAACCACCTGCTGCGGGTGGCGATCCGGCTGATGCACCACTACCAGGTCCGCGACGTCGACGTGATCGTCGCCGGCCTGCTGCACGACGCGGTGGAGGACCACCCCGACGAGCTGGCCGCCACGGCCTCCGGCGAACCTTCCGAGGCGCACGACGGCGGGGACGCCACCGCCGCCGCCCTGGCGGCGCTCGCGCAGCGGTTCGGCCCGCGGGTGGCCCGCCTGGTCGGCGCGGTCACCAATCCGGCGTACGACCCGGGGCGGGACAAGCACGTCCAGTACCGGGAGCACGTGGCGGCCAGCCTGGACCGGGAGCCGTGGGCCCGGGTCATCAAGATCTCCGACTTCACGGACAACGGGGTGGGCGTCATCCACACCGTCGGCCCGAAGGTGACCTCGTCCGCCCGCAAGTACCGCCCGCTCGTACCGGTCTACCGGGACCTCGTCACCCGGCCGGACACTCCCCTGTCGGCGCCGGTGAAGGAGCACATCCTCGGCCAGCTCGACCTGGCCGAGGAACGCTTCAGCGCCATCCTCGACGAACCACCCCACCCGAACTGACCGCGTCTCCCATGATCGGTTGACGTCGACCTCGGCTACGGGTCAGGCCGCCTTGTACACGGTGTCGAGGTGCCATTCCAGGAACTCCGTGTTCGGTCGGTCGGCCCGGCGATCCGGAACAGCTATCTACTCGCCCGCCTTGGCATAGAACTGGTCCCCGTTGCCGAACTCGCTGCGGAGCCGAGGGCTGACCACAAGCCGGTACTTCGGATCCACGCCCAGGTAGCCCTTGTCGAAGAGGATGTGCACGTCCGATTTCAGGAGCAGACCGTTGTCCAGGCGGTGCTCGCCGCCTCTCGGCAACGGTCGGATGTGCGCGGCCTGCAACACCGGCTGGACCCTGTTGCCGGTGATCGCGCAGCGCCGGCCGTACGCCCCGAGCACCACGGCCTTGAACGACTGCTGGCCCAGCCGCTGGGGCACCAACCGTGGGTCCCCGTACACCGGGCCGGGACGATGCCATGGTGCACTCAGGTCGAGTTCGACCTGAGTGCCGATCAGGCGGTGAATCAGCAGTTCGAAGTAGTCGCCCCAGACCGCGTCTGCAAGGTCGTACGTCTTGCCCTGCACCACGTTCGGCTTGAACTCCGGCGGCGGGCCGACGGTGGACTCGTCGGGGAAGAAGGTTGCGTCACGCACGAAGATGCAGCCGATGACGGGATCTTCGTCGGGCGCAATCGGCTGCCTGCGGTAACGACCGACGCTGCGGCGCATCTCCTGGATGCTCGCCGCCCCGTTGGCCTCCCCGAACAACTCCCACGCCTCGGAGATTCGTAGCTGGGCGAAGCCGCTGAAGAAGCCGCCACCGATGACACGGTTGAGAGGATGGTGGGCTTTGAAGAAGAAGGGTTCGCCAACTGTGAGCGCACGAAACCCGCCGCCCGACGGCCGCCAGAAGTTGACCTCGTTCAACTGTGGACGGACCGCCAGAAATCGGTACCACTTCTCGTCCGTGACCCCCACGAAGGCCTTCACGCCGACAAGCGTGCCTTCACGTTGATCTCCGCGCCACCCGCCGAACGGTCCATGCCTCCACAAGTGAGACGGTCAAAGCCGCCTCTCCCAGGTCTTCGGGTCGGTCGCCAATACGCCCTTGCCATGCTGCCGGCGGATCATCAGCGCCCCCAGCCCATATGCGCAGTCCCCTGATTAACGCCGCCTTCCTAGCGCATGTCGGCGATCGAGGGCACCTGTCCCCCCGCTTCAACTCACTGGATCTGACGCTCGATCACTCGCTTGATCGGTTGATGGGCAGCCGGAGCGCGAGGGCGAGTTTCACCGGTTACCCGTCAAACGATCGTGTCGGCATAACCGTGCCCCGAGACGGGCCGCCGCTCACTCCGTTGAAGCGCCGCCCTCAACTTGGGTTGCGCGTGGCGCCCTGTCTGCGGCGGGTCGCCAGGATGGCGAGCGTCTCGCGACGCACCTCGTCGGGTTCGTGGCACAGCCGGCGGTGGGTGAAGCGGACGACGAGTACGCCCCTGGCCGCCAGCAGTGCGTCGCGTCGCAGGTCGATCTCGCGTTCCCGCGGGTCGGCGTGGGCCGTCGCGCCGTCCAGCTCGATGTCGACCAGCTCGGCCTCGGCGAACAGATCGAGGTAGACGACCCGTCCGCCCAGTCGCACCCGCACCTGCCGCTCGAACGCCGGCATTCCCGGCCCGACGAAGACGTGGTCGTGTCCCCAGATCTCCAACGGACTCCGGCAGCCGGCGGCGAGCCGGTCCAGCAGCCCTCGCAGTGCGGCACGATCCGTCAGCTTCGGCGCGGTCGCCAGCGCGGCGGCGATCCGCTGCGGGGTGGTCAGGCGGTCGTTGACCGCCCTGATGAGGGGTGCCGGCCGGTCCATCGGAGGCAGCAGCGGCCAGACGTCGACGAGCGTCCGGTCCAACCGGGTGACCGGCTCGCCGTCGCGTACCAGCGCATGAGGTGGCTCCGCGGCGAAGGACCGGCGATGGTGTACGACCAGATGCGGCCCGCTGCGCAGCCCCGCCCCGATCGGCACGTTCAGGTGCACCGGCTCGCCGGGCGGCTGACTGCGCAGCTTCCACACGTCCAGGGCAGTGAGGTGACTCAGCGCGCCGCGCCCGCCCGTGTAGGCCACGGCAGCCCGGCGGGCCAGGAGCGGGGTGACCCGGGCCAGCGGCGGCGCGCTCTCCACGCCGTCGACCAGGGCGGCGTCCACGTAGACCCCGGGCAGAAGCCGGAACAGGCGTCCGGAGCGCGACGCGTCCTCCAGCACCCAGCGCGGGAGCACCTGCGAGGCGGCGCGTCGGGTGACGAGTCCGCCGTTGCGGTCGACCAGGGCCCGCAGCACAGAGTTCACGCCGCCGACCGTGCCGGACGCGGCCGCCACCTGCCACGTAGATCCGCGACCGCTGTGGACGACGGCTCGCCTGTGGACAACCCCCACCCGCGCCCGAGACCGTGCTAAAGCGCCAGTGATCGTCTGTCGATCACCCGGAGGCCACCCACCACTTTGGCCGGGTTTCCAGCAGATGATTGAGCGCCATTCACGGCTGCACCGCGGGGACCGACGGAGAGCGGTGCCCCGATCAGGGCTCGCGCATCCAGAGTTCGGGGTCGTTGACGAAGACGCCCTTGCCCTGGTGCCGCCAGATCACCCGCAGGGCTTCGAGCCGCACGTAGACCTGCTTGACGGTCGACGGGCTGACCTTGTGTGTCGTGGCGAGCTGCGTGATCGAGGGCAGCTTGTCCCCCGGCTTGAGCTTCTTCGCCCTGATGTCGGCGACGATCTCGTCGGCGATGCGGATGTAGTCGGCAGTGATCGGCATGACTCCCCCTGCGTGGCACGCCAATTCGATCACGCAACGACACCCTGCAACAACTCAACGTTTGACTCAGGTGACTGGGACAGCTAAGTTGAGAACCGCCTCTCCCCTTGCGTGGCAACAAGGAGCAGAGGCATTCCCCTGGTCGGGGCGGGTGTCCGTGCCCGTCCCGGCCCCGTCCGGCTGCTCTGCTGTCGTACCGCTGAATCGGGCTGCGGCGGCCGAGCGGGCGGGTCGTCCGCGGCCCCCTCGCGGACGACCCGCCCTTCCAGACCCCATCGCGCGGAGCCTGCGCGCTCCCGCCTGCCCCTCAAGAGAGGATCGTCGTGGCTCAGGTGTACCGAGGTGCTCAGCCCCATCCCGCCGGTTACCCGGGCCGGTTGACGCCGCACGAGGTGCGGACCCGCGAGTTCGCCGCGCGCCGGCGCGGCGTCGACCCCGTGGAGGTACGCGAGTTCCAGGCCCGGGTCTCCGACGAGCTGGCCATGCTCAACGAGACGGTACGGCTGCTCACCCAGGAGAACGA
Source organism: Micromonospora sp. NPDC023644 (assembly GCF_040640115.1). Taxonomy (NCBI): domain Bacteria; kingdom Bacillati; phylum Actinomycetota; class Actinomycetes; order Micromonosporales; family Micromonosporaceae; genus Micromonospora; species Micromonospora sp. NPDC023644. Next base: position 18,553 of record NZ_JBFABA010000053.1, on the reverse strand, counting down.
CCGGATCAGGCGGGCGCTGCGCGACTGGCAGACCATGCACGCGCGGGAGTGCCGGCCGCCGGAGGAGCACCATCGCAACTCCGGTCACTGGTGACCGCGCGCCACTCCCCACCCCCGCCCCACCACGGCCCTGTGTCACCCGCTCCTATGCTGCACGGAATGACCAGGGTGACGGCGGAACAGCTCGCGACAGCTCGGGGCTGCGTGCTCGGGCTGATGCTCGGTGACGCCATCGGCGCGGCGGGCGGCACGGTGCCGGCGTCCGGGCCGCTGCGGGCGACCAGCGCCGGTCAGCTCGCCTGCTTCACCATGGACGGCCTGATCCGCGCCCACGTCCGGCACCGGCACCGGGGCATCTGCCACCCGCCGAGCGTGGTGTGGGAGTCGTACCGGAGCTGGGCCGCGATCCAGGGCGTTCCCGGCTTCGAGGTCGGCGGCGACAGCCAGCGGCCGGCGGGCTGGCTGGCGAAGGTGCCGGCGCTGGCGGAGCGACGCGGATCGGCGCCGGCGACGGCGGCGGCCCTGCAACGGCGGAAGATCGGCACGATCGACGACCCCAACGGCACGAGCACCGGGGCGCACGCGCTCACCCGGACCCTGCCGGTCGCCCTCTACCCGTGCGAGCCGGCCGAGATGGCCGCCCTCACGCACGCGGGTGACGCCGTGGCGGCGGCCGGGCTGGCCGGCGCGGTGATTCGGCTCCTCGCCGGGGGACACGGACTCGTCGAGGCCCTGGAGAGCGTGGCGCGGGACGCCGGGGACTGGTCCGAGGCGTCGGAGCGGTCGCTGGTGCCGGCCCTGGCCGCGGCCCGGTCGGGTCCCGCCGCGCTGCCGGAGCTGGCCCGCCTCGCACCCGACGCGAAGGCGGTTTCCGCGCTGGCCGGCGGCGTCTACACCACAGCCTGCTTCCCCGGGCGCGAGACGGTGCACGAGGCCCTTCTCTTCGCCGCCTCGGCCGGCGATGGCGGCCACGCCGCGACGGTGGCCGGCGCTCTGCTGGGTACGGCGCACGGGCCGGACGCGCTTCCGGTCGACTGGCTGTCCCGGTTGGAGCTGGCCTGGACGGCGGACACGCTGGCCCGCGACCTCGTCACCGAGCTTCAGGACAGCCCGTCGGGCGGCGAGTACTTCCCGCCGACCGACCCCTGGTGGCGGGCCCGCTACCCCGGCTGACGTCGGGTCGGGCACCCCCACCGGCCGTACGCGGACTGCGACGGCGGCCTGGGCGCCGGCGGGCGGCACGGCGACGAGCGTCTCGGCCACCACGATCCTGGTCCACCGGCCCGCCAACAGCCGACCGGACGACGAATGTCCTCCGGTCGCGACCGGCGCTCAGCCGGAGCCCTGTGTGGACGTCTCCGGCGTACGCACCGACGCCAAACTCGCGCGAATCTCGTCGAGCCTTGGTTCCAGCGCCTTGGCCTGGGCGACGGAACCGCCACGGACGCCGAGGCCGCCACGGGCCGCGCGGTAGAAGAAGTCCCGCGCCTCATTGGCCCGCTGCAGCAGGCCGGCGGGGTCGTCGCCCTGGCGGAGCCCGCGGGCGACCAGCTCGATCTCCCACACGGCGTCCCGCCACTCGCGTGCCGCCGACACCGTCGCCGCGTCCCCGAGCAGCAGGAGGCTCTCCCAGGTGAGCGTGCGCCGGACGTCCGCGTCGGCCAGTTGGGCGAGGCCTTCCTCCCGGCTCATCCGGTGCCCCCGCGAGTGGGGCCGCTCGTCGGCGAGCATCCGTACCGCGACGGCGTGAATCTCCTTGATCACCCGCGCGAACTCGACGTACGCGTCCAGCCGCCGGTCGTCCCAGCGAACGGACTGGTTCCGCTTCCACCGGGCGCGGTCGGCCACGGAGGTCGCAACGATCGTGCCGACGGTGCCGATGAGCACGCCGATGAGGGCGGGCAACTGCGCGACGATGCTTGCCATAGCTGGAGCCTGCCAGCCGGCGGCAACCGGGCTCCGCTCCACCACGCCGTAGGCCACGGGCTTGACCCTCAAGTGGATCGAGCCCGCAACCTGTGCGGCGAAAGCCCGATGGCCGCCCCCGGCCCCGACCCGCGAGGAGCACCATGGACACGATCGACGCCGACGAGGCCATGGCGAACGTGGGCCGCGCCCTCGCCCTGGGGCGGGCCGGCGACCGGAGCGCCGCACGCGACGCCCTGACCGAACTCTGGGACCGGGTCGGCGACACCGGGGACGCCCTGCACCGCTGCACCATCGCGCACCACCTGGCCGACCTTCAGGAGTCGGTCGCCGACGAGGTGACGTGGGACCGCCGCGCGCTGGCCGCCGTCGCCGACCTCAGCGACGAACGCGTCCAGCGGCACCACGCGTCGTTGCAGGTCCGTGCCCTCCTGCCGTCCCTGCACCTCAACCTCGCCGACGGGTACCGCCGTGCCGGTGACGTCGCACGCGCCCGGCACCATCTGACGATCGCGGCGCCCCTCGCCGCCGAGTTGCCGGACGACGGGTACGGCACGATGATCCGCGACGCGATCGCACGGGTGACCGGGCTGCTCGACACCGGATCGCGGGAACCGCTCGCCGCCCCGTGACACCACGCGGGCCGCCCCGCACCCGGTCAGCTCGGGACGTCGCGGCGGCGGAAGCCGGCCGTCCCGGCCGCCAGCAGCGCCGCCGCCACCGCCGTCAGCACGACCAGCGGCAGCGCCGCCGGGTCGACCGCCGGCGCCGACGGCACATGGGTGTACGGCGACAGGTTCAGCACCGCCTGCGGCAGGTCGAGCACCGCGCCGAGCTGCCCGAGCAGCAGGAACGCGATCAGCGCCGCCCAGGACAGCGCCACCGACCAGCGGGGCAGCAGCCCGAACAGCGCCGTCACCACCCCGACGACCACCAGCAGCGCCGGCATCCGCACCAGCGCCGCCCCGCCCAGCTCGACCGCCCGGCCGAGGGGGTCGCCGGCGACCAGGCCGTAGCCGAGCCCGGTGGTGAGCCCGCCCAGCAGCACCAGGGCGAGCGCGCCGAGCGCCGCCGCGACCACCTGGGTGGCCAGCCAGCGGGTGCGGCCGACCGCGGTGGCCAGCACCGCCTCCAGCACCCCGTCGGTCTCGTCGCCGCGCGTGCGCAGCAGCGCCTGCACGACGTACGCCCCGATGGTCAGCGCGAACAGCCCCAGCATCGCCGCCAGGTACGCGTCGATCAGCCGCGCGCCGCCGCCCATGGCGCTGATCGCCTCGGCGGCGGCCGGGTTCTCCTCGATCATGGCGTTGAACTCGTCGCCGGCGATGCCCATCGAGAACCCGAGCACCGCCACCCCGACCGCCCAGCCGAGCAACGCGCCGCGCTGCAACCGCCAGGCCAGCCCGGCGGGGCTGAGCAGCCCGGGCGCGGCGGTGGCCGGCCCGCGCCGGGGCGCGACGAGCCCGGCGCCGATGTCCCGCCGCTCGGCGAGGGCGTAGGCGCACGCCACCCCGGCGACCAGCAGCGCGACGGGCAGCGCCAGCACCCACCAGCGTTCGCCCCCGAAGGCGCGGACCTGGTTGCCCCAGCCGAGCGGCGAGAGCCAGGACGGCCAGGCGCTGACCACCCGCAGGCCGCCGTCGGTCTGCTCGCCCAGGACGTCACCGGCCGCGCGGAGCAGGAAGGCGATCCCGACGGCGGCGGCGGCGAGCGCGTTGGCGCCCCGGGAGGTGACCGACAGCTGCGCGGTGACGGCGGCGACGCCGGTGAACGCCACCCCGACGCCACCGACGGCGGCGGCCGCGGCGACGGACCCGGCGAGCGGCAGGCCGGCGCCGGCCAGGGCGGCGGCGAGCAGGACCGTGGCGGCCACGTTCGCCGTGACGACCACCAGCAGGGCGGCGGTGAGCAGCGCGTACCGGCCGACGACGGAGGCGCCGAGCAGCTCCGCCCGGCCGGTCTCCTCGTTCTGCCGGGTGTGCCGCACCACCGCGAAGGTGCTCAGCAGCGCGGCGAGCAGGGCCAGCGTCACGTACGTCTCGGCGACCACCACCGCGCCGAGGTCGGCGCCGACGATCGGCCCGTTGAACGCGCGGGCGACCAGGCTGGACGCCGAGGTGCTGGCGTACCCGACGCGGGCCGCCTCGTCCGGGTAGAAGCCCTTGACGCTGCCGGCGAGGGCGTAGCCGAGCAGGGGCGTGCCGAGCACCCAGACGGCGAGCCGGACCCGGTCGCGGCGCAGCACGAGCCGCGCGAGCCGCCCGGTGCCGGTGAACGCGCTCACCGGGCACCCGCCGGGCGGTCGGCGCCGGGGCGACGGCCGTCGGTCGGGCCCGCCGCCGGCGCGGAGGGGCCGGCCCCGACGGCGGGGCGCTCGTCGCCGTAGTGGCGCAGGAACAGCTCCTCCAGGGTGGGCGGGGCACTGGTCAGCGCGCGGACGCCGAAGCCGACGAGGTGCCCGAGCAGTTCGTCGAGGTGGACGGGCTCGACCTCCAGGTGGGTGCGCCCGTCGACCTCGCGGACCTCGTGGACGCCGGGCAGGGCGTCCAGGCCCGTCGCCGGTCGCGCGGTCTCCACCGTCACCGCCGTACGCGTCAGGTGGCGCAGCTCGGTCAGGGTGCCGGACTCGACGGTGCGGCCTTCGCGGATGATGCTGACCCGGTCGCAGAGCGCCTCGACCTCGGCCAGCACGTGGCTGGAGAGCAGGACGGTGGCGCCGTCGCGCGTGAGCTGCCGGACCTCGTCCTGGAACACGGCCTCCATCAGCGGGTCGAGCCCGGAGGTCGGCTCGTCGAGCACGTAGAGCTCGACGTTCGAGGCGAAGGCGGCGACGATGGCGACCTTCTGCCGGTTGCCCTTCGAGTAGGTGCGGCACTTGCGCGTCGGGTCGAGGTCGAAGCGCTCCAGCAGAGCGTCGCGGCGACGCCGGTCGAGGCCGCCGCGCAGCTGGCCGAAGAGGTCGATGGCCTCGCCGCCGGAGAGGTTGGGCCACAGGTTCACGTCGCCGGGCACGTACGCCAGGCGGCGGTGCAGGGCGACCGCGTCCCGCCAGGGGTCGGCGTCGAACACCCGCACGTCGCCCGCGTCGCGGCGCAGCAGGCCGAGCAGGACGCGGATGGTGGTGGACTTGCCGGAGCCGTTGGGGCCGAGGAAGCCGTGCACCTCCCCCGCCCCGACCCGCAGGTCGAGCCCGTCGAGCGCGCGGACGCTGCCGAATGTCTTGACCAGGTCCTCGATGGAGATGACGGGCATGAGCCCTCCTGCCGCTGGTGGTGCCGACGACCCCACTGTACTGACCGCCGGTCAGCCGAATCAACGGTGTCGCCTGCCACCGGTCAGTCGCGGCTAGGCTTGCCGCCATGACCGTCGAGGCGCCCGACGACACGCGTACCCGGATCCTGCGCGCCGCGCTCGACCTGTTCGCCGAGCACGGCTACCAGCGCACGCCGCTGCGGCAGATCGGCGAGCGGCTGCGGCTGACCAAGGCCGCGATCCTCTACCACTTCCCCACCAAGGAGCACCTGCTCACCGCCCTGATCGAGCCGCTGGTGTCCGACCTGGAGGCGCTGCTCGACACGGCCGAGGCGGGGCCGGCCGAGCGAGCCCGCTGGGCGGTGCTGGAGGGCTGGGTCGAGACGATGCTGACCCATCGCCGCCCGCTCGGCATGCTCTTCCACGACATCGCGCTGATCACCCGGGGCGACACCTTCCACCGTCTGATGCGGATCGCGATGCGGGCCAACGACCTGATCGCCGGGGTGGACGCGGGGCGCCGGGAGCGGGTGCGGGCGGTGCAGGCGGTCGCCATGTGCAGCGACCCGATCGTCTTCTTCGCCGACGTGCCGGACGAGGTGCTGCGGGCCGACATGCTCGACGGGGTACGCCGCCTGCTCGGCGACCCGGCCGGCACCGGCCCGGCCGGCGCCTCCGGACCGGTTGGCGACACGGGCACGGCGGGGGTTCGGCGCCGGCCGGGGCGGCCACGGGCGATGGGCCCGGAGCAGGTCGAGACGGCCCGGCGGATGCACGCCGAGGGCAGCCACTCGGCGAACGAGATCGCCGCCGCGCTCGGGGTCTCCCGGGCCACCCTCTACCGCCACCTCGACCCGGCCGGCGCGGAATAATGAGACGGATATTGCGACGGTTTTGAGACGGCGGCGGTGCCCCCGTCAGGCGGCGAGGGTGGCGTAGCGGCCGGCGCGCTCCAGCAGGCCGTCGTGGCTGCCGGACTCCACGATGCGGCCGTGGTCGAGCACGGCGATCCGGTCCGCGTTGCGCACAGTGGAGAGCCGGTGCGCGATGGTGATGGTGGTGCGGCCCCGGGCCACCTCGTCGAACGCGCGCTGCACGGCGCGTTCGGTCTCGGTGTCCAGCGCGCTCGTGGCCTCGTCGAGGATCAGGATGCGCGGGTCGCGCAGCAGCGTACGGGCGATCGCGAGGCGCTGCTTCTCGCCGCCGGAGAAGCGGTGGCCCCGTGAGCCGACGACCGTGTCGTACCCGTCGGGCAGCCCGGCGATCAGGTCGTGGATCTGGGCGGCGCGGGCGGCGGCTTCGATCTCGGCGTCGGTAGCGTCCTGACGGGCGTAGCGCAGGTTCTCCCGCACGGTGGTGTGCAGCAGGTACGTCTCCTGGCTGACCACGCCGACGATCGCGGCCAGGTCGGCCAGGCGCAGGTCGCGCAGGTCGACGCCGTCGACGGTGATCCGGCCGCTTGTCGGGTCGTGCAGCCGGCTGACGAGCGCGGCGAGGGTGCTCTTGCCGGAGCCGGTCTCGCCGACCAGGGCCAGGCCAGTGCCGGCCGGCACGTCGAGGGTGATCCCCGCGACGGCGGCGGTGTCGCTGCCCGGGTAGCGGAAGGTGACGTCGGTGAGGCGCAGCTCGCCCCGGACCCGGCGGGGGTCGACGTCGACCGGCTCGGCGGGGTCGTCCACCTCGACCGGCAGGTCCAGGTACTCGAAGATCCGGGCGAACAGCGCCAGCGAGGCGGTCACCGAGACGCCCACGTTGAGCAGGCCCATCAGCGGGCGGAACAGCCCGCCCTGCAACGCGGTGAAGGCGACCAGGGTGCCGATGCTGAGCGTGCCGGCGGCGCCGGGCAGGCCGGCGCTGAGGTAGATGACGGCCGGGATGGCAGCGAAGACGACGCTCATCGTGGCCATCCGCCAGCGGCCGGCGAGTTCGGAGCGCAGCTCCAGATCGACCAGACGGGCCGACGAGGCGGCGAAGCGCGCGGCCAGGGCGGGGCCGGTGCCGAGGGTCTTGGCCAGGTGCACGCCGCTGACCGAGAGCCCCTCGTCGACCGTGACGTTGAGGTCGGCGAGCTCGCGCTGGCGCTGCGCGGTGATCTCGCGGCGCAGGTGGGCGACCCGGCGGGTCAGCCAGATGGCCGGCGGCAGCACGACGAGGGAGACCAGGGAGAGCCGCCAGGAGAGCGCGACCATCGCCGCCGCGGTGGCGACCACGGTGGTCAGGTTGGCCGCGATCGAGGTGGCGGTCGAGGTGACCACGCTCTGCATGCCGCCGATGTCGTTGGTGATCCGGGACTGCACCTCGCCGGTGCGGGTGCGGGTGAAGAACGCCAGCGACTGCCGTTGCAGGTGGGTGAAGACGTCGGTGCGCAGCCGGTGCATGACCTGCTGGCCGACCCGGGTGGAGATCCAGGTCTGCGCCACGCCCAGCACCGAGGTCACGGCGGCGACCGCGACCATGCCGGCCACCAGCCGGACCAGCAGCGCCAGGTCGCGCTCCGGCAGGGCCCGGTCGATCACGGCGCGGAGCAGGAAGGGAGAGGCCATGGCGAGCACAGAGGAGACCACGATGATCGCGGTGACGGCGGCGAGCGCTGCCCGGTGCCGGGCGAAGAGCGCGCCGATGCGCCGCAGCGACACCTGGCGCGCCTGCTCCTTCTCGGCGGCGCTGACCTTGCGGGGGCCGCGGTCGCGGCCGGAGGGGACGGGTTCCAAGGGATACTTCCTCACGTAGACAATGCTGAGGTTACCTCAACATGAGGGAGCAACAGCTTCCGCTGCTACGGTATTCCCCGTGACGGCAGACACCGACAGCACCGAGGACGGCCTGGCCGAGGCGTTCCGGGCGGTGACCCGGCGGCTGCGCCACCGCACGGGCGAGGCGCTCGCACCCTGGGACGTGACGCCCGGCCAGTCCCGGGCGCTCGGCATGCTGCTCCGGCACGGCGCGCTGCGGCTCAGCGCGCTCGCCGAGCACCTGCGCATCGCCCCGCGCTCGGCCACCGAGGTCGTGGACGACCTCGAGGCGCGCGGGCTCGTGCGGCGCCGGCCCGACCCGGCGGACCGGCGCGCCACCCTGGTCACGCCGACCGAGGAGGGCACGCGCGCCGGCGCCGCCATCCACGCCGCCCGCCGGGCCGCCGCCGAGGAGCTGTTCGGCCGACTCGCACCCGCCGACCGGGAACAGCTCGCCCGCATCCTGCGTACGCTGCGCGACTGACCGGCCGCCCGCGACCCGGCGCCCGCCGACGCCCGCGACCGGGCACGGCCGGGGTTTGCCGCCCCCGGTGACGGGTAGCCCAGCCGCCCGTCCTGCCGACGGGACCGGACCCCCTCCAAGCGGACGGTCCGGCACCTTCGACGCCGACAGGAGTGGTGACGGTGGGTCCGGTGCCCCGGAAGTCCGGTGGCCGCTGACGATGTGCGGCATCAGCGGCGAGGCCAGGTTCGACGGATCGACGCCGGACGCCGACGCGGTGAGGCGGATGAGCGAGGCGATGCGCTCCCGCGGCCCCGACGGCGAGGGCCTCTTCAACGACGGCTGGGTGACCCTCGGGCACCGTCGGCTCACCGTCATCGACCTCACCGAGGCCGGCGCCCAGCCGATGGTCCGGGAGGACCTCGGGTTGGCGCTGATCTTCAACGGCTGCGTCTACAACTACCCCCAGCTGCGCGAGGAGCTGCGCGACGCCGGCCACACCTTCCACTCCACCAGCGACACCGAGGTCGTCCTGGTGGCCTACGCGCAGTGGGGCGAGGACTTCGTCGCGCACCTGGTCGGCATGTTCGCCGTCGTGCTGGTGGACCGCCGGCGGCGTCGGCTGGTGCTCGCCCGCGACCGGCTCGGCATCAAGCCGCTCTACCTCGCGGAGTCACCCGGCCGGCTGCGCTTCGCCTCCACCCTGCCGGCCCTGCTGCGCGCCGGCGACGTGGACACCACGATCGACCCCGTGGCGCTGCACCACTACCTCTCCTGGCACTCCATCGTGCCGGCGCCCCGGACCGTCCTGCGCGGGGTGCGCAAGCTCCCCCCGGCCACCGTGCGCGTCGTCGAGGCCGACGGGCGCAGCCGCCAGCACGTCTACTGGCGGCCCGACTACACCCGGGACCCCGCCCACGCCGGCATGGACGCCGGGGACTGGCGGGCCGCCGTCGGGGAGGCGCTGCGCGAGGCGGTACGACGGCGGCTCGTCGCCGACGTCCCCGTCGGCGTGCTGCTCTCCGGCGGCCTGGACTCCAGCATGATCGTGGCCCTGCTCGCCGAGGCCGGGCAGCAGCACCTGCAGACCTTCAGCATCGGCTTCGACAGCCGCGGCGGCGAGGCCGGCGACGAGTTCCACTACTCCGACCTGGTCGCCCGCGCCTTCGGCACCGACCACCACCGCATCCGGCTCGCCGACGACGACCTCGTCCCGGCGGTACGGCGCACCGTCCACGCGATGACCGAGCCGATGGGCAGCCACGACGTGGTCGCCTTCCACCTGCTCTCCGAGCAGGTGGCCCGGCACGTCAAGGTGGCCCAGTCCGGCCAGGGCGCCGACGAGGTCTTCGCCGGCTACGGCTACCACCAGCCCCTCGCGCGGGTGCCCCGCGACGGCGCGGCGGCGGCCTTCGCCGACGCGTTCTTCGACCGGGACCACGCCGAGCTGAACCGGGTGGTCGACCCGGCGTACGCCTGCGACCGTGACGCCAGCCGCGAGCTGCTCGCGGCGGACCTGGCCGCGCCCGGCGCGGAGACCGCGCTGGACGCGGTGCTGCGCCTGGACACCCACCTGATGCTCCCCGACGACCCGGTCAAGCGGGTGGACAGCATGAGCATGGCCTGGGGACTGGAGGTGCGCACCCCGTTCCTCGACCAGGATCTGGTCGCCCTGGCGGCGGCCTGCCCGCCCGAGCACAAGGTGGCCGACGGCGGCAAGGGCGTGCTCAAGGAGGTGGCCCGCCGGGTGCTACCCGCCGAGGTCGTCGACCGGCCGAAGGGCTACTTCCCGGTGCCGGCGCTGCGCAACGTCGACGGACCGGTGCGCCAGCTCGTCGCCGAGGCCCTCGCCGCCCCCGCCGCCCGCGAGCGGGGCCTGTTCCGCCGCGAGTACGTCGCCGAGCTGCTGGCCGAGCCGGACCGCGCGCAGGCCGCCGCCGGCAGCAACAAGCTCTGGCAGCTCGGCCTGCTGGAACTCTGGCTCCAGTCCCACGACGTCCGCTGACCGCCCCCGGCACCGCCGCGCCGAAAGCCGGCCGAGGGCCGAGCGGGGGCCTGCCGGGGGCCTGCGGCGACGGTCCGCGTACCGTCCCGACGGGTTCGGGCAAGTGGCCGGGTGCCGACGGCGGGAGGGCTCAGCCGGCGCGGGTCTCGGCGGCCAGGTGGTCCAGGACGGCGCGCACGTCGTCGCCGGTACGCGCCATGACGCGGCGCTGCCGGGTGGCGCCGTTGCCGTCCCGGCGCAGCCGCACCAGCTGGTCGCGTACGTAGTCGAGGTCGCCGTGCCGGGCCAGGGCCGGCGCGACCGTGTCGACGAGTTCGCCGACCAGGTCCCAGGCGGGACGGGCGACGCCGGCGCGCAGGTCGATCAGGTCGCCCTCCAGCCCGTCGTGGGCGGCCCGCCAGTGCGCGGCGGAGACCAGGCAGTCCCGGATCCGTCGGGCGGGGACCCCGGCGCGGACGTCGTCGGCCATCGTCGCGACGAGCGCGCGGACCAGCCCGGCGACCAGCACGGTGTCGTCCACAGCCGGGCAGACGTCGCCCACCCGCACCTCCACCGTGGGGTACGCGGCCGACGGGCGCGCGTACCAGTAGACCATCGCCGCGTCGAGCATGATCCCGGCGTTGATCAGCTCCGCCACCGTCGCCTCGTAGTCGGCGACCGACTCGAAGTGCGGGGTCGGCCCGATGCTGGGCCAGCGTTCCAGCTGCATGGAGCGCCAACTGGCGTGTCCGGTGTCCCGGCCGTCGTGCAGCGGCGAGTTGGCGGTGATCGCCTGCACCACCGGCAGCCACGGACGCAGGTGGTTGCAGACCTGGACGGCCAGTTCGCGGTCGGGCATCCCGACGTGCACGTGGCAGCCGCAGACGGCCGGGTCGTGCGCGACCGGCCCGAACCGCCGGGACATGGCGTGGTAGCGCGGTTTGTCCGGCACCGTCCGGTGCGGCTCGTGCACGGGCGTGGCACCGACCGCGACGAGCCGGGCCCCGGCGGCCTCGGCGGCGTCGCCGGCGGAGCGGCGCAGCGCCACCAGGTGCGCGCGCAGCTCGGCCAGGTCGGCGGTGACCGGCGTGACCATCTCCACCATGCTGTGCCGGAACTCCTGGCGGCTCTGGTCCCGCGCGCTGCCGGACAGGGCGGTGAGCACCCGGTCGGCGACCGGCAGGCTCTCCCCGGTCCGCGGGTCGAGCAGGAGGTACTCCTCCTCGACCCCGAGCGTCAACGTGGTCGGGTCGGAAGCGGTGGCAACTGCCGGACGGTACGTCATGGGCGCTCGGCGTCCGTTCGTCGGGCGGCGCGCCGGGCGCCGCGCTGCCGGACGACCCGGGTTCCCGGCCCGCCGCACGGGCAAACGCGCAGGACGAGGGCGTCATCCGCCCGTCAGCGTCGACGTCGCCCGCGCGGCCAGAAAGGCGCGTTCGGCCGCGTTGTCCGTCCGCTCGGCGGCCGTCCGGTACGCCTGCGCCGCCTCCCCCGCCCGGCCCAGCCGCCGCAGCAGGTCCGCCCGGACGGCGTGGAACACGTGGTAGCCGGCCAGGTCGAGGCGCTCGACGGCGGCCAGCGCCGCGGCCGGCCCGGCCACCTCGGCGAGCGCGACGGCCCGGTTCAGCGCCACCACCGGCCCGGGGGCGTACGCGGTGAGCTGGTCGTACAACGTGAGGATCTGTGCCCAGTCGGTGCCGGCGGTGTCGGGCGCGTCGCTGTGCACGGCGGCGATCGCGGCCTGGATCTGGTACGGCCCGGGCCGGTCGCGGCGCAGGCAGCGGCGGACGAGGGCCTGCCCCTCGGCGACGAGCCCGGCGTCCCACCGGCGGCGGTCCTGCTCGGGCAGCGGCACCAGCGCGCCGTCGGCCGTGGTGCGGGCGGGGCGGCGCGCCTCGGTGAGCAGCATCAGCGCCAGCAGCCCCAGCGCCTCCGGCTCATCCGGCATGAGCTCCACCAGCAGCCGGCCCAGCCGGATCGCCTCGGCGCACAGGTCGTCGCGGACGAGCCGGTCGCCGGAGCTGGCGGTGTGCCCCTCGGTGAAGATCAGGTAGAGCACGGCCAGCACGGCGGAGAGCCGGTCGGGCAGGTCGGCGTCGCCGGGCACCCGGTACGGGATCCCGGCGTCGCGGATCTTGGCCTTGGCGCGGACGATCCGCTGGGCCATGGTCGCTTCCGACACCAGGAACGCGCGGGCGATCTCGGCGGTGCCCAGCCCGCCCAGCAGCCGCAGGGTCAGCGCGACCCGGGCGGCGGGGCCGAGCGCCGGATGGCAGCAGGTGAAGATCAGGCGGAGCCGGTCGTCGCGCACGGGTCCCTCCTCGGCCGGTACGTCGCGGACGTGCAGCAGGGCCGCCTGGGCGTGCCGGTCGGCGCGGGAGGCCTCCCGCCGCAGCCGGTCGACGGCCCGGTTCCGGGCGGTGGTGATGATCCAGCCGGCCGGGCTGGGCGGCGGCCCGGTCTCGGGCCACCGCGCCACCGCCACCGTGAACGCCTCCTGCACCGCCTCCTCGGCGAGGTCGATGTCGCCGAGGAGGCGGACCAGGACGGCGACCGCGCGGCCGTACTCCGCGCGGAACACCGCCTCCACGTCGGGCAAGGTCAGTCCTCGCCCTGGAAGGGGCGCACCTCGATCGGCAGGGTGGTGGCGAGCGCGTACCGGCGGCCCCAGGCCAGCGCGGCGTCGAGGTCGGGCGCCCGGAGGATGGTGAAGCCGCCGAGGTACTCCTTGCCCTCGACGAACGGCCCGTCGGTGACCAGCACCTCGCCGTCGGACGGCCGCAGCACGGTCGCCGTGTCCGGAGCGTGCAGCCCCTGGCCGAACACCCAGCAGCCGGCCGCCTCCAGCTCCTCCCGGATGGCGCCCAGCTCGCGCATCACCCCGGCCAGGAACTCCGGGTCGGGCGTCCCCTCGCCGTCGGGGTGGTAGATGCTGAGCAGGTACTGCCTCATGGCCTCTCCTCGCGTCGGCGGCCGGCGGAACCGCCGGCCTCTCATCCTCCACACGAACGGAGCGGGCCCGGATCGACGACCCGCCGGAAATCCGTCCGCCGACGGACGGATCCCCGGTCAGCGCGGGGTCGCCGCCAGCAGGTCGGCCACGGCGTCGACGGTCTCCGGGTGCGCGGCCAGTAGGGCGGTCAGCCCGGCGGGGACGACGGTGGCGGTGGCGCCCGGCTCGCGCCAGCCGCCGTCGCAGCCGAGCAGCGCGGCGACGGCGTCCACGCTCTGCGGGTGGGCCGCCAGCAGGGAGGACACCGGCCCGGACACCACGGCGGGGACCGCCGGCGCCGGCGGTGCCGCCGAGGCCGACCACGGCGGCACCCAGGCGTCCAGCGCGGCCAGTGAACCGGGGAACGTACGCCCCGCCTCCCGCACCAGCAGCGGCACCAGCTCCGCGCCGTGCTCGCGCAGGGTGGTGATCAGCGTGGGCAGCCAGGGCAGCAGGACCGGGTCGGGCAGCCGGGCGAACGCGGACGACATCACCTCCACGACGAACGGGGCGAGCCCCGGCACCGGCTCCAGGGCCTGCACGAAGCCGCTGAGGTACTGCGGGAAGGCGGGCACCACCAGCGGGTTGGCGAGCAGCGCGGCACACCGCTCGCGCAACTCGGCCAGGGGCAGCAGGCCCAGCTGGTGCCGGGCGGCCCAGAGCAGCGCCACCTTGGCCGGCACCTCCGGGTGGGACTGTGCGACGGCGAGTTCGAGCTGGGACCGGTCGCAGCCCAGGGAGAGCGCCAGGCTCTCCATGCTGAACAGGAAGCCCAGCATGGCGCCGACCTGGCGCACGCCGCTCTCCTCGTCGAGGAAGGCGCTGGGCAGCAGGGTGCAGTAGTGCGCGTACCCGGTGGTCACGAACGCCTCGCACCAGGCCGGCAGCGGCCCGGTGGCGCGGTGGTGGGCCAGCAGCCGCCGGATCCGGCGCAGCACCTCGGGGGCGTCGTCGACGGTGCGTTCGGCGGCGAGCAGCTCCACCGCCCGGGTGCCCAGCTCGTCGACCAGGCGCGGGCTGTCGAGCAGCCGGATGGCGTCCTCGACGGCCTCCAGCGCGACCGAGGCCGTCGCGTTCGGGCCCCGGACGGCGCGGCGCAGGCGCTGCTCCAGCACCTGCTCGACGGTCACTCCCTCGTAGCCCAGCTCGATGAGCGCCCGTTGGCTGCGGCCGAGGGCCAGGTCCCAGCTCTCCTGGATCGAGCGGTGCCCCAACCGGCGCTCGCCCATGATGGGCCGGACCGCGTCGCGGGGCAGCAGGTGCCGCAGCCGCCACAGCAGGTCCGAGCAGGGCACCAGCTCGGGGTTGGCCCGAAGGTCCACCAGGGCCCGCTGGATCGTGCGCTTCTCCAGGTCCAGCCCGAGCGGGCCGAGCCGGTCGTGGACGTCGCGGGCGAGCGGCGGAAGGGCCTCGTAGCCCACCTGACCGACCCGGTCGCCCCCGAAGAGGATCTCGCAGAGCCGGCGGACGTCCCGGCGGCCCGGGACGACGTCCTTCTCGATGCAGGTGACCGCCGCGTCGGCGAAGTCGTACGGCGTGGGGCGGGCGCGGTTGCGCAGGCCGGCGAGGAGGATCGACGTCTCGAAGACGGCGATCGCGTCGGCGGTGCTGGCCAGGTAGCCGTTGCGCCGGGCCAGCCGGACGATGTCGACGCACCAGCCCCGCAGCTCCGCCTCGTCCAGGCCCTGCGCCACCGGCGGCGCCGCCAGGTATCCCGAGAGCCGGTCGGCGACTTCGGCGGCGGGCCCGGGGGCCGGGGTGGCGCGGCGACGCCCGCTGCCGCGGGTCCGGCCGCCGCGCTGCCCCTCCAGCCGGAACGGGCTCAGCCCGGTGCGGGCGACCGCCTTGGTCCAGGTGGCGGCGGCGATCGACACCGAGCCGGGGGCGAGGCCGAACTGCGCCTCGATGGCGGAGTGGCTGGACGGGATGAGCCCGTAGTGCCACCGGGTGCCGGTGCGCGGGCCGACCTCGAACGGGGCGTCGGCGGCCAACCCGAACTGCTCCACCCGGCTGGCGGCGTGGAACGCGCCGCAGACGTAGAGGCAGTCGGCGGGATCGGCCCCGGAGGCGGCGAGGTGCTGCCGCATCCGGGTCCACATGTGGCGCTCGCGGTCCTCGTCTCGGTCCTGCCGCTCCGACCCGGCCGGGCGCAGCCGCCGGAACAGGCTGCCGATCAGCACCATCACCTGCCGGTAGGTGTCGTGGTCGGCGTCGGCCAGCGGCTGTTCGACGTACTGGTCCCACCACTCCGACCAGTGCCGGACCTTGCCGTGGTGCAGCAGGTACGCCTCCAGCTCCGCGAAGCGGGGCCGCAGGTCGCCGATCTCGACCCCGACGGCGTCGCCGTGCAGGGCCGCCTCCTCCCCCGCCGGCGCGGCGGCCTCGACGTCCCCGCCGGACGGGGCCTCGTCGACGGTGCCGGGCGGGCGGGGCAGCCACTGGAAGACGTGGTCGGTCGAGCGGTCCACCAGCACCAGCTCGACGCCCGGCGTCTCCAGCGCGTACGCGATGGCCTGGTATTCGGCGCTGGCCTCGGTGATCGGCGCGACCACGCTGAGCGGCCCCCAGTCGGCCGGAAAGCCGTCCAGCTCCGAGGCGAACGCCTGCACGGCCACCGGGAGGCGGCAGTTGCGCAGCTCGCCCAGCAGCGGCTGGAGGTCCTCGCAGAGCTCCAGGTAGATCACCTTCGGCTGCTTCGCGCGGAGCCTGCGGACCATGGCCAGCGCGGACGACGGGGAGTGGTGGCAGACCGGGAAGATCTCCAGTTCCTCGGCGAGGGCACGGTCGACGTCGTCGACCATGCCGGCCAGGATCTCCGCGACGGCACCCGAGCTGCCGGCGAAGGCGCTGGCGGCGGCGGTCAGCTGCTCCCGCAGCGCGCCGAACGGCCCGGCCGTGGTCGGGGCGGTCACGACAGGGCGGCGATCGCCTGGCGGCCGCCGTCCAGGAAGCCCTCCCAGGGGCCCCCGTCCTGCTTGGCCCGCGGCTCGACCACCCCGTGCAGGTACTTGTTGAGGATCGCCAGGTCCTCCGGGCTGCGGCGGGCCAGCGAGCCCACCAGCGACCCGGCCAGCGTCGCGGCGCGCAGGGTGCGGTCGCCGAAGAACTGGCTGTGCAGGATGGCGTCCTCCAGGACACCGATCTGCTCGGCAGTGGACAGCGCCGACTCCAGCTTCTCGTCGTCGCTGGTCGCCGAGGATGCGGCGGCGCGCAGGTCGGCGAAGCTCTGCAACAGGATGTCCAGCAGGGTGGGCGGCACGTCGAGCGTGATCTGGTGCCGGCGCAGCAGTTCCTCCGTGCGGAAGCGGACGATCTCCGCCTCGCTGCGCTTGTTGGTCACCACGGGGATCCGGACGAAGTTGAACCGCCGCTTGAGCGCGGAGGAGAGGTCGTTCACGCCCCGGTCCCGGCTGTTCGCGGTGGCGATGATCGAGAAGCCCGGCTTGGCGAAGACGATGTTGTCGTGGTCCAGCTCCGGGATGGAGACGTACTTCTCCGACAGGATCGAGATCAGCGCGTCCTGCACGTCGCTGGTGGAGCGGGTCAGCTCCTCGAACCGGCCGATGGTGCCCTGCTCCATCGCCGTCATGATGGGCGAGGGGATCATGGACTCCCGGGACTGTCCCCGGGCGATGACCATGGAGACGTTCCACGAGTACTTGATATGGTCCTCGGTGGTGCCGGCGGTGCCCTGGACCACGAGGGTCGAGTTGCGGCTGACGGCGGCGGCCAGCAGCTCGGCCAGCCAGCTCTTGCCGGTGCCCGGGTCGCCGATCAGCAGCAGGCCCCGGTCCGATGCCAGGGTGACGATGCTGCGTTCGACGAACGTGCGGTCGCCGAACCACTTCTGCGGGATCTCCCGGTCGAGCCCGTCGGCCCGTTCCGAGCCGAGGATGAACAGTCGGACCATCCGCGGGCTCAGCCGCCACGAGAACGGCTTTGGGTCGGTGTCGACCGACTCCAGGAAGTCGAGTTCCTCGGCGTACTTGACCTCGGCGGGGGCGCGGAGCATCTCGGACATGAGGGGTTGTTCTCCTAGGTGAGGAAGCTCTTGAGCTCGAAGACGAGTTTGCGGATGTGGCCGGAGATGACCGGCGTGCCCAGGTCCTTGAAGCGCTGCCGGAACCAGGGGTTGACGCTCTGCTGGCCCGAGCTGTTGACCGAGCCGACCGGGATGAAGCGCACCCCGGAGCGGTGCACCGCCTCGATGCCGTCGAACAACGGCTGGGAGCGGTCGAACTCGTAGAAGTCCGAGATCCACACCATGACCGTGTTCCTCGGCTCGACGATCTTCGGGCGGGCCAGCGCCATGGCGACCGGGCCGTCGTTGCCGCCGCCCAGCTTGGTGCGCAGCAGCACCTCGAACGGGTCGTGCACCCACGGCGTCAGGTCCAGCGCCCGCGTGTCGTACGCGATCAGGTGCACGTCCACCTTGGGCAGGCCGGCGAAGATCGACGCGAGGATGGTGCAGTTGACCATCGAGTCGACCATCGAGCCCGACTGGTCCACCACCACGATCAGCCGGGCCGGGGTGACCCGGCGGGCGGTCTGCCGGTAGTAGAGCCGGTCGACGTAGAGGCGCTCGTCCTCCGGGCTCCAGTTGGTCAGGTTCTGCCAGATGGTGCGGTCGAGGTCGAGGTTGCGGTAGACCCGCTTCGGCGGCACGGACCGGTCGACGACGCCGACGCTGGTCTGCGCGACCTGGGTGCGCAGCACCTCGGCGACCTCGTCGACGAACCGGCGGATGAGCGCCTTGGCGTTGGCCAGGGCCACCCCGGAGAGGTTGGACTTGTCCCGCAGCAGCTGCTCGATCAGCGACATGCTCGGCGTCAGCCGGCTGGCCAGCACCGGATCGGCCAGCACCTCCCGCAGGTGCATCCGGCGGACCAGGTCGCCCTCGAGGCCGGCCAGCACCTTGCCCAGGCCGTCGCCGCCCTGCCGGCGCAGCCCGCCGGGTTCCATCCCGAGGGCCTGCTCGAACCAGCCGGCGTCGGACTGCCACCGGGCCAGCTGGCCGGCGTCGACCGCCCCGTGGCCGGTGGCGAACACGTTGAGCAGCAGCTTCGACACCAGCGCGGCGCGGCGTACCTCGGCGGCACCCGGCGGCCCGTCGCCACCGGACCCGCCGGCGGAATCGGATCCCGGGACGCCCCCGCCCCCGGGGACCCCCGGGACCCCCCCCCCCGCGGCCCCCCCGCGAGACG
>NZ_JBFABA010000052.1:0-40846 GCF_040640115.1 Micromonospora sp. NPDC023644 | reverse complement strand
GCCAGCGCGGCGGCCACCCGGGCGCCCAGCGGATCGGGCCCGCCGGCCGCCCGCAGCCGCCGCGCGGCGATCTGCGTGAGCACGTCGGCCGGGGCCGTCTCCGCCCGCTCGGCCAGCCGGGCCACGTCCCGCTCGCCCCACAGCTCGGCCAGGGGCACCCGCCGGTCGCGCAGCTCGATCGCCGGTACGCCGAGCACCGCCGGGCCGGTGCCCGGCGGCAGCCGCAGCCCCACCCAGCGCTCCGCCGGCCCGCCTCCGCCGAGGTGGGCGGTGCGGTCCGGCCCGGCCACCACGAGCCCGAGGCGGCTCGACCAGAGCAGGTCGACGCAGCCGTCGGGGAGCACCCTGGTCGGCGCGGCGCCCGCCGTCGTGGCGCTGGTCCAGAGCACCGCGCCGGCGAACCCGGCCGGACGTTCCCGGTACATGCCGCCCAGCCTGCCACGCTCGGGCTAGCCTCCGGGTGTGCGATGGTCGGTGCTGAACGCTCCCCTCGACTCCTCCGGACGCGGCCGGGGCGAGCACCGGGCGCCCGCCGCGCTGCGGGCCGCCGGGCTGCTGGGCCGGCTGGGCGTGGCCGACGCCGGCGGGATCGACGCCCTGATCACCGACCCGGTCCGGGATCCGGAGACCGGGGTGATCGGCGTCGACCAGGTGCGCCGCGCCGCCCGCGCGATCGCCGTCCGGGTGACGACGCTGATCGGCACGGGGCGCCACCCGCTGGTGCTCGGCGGCGACTGCGCGATCCTGCCGGGCATCCTGCAGGGGCTGCCCGCCGGCTTCGACCTGTGGTTCCTCGACGCCCACCTCGACTTCGAGGACGGCCGCACCTCGCCCACCGGCGAGGCGGCGGACATGGACCTGTCGATCGTCACCGACCACGGCCCGGCGGGGGTCCTCGACCGGGAGGGGCCGCTGGTCGACCCCGACCAGGTGCACGTGCTCGGCCACCGGCCGCTCGACCGGGCCACGGACGGCAGGGAGGCCTCCCGGATCGACCCGGCCGTCCGCCTGGTGCCGGCGACCCGGATCCGCGGCGCCGACGCGGCGGCGGTGGGCCGGGAGCTCGCCGTCGGTACGACGCCGGCCTGGCTGCACCTCGACCTCGACGTGCTCGACCCGCTCGTGCTGCCGGCGGTCAGCTACCCGGAGCCGGGCGGCCTGGACTGGGCCGACCTGATCGCGCTGGCCCGGCCGCTGGTGTGCTCGGGTCGGCTGCTCGGAATGAGCGTCACCGACTTCAACGCCGACGAGGACCCGGACGGGCGGCACGCCGACCGGATCGGGCAGGCCCTCGCCGAACTGCTGGCCGACTGAACATCGGCGGTGACCGCCACCCCGCCCAGGGTGAGGCTGACCCGCGCGCCGGCACCGGCCGCCGTCGAAACCGGGCCACGCGTCGGCCGCCCCGGCGCGGCGCGCTCACGCCTCGGTGGCGGCGCCCCGCAGCCGGACGGTGAACACGGGCCGGGCGGCCGAGCGCCACGGTGGCCGCCCCGCCCGGCGCGCGGCGGGCGGTCTCATTCGGTCATGCCCACCGGATAGGTGTGCACGAAGCGCATCGTCCAGGTGTCGCCACCGGCGCGATGCTCGCGCTGGTAGAGGTGGTCCGGCCCGCCGGCCGTGGCCGGCCCGGCGCCGTCGGGGTGGCGCAGGATCCAGTGCGCCGGCGGGGAGCCGTCCGGCTCGGCGGGCAACGCCCGGACCAGGTCGTGGGCCGGGCCGTCGACGAAGCGTACGGTCACCTCGCTCATCCGCGCCCGCCCTTCCCGCGTACCGCCCCGCCACCGGCCCTGGCTCGCAAGCTACCGCAGCGCGGGGTGGCGCCGCCCGGATCCGGCAGCGGTTTGCCCTGATCGGAGCCCGGGTACCGCAGCTTTCGGGCGGCCTGTCGCGGGACGGGCCACGAGCACAGGGAGCGGTCGATGAGAACGCTGGACGGGCGGTACCGGCTCGAACAGCGCATCGGCATCGGCGGCATGTCGGAGGTCTGGCGGGCCCACGACGCGGTGCTGGACCGGCCGGTCGCGGTGAAGGTGATGTCCCCCGGGCAGGAAGGCCAGGACACCTCCGTGGAGCGGATCCGCGCGGAGGCCCGCTCCGCCGCCCGGCTGGTGCACCCGAACGTGGCCTTCGTGCACGACTTCGGCACCTGCGGAACGGCTCCCGAGGCACAGGTGCCCTACATCGTCATGGAGCTGGCCGAGGGCGAGACGCTGGCCGCGCACCTGCGGGCCGGGCCGCTGGACTGGCGCATCGCCGTCCGGGTCTGCGCCGAGGTGAGCGCCGCGCTGGCCGCGGCCCACGCGCACGGCATCGTGCACCGCGACGTCAAGCCGGCGAACGTGATCCTGACCCCGGCCGGCGTGAAGGTGCTCGACTTCGGCATCGCCACCCCGTCCGGCACCCCCG
Source organism: Micromonospora sp. NPDC023644 (assembly GCF_040640115.1). Lineage (NCBI taxonomy): Bacteria > Bacillati > Actinomycetota > Actinomycetes > Micromonosporales > Micromonosporaceae > Micromonospora > Micromonospora sp. NPDC023644. Next base: position 38,437 of record NZ_JBFABA010000052.1, on the reverse strand, counting down.
ACCGGTCGCCGGAGGGGATGGTGGTCGGCACGCCGGCCTACCTCGCGCCGGAACAGCTGGAGCGGGCGCCCGCCACCCCGGCCGCCGACATGTACGCCCTCGGCGTCCTGCTCTACTACTGCCTGACCGGCCGGCTGCCGTACCAGGCGGGCACCACGACCCAGCTGCTCGGCGCACGCCGGCGGCAGCCGCCGCTGCCGCTGCCGGAAATCGAGGGGCTGCCGCCGGAGGTGGCCGACCTGTGCGCGAGCTGCCTGGCCGACGACCCGGCCGACCGGCCGTCCAGCCTGATGGCGGCACTGCTGCTGGCGGAGGCGGTGGACGCCCGGGTGTACGTGCCGCTGCGGCAGCCCACCCCGCCGCGGCAGCGCGGCGGGGCGATGTCGCCGTGGACCGAGCGGGCGGCGGCCGAGGTGACCGAGGCGGCCCCCCTGCCCGACTGGTCCACCCAGGCCGGCTGAGCGTCCGGCGCACCGGCGTCGTGGGCCGCCTTCGGCAGGTGCCCTCGGCCCTCCCGCCGGCCACCTGCGGTTTCACCGCCCTGGTGCCGGGTAGCCGGGCGGGTGAGCGACGGGAGGAACGCGATGCCGGAATCGAGCTCCTGGCTGAACGAGACGGCCACCGCGACCGCCGAGGGCGGCCACGTACGCACCGACGACGGAAGCCTGTCCACTGCCCTGGCGTCCCCGCTGGCGCCGCACTGCTCGGGGCTGACCCCCGAGCAGCTGCTCGCCGCCGCGTTCGCGTCCTGCCTGCACCACGCGGCGGTCGAGGCGGCGGGCGAGATCACCGACGAGGCGCACACCGTGCAGGTACGCGCGGAGGCGAAGCTCGGGCGCGACGACGACGGCCGGTACCGGGCCGACGTGCACGCGTCCATCTCGTCCGCCGGGCTCAGCCGGCAACAGCTGGCCGAGCTGGTCGAGCACGCGGACCGGCTCTGGCCCTTCTCCAGCGGCGACGGCAGCCGGCACCGGCTCACCGTGACGCCGGCGGAGAACGGCCGGCACTGACCGGCCCGGCGGGCGAGCCCCGGGGCGGGTCGCCTCGGGGGCCGACCCGCGGTCGTCCGGGGGGCGGGAACGGCCTCCACCGTTCGGTGGAGGCTCCGCCCCACCCCTCCACCCCGACTCAAGATCGACTCTTCGCCCGATAAGAGACGCCTTATCTGACATAGACGAAAGATGCGACAAGCGGTAATGGCGGAGTTAATGGCCCGGCGGGCGTAATCGGCCCGCGGATCGGCGCAAATTGTGGCGCATGCCACCAAGCAGGCCGATGGCAAGAGGGGCTCGCCTTTCTAGCCTCGGCGGGTGCACCACGACGACCACCCCGCCCAGAAGCTGACCCAGGATCGACCGGCCACCCGCCCGGACGATCCCGCCTCGACCGAACGGACGACCGGCCGTCATCGCGCCCCGGAACGGCAGCGTCGCGGGGGCCGGGCCCTGCTCGCCTCGACCCCCGTCCGGGTCGCGCTCGCCACCGGCGTGACCTGCTGCCTCGGCGTGGCCGTGTTCGCCGGCACGCGCGAGGACGCCGACGCCGCGCGGGAGCCCGTGGCCGAGGCGCTGGCCGAGCGGTCCGTCGACGACGACCGCGCCTCGCGGTCGCTGGACCGGGCCGTCTCCCCCTCCCCCACGCTCAGCCCCAGCCCGACGCCGAAGCCGACCCCCTCGGCCACCCGCAAGCCGGCCCCGCGCAAGCCGGCCCCGCCGCCCCGCCCCCGCCCGGTCGCCGGGCTCACCCAGGCGCAGATGGACAACGCCAAGGTGATCGTCGACGTGGGCGTCGAGCTGAAGATGCCCCGCCGCGCCCTGGTGGTCGCCGTGGCGACCGCGATGCAGGAGAGCCGGCTGTACAACCTCGCCAGCGACGTGCTTCCGGAGTCCAGCCGGTACCCGCACCAGGGCAGCGGCTCCGACCACGACTCGGTGGGCCTGTTCCAGCAGCGCCCGAGCAGCGGCTGGGGCACGGTACGCGAGCTGATGCGCCCCTCGTACGCCGCGCGGGCCTTCTACGAGGCGCTGCGCGACGTCCCGGGCTGGCAGCAGATGAGCATCGCCGGCGCCGCCCAGGCCGTGCAGGTCTCGGCCTACCCCGACGCGTACGCCCGGCACGAGGCGCTGGCCGGCACGGTCGTCGCCGCGCTGACCTGACGGCGCCGGGGGCCGCGCGCGCCCGGACCGGCGGGGTCAGCGGATCCCGGCGCGCCCGCCCGGCGGCTCGCTGGACGCGTCGGCGCCGCCGCGCGCGGCGATCCGGGTCGCCGGCACCCCGCTGCCGGGCACCCCGGCCGCGGCGGTCGGGGTGTCGGCCGGCACCGGTTCGACGGTCAGCCCGTCGAGGATCCGGTCCACCCGGGCCTCGCGCCTGCGCCGGGCGTGCAGCGCCTCCTCGAAGTCCCGGCGGGCCTGCACCGCCTCGGCGTAGACGCGCTCGCGCACCTGCCGGGCCTCCTCGCGGGCGGCGTCGAGCTCGATCCGCGCCCGGGCCAGGAGGTCGACCGCCTCGCGGTCGGCGTCGTCCGCCCCGCGCCGGGCCCGCTCCGCGTCGCCGAGGTCCAGCCGCTGGAGCAGGCCCCGCAGCGCCGTCGCCTCGTCACGGATCTCGTCCCACTCGCGCCCGGCCCGCGCGGCGCCCTCCGCCCGCGCGGCGAGCCGGGCCAACCGGACACCCATCTCGTCCAGGCAGGAATCGACCTGCCGCTGGTCGTAGCCGGTCTCAACGACGGAGAACCTCATACTGTCGCCCCCCAGGCAGCTGATGCTTCCTTCCCCACCCTGGATCCTCGGCGCTGGGGGCGGCGGCGGAGGGGGTTCGGGAAAAATGTTCACCATGCGGACGCGCCCGGGCCCGGGGCGGGCCGCGGGGTGCCGGCGGGGACGATCCGCCCGAAGGCGCCTCAGGCGCGCTTGGGGAGCACGACCACCCGGCCGAAGAACTCGTCGATCCGGCGCACCACGTCGTTGAAGTCGTCCAGGTCGATCGGCTTGGTGACGTAGGCGTTGGCCTGGAGCGTGTAGCTGCCCACGATGTCCGTGTCGGCGTTGGAGGTGGTCAGCACGACGATCGGGATGGTACGCAGGTCCTCGTCGCTCTTGACCTCGCCGAGCACCTGCCGCCCGTCCATCCGGGGCATGTTCAGGTCGAGCAGGATGACGTCGGGCCGCCGGGCGTCGGTGTGCCGTCCCTCGCGGCGCAGGAACTCCATCGCCTCCTGGCCGTCGCTGACGACGTCGATGACCTTGTCGACGTCGGAGTCCGCGAGGGCCTCCTCGATCATCAGGACGTCACCCGGGTCGTCGTCCACCACCAGGATGCGAACCGGACTCGGGCTGTCTGCACCCATCACTACCTGCTTCGGGTCGGTGGAACGGAGAATCGCGAGGCGCTCTGTGCCGGCGGGAAAATCTAGCCCATCAGCCGGCGGAGCGCGCCGTCGGGTCGGCCCGGTCGGACCGGTGCCTCAGCACCTCGGCGAGCCCCGTCACCTGGAGCACGCGGTCGACCCGGCCGGTGGCTCCGGTCACCCGCAGCCACCCGCCGTCGGCGGCGACCCGGTTGTCGCCCCGGACGAAGGCGGCGATGCCGGTGGAGTCGCAGAAGGTGAGCTCGGTGAGGTCGACCAGCAGGCGGCGCTCGCCGGCGTCGACCAGCCGGTCGATGGCGGCGTTGAGCTCGGGCGCCGTGCTCAGGTCGAGTTCGCCCGCCAGCCGCAGGCGTGTCGCCCCGCCCTCGCGGTCGGCGTGCGTGACGGTGAACGTCACCCCAGGTCCCCTTCGCTCCACCGCAGGCGGACGCTTGCAGTGTGGCAAGTATAAGCAGGACCACCCGACGGGGCCGCACCGGCGCTCAGCGCGCTGCGGCGCCGCCCAGCGAGGCCACGGACGACCGGGCCGCCCCGAGGAACCGCGCGGCCCGGGGGAAGTCGCGCAGGACCCGCCCGTAGTGTTCCAGAGTCACCCGCAGGGTGGGGGCCGGCACCCCGCGACTGGTGAGGATCTCGACCAGCCAGTCGACGAACTCGGTGAAGAGCGAGGCGTCGTCGACGTAGAGCGCGGCGGCCAGGAAGTCCACGATGTAGCCGAGGTCGCTGACGGTGGAGTCCAGCTGGCTGGGCGTGTAGTCGCGCGTGCCCGGATCGTGTTCCCGCAGCGCCGCCAGCGCCTCGTCGATCAGCTCGCCGCGCCGCTTGACCAGGCTGGTGTACTCGTCGTCGGCCAGGTGGCTCAGCTCCGCCGGCGCGACGCGACGCAGCGCCCGCTCGTCGGCGACCAGATCGGCGGCGCTCGGGGCGTCGGGCGCCCAGGCGACGCCGAGCCGCCGGGCCCAGCGCCCGTCCACGCCGAACCCCCGGCCCCCCACCACCACGGGGACGTCCACCCGGCGGCACGCCTCGATCATGCGGTGCGCGTGGGGCAGGCGCATCGGCAGCGCGCAGGCGAGCGCGACCGCGTGGGCGTCGTGCCGGTGCAGGTACGACACCAGGTGCGGGGCGGGGACGCTCGCGCCGAGGAAGGTGACCTGCCAGCCCCGCAGCCGCAGCACCTCGGCGACGAGCCGGGGCGGCAGGGCGTGCCACTCCCCGTCCATGCAGGCCACCACGACCCGGCCGCGCGTCGGGCGAGGGTTCGCGTACGCGGCCACGGCCGCCACCACCCGCTCGCTGATGTGCGTCGCGGCGTGCTCCTGGGCGACGCTCCACTCGTTGCGCGCCCACCGCTCCCCCACCTCGGCCTGCGCCGGGGCGACCAGGTCGAGCAGGACGCGCTCGGCGGGCACGCCGGCCTCCAGCAGGCCGGTGGCCACCTCGATGGCGGCGTACTCGTCCGCCTCCTGGAGGCAGTAGAGGTATCCGGGCCAGGCGCCGGCCGGGGTGACCCCGGCGGTCGGGGCGCCGGTCACGGTCGGGTCCCCCTCGCCTCGGCGGTTCCGGTCGCGTCGGGCACCGCGTGCAGATGCCGGGGGGTACGCCCACCCGGACCGCTCGCGCGCAGCGCGAGCACGGCGATGTCGTCGTGGTCGCCGTGGCCCAGCCAGTCGCAGGTCACCTGCTCGACGCGCTCGGCCAGGGCCGGGGCGGGCATCCGCTGGCAGCCGGTGAGGGCGTGGACCAGCCGTTCCGTGCCGAACTGCTCGTTGCCTCGGCGGCCACCGCGCGCCTCGGTCACCCCGTCGCTGTAGAGCAGGCAGGTCTCGCCCGGCTCCAGCCGGACGGTCACCTCCCCGATGCGGGGATCGGGGACCACGCCGACCAGCATGCCCGACAGCGCAATCGGCTCGACCTCGCCGGAGCCGCGCAGCACCAACGGCGGCAGATGGCCGCCGCCGGCCATCGTCAGGGTGAGGCCGCCCTCGCGATGCGCGCGGACCACGCCCAGCACCATGGTCGCGAAACGCCCCTGCCCCTGCGCCTGGCTGGTCTCCAGCAGCGCGTCGTTGAGCAGCTTCAGCAGGCGCCCCGGATGCGACTCGACCCGGTGCAGCGCCTGGAGGCACTGACGCAGCTGGCCGGTGAAGACCGCCGCCTCGACGCCCTTGCCGGAGACGTCGCCGAGGAAGAACACGGAGCCGCCGTCGGCGAGCCGGTGCGAGCCGTAGAAGTCGCCACCGATGCGCAGGCCGGCCTGGGCCGGCCGGTAGGCGGTGCCCCACTGCACCCCGGTCGCCTCGGCCGGCTCCACCGGCACCAGGCTCGCCTGGAGCGTGTCGGCGACCTCGGCCTGGTCGCGGTAGAGCAGCGCCGTGGTCAGCGCGGCCCCGGCCCGGGCCGCGAAGGCACGGACCAGGTCCACGTCGGCCTCGTCGTACCAGCGGTCGACGCGCCGCGCGACCAGCAGCACGCCGGCCGGGGCGTCCCGACCGGGCAGCGGCACCACCCGCGCGCAGGCGTCCGCCGCCGTCAGCCCGGGCAGCCAGCCGGCCTGCACGGCCTGCTCCGCCAGCCAGTCGACGGTGTGCGGTTCCACGCCGTCCAGCCCCTCGGTGATCGCCGCGGGCAGGTCGACGGCGGGCAGGACGCCGCTGTCGACCACCGGGGCGTCGTCGTCGCTGCGGGCGGCCCGCCACCAGCGGGCCCGCCCCGAACGGGGTGCCAGCACCAGCACCGCCACCTCGGCCAGCGTCGGCACGGCCAGCCGGACCACCGCTGCGGCGGCCCGGTCGGGGTGCAGCGGGTTGCCAAGCTTCTCGCCGACGACCGCCAGGAACGCCGAGCGGGCCCGCTCGGCGAGCAGGGCGTCGGCGCGGGTGACGCTCTCGGTGACGTCCTCGACGTACCAGCAGCAGCGGGCGGCCGACAGCGCCACCTGGCGCGCGCGCAGCCGTCGGCCGTGGTGCGTGAACTCGGCGCCGTCGGCCAGCCCGTGGATGCCGGCCGCCGCGAGCAGCTCGCCCTCGGTGACCTCGGGCAGCAGCCGCTCGGCCACGGGGCTGACGTGCCGGACGACGTCGTGCGCGTCGCAGACGACGAGGCCCTCGCGGAAGTGCTCGACGATTTCGGACCAGTCGGGTGCCGCGTGCTCCCGGTCGGCCGCGAGCGCGGGGAGCGCGGGTGCCGGGCGTGCCGCAGCGTCGGCCGACCACGCCGCGGCCCGGGCGGCCCTCGGTGTGGAGATCCGTCCGTCGCCGGGATCCCAGTCCCGGACGTCGGCAGCAGTCACCAGCTAAGCCCCACTCCTTGTCGGCACCCGTACCACCGTGAGGCGGCGCATGTGGTCAAATCTCTGACACCCACCCTACGCCCGTGTGCCGCGACCGCCACCCGACGCCCGTCGCGCGGTTGGCGATTCGCGTACCGGGCGGGACCTCCCGGGGGTTGTTACGATCCCCTCACCCTCCCCTCGGCGGCCTGCGGAAAGGCGTGATCGTGCTGTCCCACCGGAGCCATCCCGAGTCGACTCCGCTGAGCATGGAAGTCGACCGGTCGGATCCGGCGGCACCGCTCATCCGGGTGGGCGGCGACCTCGCCTACACCACCGCCGGGCCGCTGCGCGCCGAGGTCGACCGGGTGCTCGCGGACGCCCCGCCGGCCCTCGTCCTCGACTTCACCGGCCTGCTCTTCATCGACAGCACCGGCCTCGGGGTGATCGTGCACGCGTGGCGCGAGGGGCAGCAGTGCGGCACCGCCCTCCGGCTGCGCGCCGTGCCCCGGTTCCTGGCGACGATCCTCGACATGACCGGCGTCACGGGCCTGCTCGCCCGGCCGCTCGACGAGGGCCTCGCGGCGGCGGAGGGTGCCGCCGGGCACCCCGCCGGCACGGCCTGACCCGATCCGCCCGCCCCCCGGCTTTGCACCCGGGTCCGCGGCTGGGAACATGGTGGTATGGCCGCTCAGCTGTTGACCATCGAGGTGACCCGGCTCGACGCCGGACGCGCCCGGCTCCGGCTGTCCGGTGAGCTGGACTTCGACACCGCCCCGGAACTCGTCGCCGCCGCCGCCGAGCTGCGCCGGGACGGCTACCAGGAGCTTTTGTTCGACCTGAGCGCGGTCAGCCTGTGCGACTCGTCCGGGCTCAGCGCGTTCCTGACCGCCCACCACGGCGGCACGGGCGCGATCCGGCTCTGCGGGGTCGGTCCCCAGCTCCAGCAGCTGCTCGACCGCACCGGTCTGGCCGAGCTGCTCGCGGTGGAACGCGCCGCCGACGGCGCGAGCCGCCGGGCGGGCTGAGGCCGGCCGCTCGCTGCGGGCGAGGGGTGGCCCCCGACCCTGGGACCAGGGGCCGGGGGCCGGAGTGAGGATCAGGGTGCGGTGAGCGGTTGCAGCCGGGGCCCGGTCGTACGCCGCTGCCCCGTCGTCGGCGGCTCGGCGTCCTCCGGCGGCCCGGAATCGGGAGTCTGGAAGAGATAGCGGACGAACACCCCACCCGCCTCGTTGTCGTCCGCCCCGGGCCACTGCCCGATGCAGTCCACCCCGACCACCTCACGACCCGAGCCGTCGCCCTCCTCCAGCAGCGCCCACAGGCTCACCGGATAGCAGCGGGTGTCCTCGGGCGAGAGACGCCAGCGGGCGTACCAGCCGGGTCGGGCGGGAACGATCTCGACGATCCTCTTCATCACGACCTGTCCTTCCGCGTTCTCGGAAGTTCTCCGGTCCGCTCCGATCGTCGGCTCCCGTCGGGTGAGCGCCCCTCACCCCCGCCGGATGAAGCTCCCCCGCCGCCGGCCCGGGCGTCGCCGGCCCGGCCGTCGGCGTCCGTTTCGGTGCCGGCGACGGCGGGAAGGCGACCGGCGGAAGCGAGGGAACACCAGCGGAAGCGAGGTGTCACCATGCGCAAGCAGATGGAGGGCGACAACCAACGCCGCCGCGCGTTGGCCCGCCAGGCCCGCGAGCGCGGCATGCAGGCCAGCGAGACGGGGGCCAGCCTGAGCGCCTCCAAGCAGCTCACCCACCTGGAGCAGGGCAAGCGCGCCGGTCCGCCGCCGGCCGGCAGCCGCCACAAGCCGGACAGCGCCCGGGGCGGGCCGGCTCCACCGACGGCGGGCGTCGCGGAGTCCCCCCGTCCCCTGCCGGACCAGGGGCCGGGCGCGCCGGACGGGACTCCGCTGGGCTACCACGCGCTGGTCGACGACGTCGTGCGCCGTACCGGGGCCGACTTCCGGACCGCCAAGGTGGGGGTCGAGGCGACCGTGCTGGTCCTGGCGTTCGCCCTCGGCGAGGCGGAACGCCGACGGCTGCTGGCGGCGGTGCCGACGAAGCTGCACGACGTGCTCCCGGTGGACGGCATCAGACGGCGTCAGGACCTGCCCGGCTTCCTGGCCGAGGTGGGCCGGATCAGCGGCCGTACCCCGGAACAGGCCCGCTACCAGGCGGAGGCGACCGTGGCGGCGCTGGCCGACCACGACGGCGACCTGATCGAGTCGCTGCACGTGCCGGACGGCCTGCGGGACCTGCTGGAGCCGCCGGCCGTCGGTGGCGGGGTGGTCGGCGCGGTCAGCGCGACGCCCCCGCTGCGCGAGGTGGACCTGCGCGAGGCGCTCAGCGAGCTGCCCTACTGGTCCGGCGACGGCGACTCGCTGTCGCGCACCGTGGAGCTGCCGGCGGACAACCTAAACCGGGTGCTGGACCGGATCGACCGGCTGCGGCAGGAGACCGGGCGCGGCCCGCGGATCGGCCGCCCGGACCCGACCACCGCCGTGCTGACCGTACGGTCCCGGCAGGCCGGCGCGGTGACCGCGATGGACGTGGACCTCGCCCACGCCGTCGACGACGCGATCGACGAGGCGGGCGCCGGGATGGCGGCCGGCTGACCCGGCGCAGGGGCCGGCGGGCACCCACCCGCCGGCCCGCCCCGGCTCGGCTAGCCTGCCGGGATGGACTCCCCCGACGCGCCCCGGCTGGAGCTGGTCGTCGACCCGGCCCGCCCCACCGGGCGTACGCTCCTCGCCGCCGGCGTCGAGCAGTCCTACGTGGACGTGGCCGACCCGCGTCACCTGCACTTCGAGTACGTGCGGCGGATGGCCGCCGTGGCAGACCTCGCGGCGCCGCCCGGCCGCCCGCTGGACGTGCTGCACCTCGGCGGCGGCGCGCTGACCCTGCCCCGCTACCTGGCCGCCACCCGGCCCGGCTCGCCGCAACTGGTCGTGGAACGCGATCCGGCCGTGGTCGACCTGGTGGCGCGGGAGCTGCCGGCGCTGCCCGCCGACGTCGACGTACGGGTGGCCGACGCCCGGGACGCGCTGACCCGGGCGCCCTCGGCCGGCTACGACCTGGTGCTCGCCGACATCTACCGGGCGGCGCGGATGCCCGCCCACGTGCGCAGCGTCGAGTTCGTCACGGAGGTGGCCCGGACGCTGCGCCCCGACGGCGTGCTCATCGTCAACGTGACCGACCTGCCGCCGCTGGTCTTCGCCCGGGTCCAGGTGGCCACCCTGCGGGCGGTCTTCGCCGACGTCTGCCTGGTCGCCGACCGCCGGATGCTGCGCGGGCGGCGCTACGGCAACGTGGTGCTCGCCGCCGCGCCGCGCCCCGGGCGGCTGCCGGTGGCCCGGCTCTCCGCCCGGGCCGCACGGGATCCAATGCCCGGCGGCGTGCTGCACGGGGCGGCCCTGGACGCGTTCGTCGCCGGCGCCCGGCCCGCCACCGACGCCGCCCTCGTCCCGCGCTGAGCCACCCCGACCGCCCTCGCCCCACGCCGAGCCCCCGGCCGCGTCGGCGCGATCCGATCGCCCTCGCCCCGTGCCGGGGCCCTGTCCGAGCGGTCGGGAAGCGGCTTTCCTTCCCCGGGCCGGCGGGTCAGCGGGCCCGGACGGCCACCTCCGGCGAGGAGCTCTCCAGCGGGACGGCGTTGGCCGGGACCAGGCCGAGTTGCACGGCCGGGCGCGGCAGCGCGGCGTCGAGCAGCCAGTCGCTGCCCACCCGGATCCGGTTGCCCGGCATCGCCAGCAGGTGGTAGCCGCGGGTGACCGCCTTGGCGGGCAGCCCGGACAACGACACCTTCAGCGGGTTCGCCGCCGCGTCCTTGCCGCCCAGGTCGACCACCCAGCCCAGGTCGTGGTGCTTGTACGGCCGGCGTCGCCCCTGCCCGTAGGAGGCCGCGATGTTGTGCGCGGCCAGCTTGCCCTGCCGCTGCGCGTGCTGCGCCGTCATGGTGCAGATCTGCCCGGGCCGGGCCAGGTCCGGCACGGCGGCCGCGTCGCCGCAGGCGTACACCTCGGGGAAGCCGGGGACGCCGAGGTACTCGTCGACGACCAGGCGGCCCCGCTCGGTGCGCAGCCCCAGCTCGGCGACGAACGGGTCGGGGCGTACGCCGACGCACCAGACCAGGGTGCAGGTGGGCACGTAGTCGCCGTCGGTGAGGGTGACCCCGTCGGCGGTGGCCACGGCCACCGAGGTGCCCATCCGCACGTCCACGCCCCGGCGGCGCAGCACCCGGTCGGCGGTGTCCGACATCCGCTTGTCCAGCTCGGGCAGCACCCGGGGCGCGACGTCGAGCAGCATCCACTTCGGGCGGATCTTGAGCCGAGGGCGCTGGGAGACCAGCTCGTCGGTGAAGAGCTGGCCGTGCGCGGCCACCTCGGTTCCGGTGTAGCCGGCGCCGACGACCACGAAGGTGGCGCGCGCCTGCTGCTCGGCCGGGTCCTCGGTCTGCTCGGCCAGCTCGATCTGCCGGATCACGTGGTCGTGCAGGTAGAGGGCCTCGGGCAGGCCGCGGAAGCCGTGGGCGTACTCGGTCACGCCGGGGATCGGCAGCAGCTTGTTGACGCTGCCGACGGCCAGCACCAGCCGGTCGTACGCGATCCGGTTGCGGTCCCCCTCCGGCTGGGTGAAGCCGACCCAGCGGTTCTGCAGGTCGACGTGGTCGGCCTCGCCGATCAGCACCCGTACCCCGTCGAGCGTCCCGGTCAGCGGCACGGAGATCCGCCGGGGCTCGACCACGCCGGCGGCCACCTCGGGCAGCAGCGGCAGGTAGAGGAAGTAGTCGGTGGAGTTCAGCACCACGATCTCGGCCCGACCCCGGGCCAGCCGGCTCAACGTCTTCGCCGCGTGGTAACCGGCGAACCCGGCCCCCACGATCACCACACGAGGTTTCGTCATTGCGGCCCCGTTCCCACCCCGGGGCGGGACAAACGTGGCGGGTCGGACGATTCAGCACTCGGCCAGCCGGACGTGCCAGGTCCGCCCGATGGCCTCCACCTCCCAGCAGCGCCCGAACGCCCGTACCCGCTCGGCGGCGATCCGCCCGATCTCGGGCGGGATGTCGGGGTCGAGGACCAGCCGGCCGTCGACCGGCTCGACGCCGAGCATCGCCCGGACCAGGGCCAGTGGCGTGCCGGTCGCCCACGCCTGCGGGCTGCACGCGGTCGGGTACGGCACGGCGAACAGCAGCCGCTCCCGGGGGAATCCGCTGATCGCCTCCGGCAGGCGGTGGCCGAACTGCTCGGCCGCCTCCAGCAGGGCCAGGCTGATCCGGTTCGCCTCCGCGCGGTAGCCGTAGCGGGCCATGCCGAGCACCGCGAGCGAGTTGTCGTGCGGCCAGACGGTGCCCAGGTGGTAGCCGAGGGCGTTGTAGAGCCGGTCGTCCCAGGAGAGGGTGCGGATGCCCCAGCCGGTGAACATGTCGTCGGCCATCAGCTGCCGCACGACCGTCCCGGCCCGCTCCGGCGGCACGATGCCGCTCCACAGCAGGTGCCCCATGTTGGAGGTCTTCGAGTCGATCGGATTCTTGTCGCCGTCCAGCCCGACCGCGTAGAAGCCGCCCCGGTCGTCGATCCAGTAGTCGCGGTTGAACCGCTCGTACAGCGTGGCGGCGTCGGCGCGCAGCCGGCGGGCGAGGCCGGGGTCGGCGAGTGGGCCGTCGGCCAGCTCGGCCAGCCGCAGCTTCGCGTCGTAGGTGTAGCCCTGCAGGTCGCTGGTGGCGATCGGCAGCACCGGGATGCGGCCGTCGGCGAAGCAGACCCCGTCCGGGGAGTCACGCCAGCACTGGTTGCCCAGCCCCTCCGGGGAGCGCGTCGCGTACTCGACGTAGCCGTCGTCGTCCCGGTCGCCGTACCGGTCGATCCAGTGCAGCGCGGCGAGCGCGTTGTCGCGCAGGAAGCGGACGGTCTCGTCGTCGCCGGTCCACCGCCAGTACTCGGAGAGCAGCACCAGCCAGAGCTGGGTGGCGTCCGCCGAGCCGTAGTAGGGCCCGTACGGCTTCACCCCGGTGCGGGTCAGCTCGCCGCTGCGCACCTCGTGCAGGATCTTGCCGGGCTCCTCGTCGGTGAAGTCGTCGCATTTGTCGCCCTGCAACCGGGCCAGCGCGAGCAGCGCGCCCTTGGCCAGCGCCGGGCCGGCGACCAGCGTCTGGTAGGCGGTGATCAGGGTGTCCCGGCCGAAGACGGAGAGGAACCAGGGCAGGCCGGCGCCGGGGAGCATGATGCGCTGCCCCTTGACCTCCAGGTCCAGCCGCAGGGCCGCCAGGTCGTCGCGGGACTGCCGGACCGTCCGTTCCAGGGCCTGGTTGTCGCTGCGCAGCACCGCCCGCCCGAGGGTCCAGCGGCGCACCGGGTCGTCGGCCCGCCGGTGGAACACGTCGGCGATGTCGCCCCGGACCGGCTCCACCACCCCCATCCCCGGCGGCAGCGGCACGTGCAGGTCGAGCTGCCACTCCTCCCGGCGCGTCAGGGTGACGTCCCAGACCAGCTCGTCGCCCTCGATCCGGTCGGCCGGCCGGGAGCAGCAGACCCGGGTCTCGGCGGCGAAGTCTCCCCGCGCGTAGGAGAAGCACAGTTGCGAGCCGTCCGGCGCGTGGCTGCGGGTGATCTCCGCGGAGCGGTCCCGGACCCCGGACTTGACCTCGAAGAGGTCGGCGAAGTCGGCGACCACGGCCAGCCGCAGCTCGAACCGGACCGGTTCCGGCCGGAACGAGATCATCTCCACCCGCTCGTGGAAGCCGTCGCCGACGTACCGCAGCCGCCGGATGCCCAGGCTGTCCGGCGGCAGGCCGGACTGGGCGGGATTGGTCAGCACGTACTGGGCCGAGTAGTGGTCGACGGTCTCGGCGCGCAGCACCAGCAACTGCTCGCCGTTGAGGGTGAGCACCCAGCCGCTGAGCAGCCGGGTGTCCAGGTGCACCAGCCCGCCGATGCTGCCCGGCGGCACGTCCCCGCAGGGGTCGGAGTACATGAAGGTCGGGCCGCTGAGCACGGCGAGGGAGTCCGGGCCGAGCTCGGGCGGCATGGCCCGCTGGTCGCCGGTCTCCCGGGCCTCGGCCCGCAGGCCGGGCGTGGGGTCGGCCGGGGTCGGACGCACGACAGCCATGACTCCACCGTAGGAAGACCGTCGCCCTGCGTCATCACCCGCTCCGGGTGAAGCGGCGCCGGGCGGGCGGGCGCGCCGGGCCGCCCGCCGCGCCGGGGCGGGTCACCCGGGGCGGGTGGGTGCGCCTCACCCGCCCCGGCGGCACGGTGGTGCTCCACGGCCAGCCGAGCGACGGGAGGACAGCGCATGAGCACACCAATGTCGAACGACCAGCGACAGCCGATCTACCTGCGGCAGAGTGGTCGCAGGCAGCTCACGCCCCGGCAGCGCCGGCGCGTCGAGCAGAAGCAGGGACGCTTCGAGCGCCTCGGCGTCCAGCGGGCCGAGGCGCGCCGGCCCGGGCGCTGACCCGGCGGCCGGTGGCGGTCGCGACGGGCCGCCACCGGCCTACGTACCGGCGGGGGACGGCGCGGTGATCGCCCACCGCTCGTGGTCGCGCCACGCCCCGTCGATGAACAGGTAGTCCGGCGAGTAGCCCTCCAGCCGGAAGCCGAGCTTGCGGGCCACCCGGCGGGACGGCTCGTTGCCCGGCTGGATGTTCGCCTCCAGCCGGTGCAGGCCGAGCGCGTCGAAGGCGTGCCGGACCACCAGGCCGATGCCGGCGGAGGCGTGTCCGGTGCCGCTGTAGGGCAGGAAGGCGGCGTAGCCGAGGTAGCCGCCGCGCAGCGCGCCCATGAGGATGCCGCTGATGTTCACGTAGCCGGCGATCGCCCCGGACTCCCGGTCGCAGATCAGGTAGCCGGCGTGGTCCCGGCGGCGGATCTTGCGCAGGTACGCGGCGTACCGCGCCGGGTCGTCGGGGGCGGCGAGCCAGGGGTGGTGCAGGTCCCGGCTGCGCCGGGCCGCCGCGACGAACTCGGCCTCGTCTCTCGGCCGGGGCCGGCGGATGGCGGCCGGACCCGCCGTACGCAGATACCTCACGGCGAACCACTGTCGCCGGGGGTGCCGCCGTTGTCCAGCGGGTTGCGGGCGCGCCCCGGCCCTCACGGACCGGCCGGCCGGTCCGCCCCGTCGCCGACCCGCTCCAGCGTGTAGTGGACGGTCTGGGCGACGATCCAGCCCTGCTCGATGAGGAACGAGTCCGCCCCGTCGCGGACCCGCACGCCCTCGATCTCCGCCGTCCACTCCAGGAACGCCACCCGGCCCTCGACCAACCGGTTCGTGTACACGTACCGGGCGCCGGGCAGCTCCTCCTCCAGCAGCCGCGCCAGCTCCCCGACGCCCGCGTGCCCGCGGAACACGCCGCGCCGCTCCAGGACCACGCACGACGGCGACACGTTGCGCGCCAGGTCCTCCGCGAACCGGTGCTCGCCGGCCAGCCGGAGGTGGTCGTCGAACACCTCCCGCGCCGACCGCGCCCGCAGGGCCTCGTCCGCCACCCGACCCGCGTCCGGTCCGGCCGCGGCGCCCTCCCCCGCCGTCACAGCGGGCCCGGGTACGGCTGCTGCGGCGGCATCGGCACCCGCAGGAAGGTGGCCCCGCGCAGGTCCAGCCAGGCGTGCTCGGGCGAGCGGACCAGCCGCAGCATCACCTCGGCGCAGTTCGGGCAGCGGCCGACGAGGCCGGGCGCGTGCGGGTAGACCCGCAGGCCGGCCACCGGGCCGAGCATCCCGCAGTGCTCGCACCGCCCGGCGGCGGTGCTCAGGTCGACGGCGAACAGCTCGCGCAGCGGGCCGTCCAGCATGTTGCCGTCCAGGTACGACGTGTCGGTCATCGGGCGCTCCTCCTCTTCGACGCCTAGCCGGTCGGGCCGAACCGTTCGGTCCGCACCCGCCGGCCCTGGTGGCCCAGCCCGACGAGCAGGTCCGCCACCGTCTCCACGAACCCCGTCGGGCCGCAGACGTAGCAGAGCGGCTCCAGCTCGGGCGGCCAACCGTGGGCGACGACGTCGGCGGGCCCGATCCGGTGCGGCTCGCCCCGCCAGCCCTGCGGCGCCTCGCGGGTGAACACGTACGTGACGTCCAGGCCCGGGTCGTCGCGGACCCGGCGGCGCAGCTCGTCGGCGTAGAACACGTCGGCCGGGGTGCGCACCGAGTAGAGCAGCCGGAACGGCACCCGGCTGCCGGCGGCCCGGCGGGCGCGGACCATCGCCATCAGCGGCACGACGCCCGACCCGCCGGCCACCAGCAGCACCGGGTCGGCCTCCTCCGACCGCCAGACGAACCAGCCGCCGACCGGGCCGCGCACCTCCACCGGGTCGCCCTCGGCGTAGACGTCGATCAGGTACGGCGACACCTCGCCGTCGGGCACCCGCTGCACCGTCAGCGCGATCCGGTCGGCCTCGGCCGGACCGGCCAGCGAGTACGACCGCGCCGCCTGGTAGCCGTCGGGTGCGGTCAGCCGCACGTCGACGTGCTGCCCGGGCAGGTGCCCCGGCCAGCCGGGCGCCTCCAGCACCAGGGTGTGCGCGCTCGGCGTCTCCACCCGGCGCTCGCGCAGCCGGGCCACCCGCCAGCGCAGCGGGGCGGTCAATCGCCCTGGTACCGCTGCTCACGCCACGGGTCCCCGTAGTCGTGGTAGCCGGCGGTCTCCCAGAACCCGGGCTGGTCCTCCGTGCCGAGCCGGATGCCGCGCACCCACTTGGCGGACTTCCAGAAGTAGAGGTGCGGCACGAGCAGCCGGGCCGGGCCGCCGTGCTCGGCCGGCAGCGGGCCGCCGTCGTAGCGGTGCGCGACCCACGCCCGCCCGCCGCGCAGGTCGGCCAGCGGCAGGTTCGTGGTGTAGCCGCCGTACGAGTGGGCCTGCGCGTACCGGGCCCCGGTGTCGACGCCCTCCAGCAGCGTGTCCAGGGAGACCCCCTGCCAGTCGGTGTTCCGCTTCGACCAGCGGGTGACGCAGTGGATGTCCACCGTCGGGGTCTCCTGGGGCAGCGCCATCAGCTCGTCCCAGCTCCAGCGGAACTCGGCGCCGGACTCGGTGGAGACGACGAACTCCCACGTCTCCAGCGGCACCCGCGGCGTCGGGCCGGCGGAGAGCACCGGGAAGTCCTGCGTCAGGTACTGCCCCGGCGGCAGGGCCGGCTCCGCGGAGCGGGGCCGGCCCTGGAAGCCCGGTGACACGATTCCCACCCGTCAGTCGTACCACCCGGGGTGGGGCGGCGAGGCGCGGTCGGCCGGAACCGCACCGCGACGGGTGACGCCTCAGTGCCGCTCGACCACGATCTCCTTCTCCTTCCCGCTAGCCTTGCTGGTGGCCCGCAGGCTGGTGAGGGTGACGATCACCAGGACGCCGACGATGACGCCCAGGGAGGCGAGGGTCGGGATCTCCGGCACGCCCTTCCAGATGCCGTGCGCCCAGTGCAGGCCCAGCTTGAGGCCGATGAACGCCAGGATGATCGCCAAACCGTAGCTGAGGTGCACCAGCCGGCTGAGCGCGGCGTGCAGCACGAAGTAGAGCGCGCGCAGCCCCAGCAGGGCGAACGCGTTGGTGGCGAAGACCAGGTACGGGTCCTCGGTGATGCCGTAGACGGCGGGCACGGAGTCGACGGCGAAGACGATGTCCGTGGCGAGCAGCGCGGTCACCACGAGGGCGAACGGGGTGAGCGTCCGCCGGCCGGCGATGCGGACCACCATCTTCGGGCCGTGGTAGTCCTCGGTGACCGGCATGAACTTGCGCAGCAGCCGCACCGAGCGCATCTTGCTGATGTCGACTTCCTGCTCGTGCCCGGTGACGGCGTCGCGCAGCAGCTTCGCCGCCGTGAGCAGCAGGATGATCGCGAACAGCAGGAAGGCGAAGTCCAGGGTCTGCAGGGCCGCCGCGCCGATGGCGATGAAGACCGCCCGCAGCAGGAGCGCGCCGGTGATGCCGTAGAGCAGGGCCCGCTGGGCCAGCTCGGCCGGCACCGCGAACGCGGCCAGCAGCAGCATGAAGACGAACAGGTTGTCGACCGAGAGGGACTTCTCGACCAGGTAACCGGTGAGGTACTCCACGCCCTGCTTCGAGCCGAAGCGGGACCAGACCCAGGCACCGAAGGCCAGCGGCAGGGCGATGTAGAACGCCGACCAGCCCAGCGCCTCCCGCATCGACACCTCGTGCGGCTTGCGGGTGACCAGGAAGTCCAGCACCAGCAGGGCGAGCACGGCGGCGATGGTGACGCCCCAGAGCGTGGGGGTGCCGACCGACTGGAGACCGGCGGCAGCAAGATATGGCGAATCGGACATGGAGCCTCCTCGAACACCCTGTCATGTTCGAGGTCTCCTTCACCCACTTTTCGTGGGCAGCCACCCGAGGCGTGCTCCGGGCACGCCGTACTGACCGGGATGGCTCGTGGGAAGTACTCCCCTCGTCGCGACAAGGTTAGGGCAGGCCCGTGGGCTCGGCAAACGCGCACGCCGGAACACGCGTCCCGGCGCCGGACCGACACCGGGCACCCCCGGCGCCGCCGGCGCCCGCCGGGCGCTCAGCGGGCGCTCAGCGGGCGCTCAGCGGGCGCTCAGCGCGCTCTCAGCGGGCGGTGACGGCGGCGAGCACGGCCGCCACGTCGAGGTCGGCCATGCACGCCGGGCCGGCCGCGTCGAGCGGGCAGTGCGCCTCCCACCAGCAGGGCTGCTCGGTGATGGCGGTGGGGCGACGGTACGCGCACCCGGGCAGGCCCTGGAGGTCGGTGCCGCCCATCCCGTACCGCCGGGCGTCGGTGGGACCGAACAGCGCCACGGTCGCGGCGCCGGTCGCGGCGGCGAGGCGCACCGGGCCGGTGTCCGGCCCGACCACCACCCCGCCGCGCCGGCGCAGCGCCGCGAACTGGCCGGCGAGGGTGGGCAGGTCGGAGCGGGGAAGCGGCACCCCGACCGGCGCGGCGGGGTCGACCGGGCCGACGGTGAGCACCGGGTGCCCGCGCCGGGTCAGGGCGAGGGCCAGCCGGTGCCAGTACCGGTCCGGCCAGCGCTTGACCGCCATCCCCGCGTCGGTGACGAGCACCACCGGCGGCGCGAGGGGCTCCCCCACCAGCCGCGCCACGGCCCGCTCCCCCGCCCGCAGGGCCTCGCCGCCCAGGTGCACCCGGGGCCGGGCGGCCCGGTCGGCCGCGTCGAGCAGGCCCTCGGCGCAGAGGATCTCCAGGTAGCGGTCGCCGACCGGCTGCTCCGGCGGCGGATCGCGCCACAGGTTCGTCACGGCCCGCCCGGCGCCGGCCTCGAGCAGCTCGGGGATGCCGTCGTAGCGGGTGGTGGCGACCGCCAGGTCCGGCCGCGTGGCCGCGAGCGCCTCGACGACCGCCTCCCGCTCGGCGCCCGGCCGGCCGTGCCGGGGCGTGCGCACCTCGGCGACCACCGGGTCGGCGCGCACCAGGTCCGCCCCGGGGTCGTGGGTGAGCACCCGCAGCCGCGCGCCGGGGTTGCGGCGGGCCAGGCCGTGCACCGCCGGCAGCAGCATCAGCAGGTCGCCGATCCCGCCGAGCAGGTCGACCACCAGGATGTCCGCGTACCGGTCAGGCATCGGCGCGCCCCAGGGTGCGGGCGTAGAGGTCGCGGTGCGCGGCGGCCACCCTCGGCCAGGAGTACGCGGCGGCGAAGGCCCGCCCGCGCTCGGCGAGCCGGCGGCGCAGCACCGGATCGGCGAGCAGCCTGCCCACGGTGCGTACGATCGCGGCGCTGTCGCGGCGGGCGCCGATCACCGCCACGGCCCCACTGCGGTGCGGCCCGTCGTCGCCGGCGTCGGGCTCCGTCACGGCGGTCGGCACGCCGTGCGCGAGGGCGGCGAGCAGGGCCCCGCTCTTCGTGCTCACCCCGGCGGTGAACGGCAGCACCACCACGTCGGCGGCGTGCAGCGCGGCGGAGACCCGGTCGGCGGGCAGGTGTCCGGTGAACGTCACCGCGTCGGCCACCCCGCACCGCTGCGCCAGCCCGGTCAGCTCGGCGCGGAACGCCCGCGCCTCCTGCTCGGGCAGTGCCTGCGAGGTGAACCCGCCCACCACCAGCAACCGCAGGTCGGGATGGTCGCGGCGCAGCTCGGGCAGCGCCTCGATCAGGTACCGCAGGCCCTTCACCGGGTGCACGAAGCCGAAGAAGGCCAGCAGCGGCGCGCCCTGCGGCAGGCCCAGCTCCGCCCGCAGGCGCGCCCCCGCCGTGGGCGCGCCGACGTGGTCGACGACGTTCGGGGCGATCGGGATGTGCGTGGCCGCCCGGCCGGTGCGCGTCCGGACCACGTCGCCGTGGCCGGGGTTCGTGACGATCACGGCCGCGCTGGCCGGCACCAGCCGGCCGGACTCCCGGTCCCAGCAGCGGGCCCGCTCCACCGCCGACCAGAGCCGCCCCGGCAGCCAGCCGGGGCAGGCCCACCAGCCGTACTCGTGCAGGGTGGTGACCAGCGGCACCCGCCGGGGCAGCCGCCAGGGCAGCAGTCCGGGCTGCCCCGAGAACCGGTACGCCGACGGGGCGAACTGCACGTGCACCACGTCGGGGGCCAGCTGACGGACCCGGCGGGCGGCCCGGGCGGTGGCGACCCGCCAGCGTCCCCGCTCGGCGTCGGGGCGGACCGGCACCGGGGTCGCGTCGACGCCGACGCCGGCGAGCGCCTCGACCAGGTGCGTCACGTAGTCGCTGACGCCGTCGGCGTCGGGCCGACCGGGACCGTGCAGCATGGCCACCCTGATCCGGTCGTCGACCACGCCACCTCCCGCGTCTCGGCGGGCGGGTTCCCGACCCCTTACGACGCAAACGCGCCTCGCCTATGGTGTGCCGATGACCGAGGACGTCCCGGCCGGCCCGCTGGCCGGCGTACGGGTGATCGAGCTCGCCGGCATCGGGCCCGGCCCGTTCGCCGCGATGATGCTGGCCGACCTGGGCGCGGACGTGGTCCGGGTGGACCGGGCCACCGACGTGGACCCGGAGGCGTTCGGCACCCCGCACCCGGACCTGCTCAACCGGGGACGCCGCTCGGTCGGGGTGGACCTGAAGTCCCCCGGCGGCCGGGAGGTGGTGCTGGCCCTGGTCGCCGGCGCCGACGCGCTGGTCGAGGGGTTCCGCCCGGGGGTCACCGAGCGGCTCGGCATCGGCCCGGCGGACTGCCTCGCGGTGAACCCCCGGCTGGTCTACGGGCGGATGACCGGCTGGGGGCAGGACGGCCCGGCGGCCCCGTACGCGGGGCACGACATCGGCTACGTGGCGCTGACGGGCGCGCTGCACGGCATCGGCCGGGCCGGCGAGCGCCCGGTGCCGCCGATGAACCTGCTCGGCGACTTCGGCGGCGGCGGGATGATGCTCGCCCTCGGCCTGGTCTCCGCCCTGTACGCGATGCGCGGCGGCGCGCGGGGGCAGGTGGTCGACGCGGCCATCGTCGACGGCGTGGCGGTGCTCAGCACGCAGATCCACGCGCTGCGCCAGCTCGGCATGTGGCAGGACGCGCGCGGGGTGAACCTGCTCGACGGCGGCGCACCGTTCTACGACACCTACGAGTGCGCCGACGGCCGGTACCTGGCGGTCGGCGCACTGGAGCCACGGTTCTACGACGAGCTCGTCCGGCGCACCGGCTTCCCGCTGCCCCCGGACGAGGCGCTGGACCGCACCGACCCGGCGAACTGGCCGGAGCTGCGCCGGTCGTGGGCGCGGCTGTTCCGCACCCGGACCAGGGACGAGTGGACGGCGCTGCTGGACTCCTCGGACGCCTGCGTGGCGCCGGTGCTGGACTGGCGGGAGGCGCCGGACCACCCGCACCTGGCCGCGCGGGGCACCTTCGTGCGGCGCGACGGGGTCACCCAGCCGGCCCCGGCACCCCGCTTCTCGGGCACCCCCACCGCGCTGCGCCGCCCGCCACCCCAGCCCGGCGAGCACACCGACGAACTGCTGGCCGAGGCGGGCTTCGACCCGCAGCGCGTCGCCGGCCTGCGCGCCGCCGGCGCCGTCGCCTGACCGGCCGGCACCGCCCCGGCCGGCACCTCGGGCGGCCGGCACCGCCGACGGCCGGCACGGCCACTTCCGGGCCTGCCACGGTCGGCGCCGCCGCCGCGGCGGACGGCGGGCAGCGGACGGTGGACGTCGGGCACGGGCGGACGGTGGGTGCGGTCAGGAGCGGCGCAGGGTGGCGCCCGGCGCCATCGCGGGCTCGACCATGTCCCGGTAGTCGCGTGGGAGCTGGACCACCACGTCGTCGAACTCGCCGCCGCTGATCGCCTCGCGCAGCGTGACGAAGACCGCCCGGGCGGCGTCCCGCGCGGCGGGCTCACCCACCCCGGCCCGGACGGCGACGCGGGCGACGAACTCGGCCGCGCCGAACCGCTCCGCCGACTCGGTGCGAGGGCTCGGCTTCAGCACGAGCTGCAGGGGTCGAGGCAGCTGGGCGGCCAGGTCCAGCACCTCCCCGCCGGTCAGCCGCTCGGCGAGGGTCTCCAGCATCGCCCGGGTCAGCGCCACCGCCTGCTCCGAGGAGGTACGGGTGCGCTGGGCGACCTGGTCGACGAAGGTGTCGTAGTTCATCCGGGCTCCTTGGGGCTGCGTCGGGGCCTGCGCGTACCCGCCGGAGCGGCCGGGAAACGGTGGGGATTTCCGCGTCGGGCGGCGCGTGACGGCCCGCCGGGCGGGTAACCGCCGCCGGTCGTGACCCGATCGATGCCCCGGAGGAGCCGACACCATGGCGAGTTACGCCGACGTGCTGCAGTACCTGTCGAGCCTGGACTACCCGGCCGAGAAGGACGACGTGGTACGCGAGGCCGAACGGGAGGGCGCCCCGCCGGACGTGCTGCGCGCGTTGCGGGCCCTGCCGCCGGTCGACTACGCCAACGGCAACGAGGTGGCCCGCTCCGCGGGCATCGAGGCGGCCCCAGAGGTCGACCCCGCCCAACGGGCGGCGCAGGCCCGGGACAAGCACCAGCGGGTGTCGCAGCACCTGCGCGGCATCTGAGCCTTGCCACCGTGGGCCGGCAGCGCGCCCGGGCCGGGCACGCCCGGGCCGAACCGCGGCACCCGCGCCGGGCGGGACCGCGCCGGTGACGGATGACGACCCACCGGCCGGCCGGGCACACCCCGGCCGCGGTCCAGCTCACCGTGATGGGCGTGGTCGGCCTGGTGGTCGGCGGGCTCACCGCGCTGGCCGCCACGCCGGCGCTGGCGCCGCTGGCCGGCTGGGACGCCGCCGCGCTGAGCTGGCTGGTGCTGGTCTGGCACAAGCTGTGGCCGATGGACGCGCGGCGCACGGCCCGATTGGCGGTGTACGAGGACCCCAACCGGGCGGCGCGTGACGCGCTGCTGCTCGCCGCCTGCCTGGCCAGCCTGCTGGCCGTCGGCGTCGTGGTGACCCGCGCGCACGGCGGATCCGCCACGCCCGCCCGCAACGTCTACGGCGGGCTGGGCGTGCTGAGCGTGCTGCTGTCCTGGCTGGTGGTGCACACCGTGTTCGCCGCCCGGTACGCGCGGATCTACTACACGGGGCCCGACGGTGGGATCGACTTCAACCAGCCCGAGCCGCCCCGCTACTCGGACTTCGCCTACCTGGCGTTCACCGTCGGGACGACGTTCCAGGTCTCCGACACGGCGCTGACCAGCAACGAGATGCGCCGGACGGCGCTGCGGCACTCGATGGTGTCGTACCTGTTCGGGGCCTTCATCATCGCGGTCACGGTGAACCTGCTGGCCGGCCTGGCGAGATGAGCGGGGTGGCGGCGCCCGGCGAGAGGGCGGGAGTGCCGGACAGGCGGGCGCCCCGGTCGCGAACCGCGACCGGGGCGCCACGCAGAACCTGTCCGGTGGCCGGTCGGACCCGAACCGGGCCGCGACCACCAGGCGGTCGATGTACGCCCGAACCGGGCGGGCATCTGTGCCGCGACAAGCATACGATGAAACATCATCCGTTCGGCTGATTACGGCACAAGTGTGGGCCAGCCCACCGCGGCGTCAGGCGGCCAGCTCCGCGTACCGCTTCTCCAGGTCGACCCGGGCCAGCGCCCCCACCAGCCAGGCCAGGCGCTCGGACTCGCCGCTGCCGGCCAGGCCCGCCAGGTCGTCGGCGGAGCGGCCCAGCCCGAGCCTGCGGGCCGCGACGAGCGCCCTGCGGTCGGCCACCGGCGCCACCTCCCGCCACAGCGCCTGGGCCTCGCGCAGGAACAGGTCCACCACCTCGGCGTCGACCCCGGGCAGCTCGGTGAGCAGTTCCCGCTCCCGGGCCGGGTCGTGGTGGGCCACCGCGCGCAGCCGGCGCAGGTCGCCCCGGTAACGCTCCACCACGGCGCGGGCCAGGTCGCCCAGGGTGTCGGCGAGCGCGTCGACGTCGCCGCGTTGACCGCTGTCGCGCAGCACGCGGATCCGGTCGGCGTGCAGGGAGCGGGCCAGCCGGGCGGCGCTGTCCCAGCCCGCGGCGGGCAGGGCGTGCGCGCTGTCCACGGCCCGCCGGAAGTCACCCCGGCGGGCCAGCAGCACGGCGAGACAGAGCACCTGGAACAGGCTCGACGGGTTGTTGATCACCCGGAAGCCGTACTGCTCGGCGAAGCCGCGCCCGCTGCCGGCGAGCCGGCGTACCAGGCGTTTCCTGTCCTCGACGCGGGAAGTGGCTGTGGTCGGCATGCCGGCGACTACCCACGCCGCGCCCGCCCACGCCTGCCCGCCTCAGCCGCGCCCGCCCCGTCTCAGTCGATGCCCGCCTCAGCCGGCGCCTGCCCCGTTCCAGTCGCGCCTGGCCGCCTCAGCCGCGCAGCCCGCCGCTGCGGTCGCGCGCCTTGAGGCGGGTGGTCGGCAGCGCCGGGGCAGGCAACGGCGGGGCGGGATCGTCGGCGACGACGCCGAAGCGCCGCCCGGCCATCCAGTCCTCCCGGGCGGCAGCCACCTCCTCGTGCGAGCGGCCGACAAAGTTCCACCACATCACCAGCGGCTCCTCGAACGGGGCCCCGCCGAGCAGCAGCAGCCGGCTCCCCGGCTCGCCCGTCAGGGTGAACCGCTCCCGGCCCGTGCCGAGGTAGAGCAGCGCCCCCGGGGCGATCCGCACCCCGTCGACCTCGGCGGCGCCGGACATGGCCAGCAGCCCGTACTCGAAGTCCGGACGCAGCGGCAGCGTGGCCGGCGCGGGCCCGCGCAGCTCCACCTGCGCGCCCAGCAGCGGGGTGTAGGTCAGGGCCGGCGATCGCTCGCCCGCGAGCTCGCCAACCAGCAGGGTGACGTCCAGCTCGCCGTCGCGCCAGCGCGGCAGGTCGGCGTGGTGGGCGAAGTCGGCGTCCCCGGCGCGGGCGGGGTCCGGCAGCGCCACCCAGAGCTGCACGCCGTGCATCAGCGGCGGATGCCGCTCGGGCGACCGCTCGGAGTGTGCGATGCCGTGCCCCGAGGTCATCACGTTGAGCTGGCCGGGGCGGATCGGCTGGACGTTGCCCAGGCTGTCCCGGTGCAGGATCTCCCCGTCGAGCAGCCAGGTCACGGTCTGCAGGCCCGTGTGCGGGTGCGGCGGCACCTCCATGCCGGGCCGCTCGGCCACGTCGTCCGGGCCGAAGTGGTCCACGAAGCACCACGCTCCGACCATCCGCCGTTGCCGCTGCGGGAGCAGCCGGCGAACGGTCGTGTAGCGACCCAGCGGCACATCGTGGCCCGGCAGCAGGACGCTGCCGGGATCGGCGCTCGCCACGCCGGGTGGTCGGGTCTCCGCGGGCACCTTCTCGGTACGCTCCACCGCCCGACTGTACGCCCGGGCGAGGACCCGAAGCTGTCGGCCGCCCACCGCCCAGCCGGCCCCGCCCCAGGTCCGACCGGCTCCGCCATGCGTCGCCCAGACGCTCACCCGGCTTCGGCTCCAGCTTGGCCTGCCTCCGACTCCGACCGGCTTGGCCGCCTCGCTCCGACTTGCTCCCGGCGCCGGCTTGGCCGCCTCCGGCTCCAACTTGCTCTCGGCTCCGGCTTGGCCGGCTCCGACCCAGGCTTGACCGACTCCGACCCCGACTCCGGCTCCGGTTGTGGCTGGTGGCTGTGGCTGCGGCTGCGGCTGTGGCTGCGGCCCGGCTCCGGACATGCGTCTGGCCGGCACCCCGGGTGGGGTGCCGGCCAGCGGCGTCAGTCCTTGCGAGGTCAGCTGTTCCAGTGCTCGGCGACGAGGTCGGCGGCCTGCTGCTCCCACTGGGCGTAGTGGTCGGGGTACGCCGAGACCTGCACGGTCTGGGCGGCCTCGGTCAGCGGCATGTCCTGCCACCCGTCGACCTGCTTCAGGCCCTTGAGGAACGCCATCGTGGAGTACTCGGGGTCGGTGATCTGCTCGACGGTGCCCCAACCCGAGGTCGGGCGCTGCTGGAACAGGCCCTGCGAGTCGTGGTCGTTGCGCTCACCCAGGTGACCCAGGTTCTCCAACTTCGACTCCTGCAACGCGGTCGCGATCGACACCACGGCGGCGCGCTCGTCCATGCCGGCCTTCTTCGTCGCCGCGATGATCGCCTTGAC
This sequence comes from Micromonospora sp. NPDC023644, assembly GCF_040640115.1. NCBI lineage: Bacteria > Bacillati > Actinomycetota > Actinomycetes > Micromonosporales > Micromonosporaceae > Micromonospora > Micromonospora sp. NPDC023644. The sequence goes on along the minus strand of NZ_JBFABA010000052.1, from coordinate 12,358 downwards.
GTTGCCGACCTGCTCGTCGGAGAGCTCGATACGCGACTGCGCACCCTGCACACCATGCGGCACCAGCTTCGCCTTGTCGACCGACGGCTTGTCGGCCTGCACCGCCACCGCCACCGGCATCGACTCCACCGACGGGACTGCGTGGGCGGTCGCGGGACCGGCGAACACACCACCGGCAAACGCCAGACCAGCAACACCAAGAACGCTCTTACGCAGAATCGTGTTCATCACAGATGCTCCATTCGGGGGTCGGCACCCACACCGAAAAAGGGGGATCCGGCTGTGTGGGCGCAAGCACCGTCCGGCGCTCATGAACAAACTCAGGGGAGATCTCCGGCATCTCGCCGAAGGAAGAAGATCAGATCGGCCATGTCGGCCGGGAGGATCGGGCTGATTCGTGGGGCGGGGGATGCCCTCACGTCGGCCGGACCATGTGTAACGACCGCCGGCCCGCCATCATTCCGGGGGCCCGGCCCACCATCCTGGGGCGCGGTCTTGCTCGGTCGTACGCAGGGTGTAACGACCCCACCCCGGCCACGATTCCGCCCCCACGATGCCCCCGGTCACACCCCGAAACCGGACACCGGCCCCGATCGGGGACCCGATGACGCCGGCCGGTCGATGCCGCACCGGACACCTATGACGTAACCGGACGCCACCTGCATCCGGGGTCGAGGCGCGATCGGTGGGAATCTCGGTAAGACGGCCCGTGGCGGGCGGTTCGTACCAGGAGCCACCAGTGCCGCTGGGCGGCACTCATGATCGATTGACGCTCCGCCGGGCTCCGCGCTGCCGTTTGCCCGGGCCAGCGTCAACGGATCATGGGAATGCGACGAGGACCAACCGGCCGCCCGGACGATACGCGGGCAGGCAGCGGCGCTACGGGCGCCGGCGGGCGCTAGGGGTGTAGGCAGGCATGGCCCCGGAAGGGAGGGTGAGCCGAGGACGGCGAGCGGGCACCGACGGGGTGTGGCCCGCCGTGCCCGGCGCAGGGATCAAGCCTGACCGCCCGGAGCCGGGTACGGCGGGCCGCACCCCCACCACGACGGACCCGCAACCACCCGACGCCCCGCAACCACCCGACGCCCAACCACCCCAACGACCGCGCAACTAACCACCGACGCCGCGCCACCACCGCACCGAACGCGCAACCACCGAGGCCGTCCAACAACCGCACCGAGCCCGCCAACACCCCGACGCCGCCGCGAAACCGCCCCGGCGGCGCCCCGCAGCACCCGGCGACGCCCGCGCGACCACCCGGCGGCGAACTCCCCAAGAAGACGAGCGCCCGCCTCAGCACGCCTCGCGCAGCAGCGGTTCCGTCTCCTCCTCGGTGATGGCCTCCCGGACCTGCCGGGCCAGCAGGTGGTGCTGGGCGTCCCGGGCGATGGCCTCGCCGAGGCGGGCGTGGTGCGCCGCCTCCGCGAGCCGACCGGCCGCCCGGTGCGCCGCGACGAGCCCGATGAGGGCGCAGACCTCGCCGCGCCGGTAGCCGATCTCCCGGCTGAGCCGCAGGGCCTCGTGCAGGAGCGCGATCGCCGGCCCCGGGCCCTGCAGACCCAACGCGATCAGCCCGTGCGTACTCAGCGACTCCGCCTCGACGCGACGCCTGCCGATCGCGCGCGCGATGCTCAGGCACTCGTCGGCGAGGCGGAGCGCCTTGGCGTCGTAGCCGAGGTCGACGTAGGCGGCGGCGAGTTGGTCAAGGTCGGTGGCGACTCCGTAGAGGTTGCGCAGCTGCCGGCGGATCACCACGGCGCGGGTCAGGTGCACCACCGCCAGGGCGGGCCGGCCGAGCGCCCGGAGCCCGACGGCGAGGTTGTGCAGGGCGTTGGCGACGTCGTTGGTCGGCCGGTCGGGCCCGGCGAGGGCGGTGAACCCGGTCAGGGCCGTGTGCTGGGCGCGGAGCGCCTCGCCCACCTGGTCGAGTTCGAGCTGCACCACGCCGAGGTTGCTCAGGCAGCTCCACTCGGCGTGCCGGTTGCCCAGCTCCCGGTAGAGGCGGAGGGCGTCCGCGTAGCACCTGCCCGCCTCGGCGAGGTCGCCCTCCTCGCGGTGCACGACGCCGAGGTTGTTGAGGATGGACGCCTGCCCGGCCCGGTTGCCCAGCCGGCGCTGGAGCACCAGCGCGGTGGCGAACCGCCGTCGGGCGTCGGGGTAGTCGGCGCGGCTGGCGCTGAGCGTGGCCAGGCTCAGCTCCATCGCGGCGACGCCGTGGTCGTCGCCCTCCCGGCGTGCCTGGTCCAGGCCCAGTTCGACGACCATGCGCCACTCGCCGTGGGCCCCCGTCTCCTGCAGGTGGCCGCGCATCCGGTCGGCCAGCTGCCAGGCGAGCCCGGGCGGGCCGTGCTGCGCCGAGTGGCGGATCGCGGCGAGCAGGTTGGCGTACTCGGTGTGGAACCACTGCGGGGACTCGGCTTCGTCCGGCGCGTCGGAGACCCGGGCGAGGGTGTCGGGCGGGGGCAGGAAGGTCATCCGCGGGTAGGCACGACGGGCGAGGGCGTCGGCGGTGGCCAGGTAGGAACCGAAGAGCCGGGCGAGGGCGGTGGCGCGCTGCTCGTCGCTGTCCTCCGTGCGGGACCGTTCGGCCGCGTAGAGCCTTATCAGGTCGTGGGTGACGTACCAGCCGCAATGTCCGGGGCGCACCAGGTGGCCGGCGGCCAGGGTGCGCAGGAGGCCGTCGGCGTCGGCCCAGCCCGCGTCCAGCAGCGCCGCCACCTCCGCCGTGGTGAAGCAGTCCACCGGGGCCGACGCCAGCAGCCGCAGCGCGCGCCGCTCCGGTGCGCCGAGCCGCCGGTAGGACGGCTCGATCGCGGTACGCAGCGCGACCTCCGGGTCGCCCGGCACCGACAGGCCGCCGAGCCGGTCCCCGTGGCGCAGTCGCCGTACGTAGCCGGTCGCGTCGGACAGGCCCGCCGTGGCCAGGTTGGCCGCCGCGATCCGCAGCGCGAGCGGAAGGTGGCCGCACAGCGCGGCCAGCTCGGCCACGACGCCGGGCGCGACGGTGATCGCGTGCTCCCGGAACACCGACGTCAGCAGGGCTGCGGCGTCGGCCGGGGTGAGCGGGTCGAGGCTGACCGCCCGCCCGCCGTGCAGGGCCACGAGACCGCCGAGCGTGCTGCGGCTGGTGACGATCACCGCGCAGCTCGCCGTGCCGGGCAGCAGTGGCGCGACCTGCTCGGCCGAGGCGGCGTCGTCGAAGACGAGCAGCACCCGCCGTTCGGCGAGGGCGGCCCGCAGCGCCGCGGCGCGGGCGTCGGTCGTCGCCGGTTGGGCGGAGCCGCGTACGCCGGCGTTGGTGAGCAGTTCGGCGAGGACGTCCGCCGGCCGGGCCGGGTCCACCTGCTGCCCGCGCAGCCGCACGAACCACTGGCCGTCGGGGAAGAGGTCGCCGAGGCGGTGACCGACGTGGACGGCCAGGGCGGTCTTGCCGACGCCCGGCGTCCCCGAGACGGACACCAGCGGCAGGCGCCCCGCGGCGGCCGCCGCCGCGATGGACGCCTCGACGGCCGCCACCACGTCGGCGCGGCCGTGCAGCGTGCCGGGATCGGCGGGAAGCTGGAACATCGGGTTGGCCGGCGGTGCGGGGTCGGGCGCGGGTCGCGTCACCGTCGCGGCGGACGGGGGCGGTTGCCAGCGCAGCTCCGGATCCGAGCGGAGGATGCCCGTGCGCAGGTCCCGCAGCGCGGGCCCCGGGTCCAGACCCAGATCCTCGGCGAGGATCGTGGCCAACCGCTGGTAGGCGTCGAGGGCCTCGGCCTGCCGGCCGCTGCGGTAGAGGGCGAGCATCAGCTGCGCCCAGAACCGCTCCCGCAGCGGGCTGCGCCGGGCCGCCCCCCGCAGCTGCGTGACGATCTCGGCGTGGCGGCCCAGGGCGAGTTCGGCGTCGAAGTACGTCTCCGTCGCGCGCTCCCACCGCTCGGTCAGCGCCGGCACGTCCTCGCGGTGCAGCACCTCGGACACGACGTCGGCCAGCGGCTCGCCGCGCCACAGCGCGAGGGCCCCGCGCAGCAGGTCGGCGCGCCGCCCCGGATCGTCGGTCCGGTTCGCGGCGGCCAGCAGTGCGTCGAACCGGCCCAGGTCGAGGGCGTCCGGTGGCAGCTCGACGAGGTAGCCGTTTGCGCGGGTGACGATCAGCTCGCTCTGGTGATCCTCACCGACCAGGCCACGGCGCAGCCGCCCGACCAGGGAGTGCAGGGAAGCCTTGGCGTGGGCGGGCACCTCGTCGCCCCAGACCCGGTCGACGAGCGCGGGGACGCTCACCGTCTCGCCCCGGTTGAGCAGCAGCGTGGCCAGCAACGCCCGCTGCCGGTTGGCCGGGACGGGGGTCGCGCGCCCGTGCCGGCTCACGCGCAGCGCGCCGAGCACGCCGAAATCCCACTCCACGACAGCCCCCTGCGCCGCGCCGGCCGCGCCCCGTGACGCCGACCGAGAGCGACGGTAACACGACGCTCCGACACGACCGTCCCTCCGCGACGCCGGGCGGTCGTCGCCGCCGACGGCGCGGGTGGCGCTGGCCGGTGACCCGCCCGCCCGGCCGCCGGGCGGGCCTGTCCCGGCCAGACGGCCGGCCCGTCGAACCGACGGCAGCGCGACGACAGTGGATCGGCGGCGGCCGGTGCGACGGTGCCCCCGACAGTGAGGAGGGGCGGATGACGCGAGTGGACTTCCGCATCCTGGGGCCGATCGAGGCCGTCCGGGCGGGGCGAGGGCTGCCGCTGGCCGGCACGCACCAGCGGACTGTGCTGGCCGCGCTGCTGCTCGCGCGGGGCCGGGTGGTCAGCGTGGACCGGCTGGTGCGCCTGCTGTGGAACGAGCGACCGCCGGTGACGGCGCGCACCCAGGTGCGCAAGGGGATCTCGGGCCTGCGCGGCGCGCTCGGCGCCGACCGGGTCCGGTCGTGGCGCGACGGGTACGCCGTGCGGCTGGAGGCCGGCGAGCTGGACCTCGACCGGTTCCAGCACGAGGTGGGACGGGCTGCGGCGCTCCTCGGCGCGAGCCGGCCGGCCGAGGCGTCGACGGTGCTGCGGCGGGCCGAGGCGCTGTGGCGGGGGCCGGCCTTCGCCGACGGCAGCGCCGAACTGCTGCGCGCGGAGGCGCCGCACCTGGAAGAGGCGCGGCTCGCGGCGGTCGTCGAGCGGATCGGGGCGGATCTCGACCTCGGCCGCCACGAGCAGGTGGTCGGCGAGCTGACCGGGCTGGTGCGACGGTATCCGCTGCGGGAGCGGCTGCGCGGCCAGCTCATGCTCGCCCTGCACCGCAGCGGCCGTACCGCGGACGGCCTCGGGGTCTACCGGGACGGGCGCGCGGTGCTGTCGACGCAGCTCGGCATCGAGCCGGGGAAGGAGCTGCGCGACCTGCACCGAGCGATGCTCGGCGGTGACACTCCCCCGACGGGTCGGCCCGCCCCACCAGGCGGGCGCGCGGGGCAGGCCGCCGCCCCGGCCGGGCCGCCCGCCCGTCCCGCCCCGCCGACCACCCCACCGCCGCCAGCCCGGTCGGTCCCGCCACTGCCGGACCGGTCGGTCCCGCCGGCCGCCCGGCCGGTGGTCGGCCGACCCGTGGTCGGTCGGCCGGCGGAACTGCCGCCGCCGGTGGCGGACTTCGTGGGGCGCGGGGCGGAGGTCGACGCCCTCCGCGCCGCGCTGACGGGCGGTCCGCGCCCCGTGGCGGTCGTGCACGGTCGCGGCGGGACCGGCAAGACGGCGCTCGCGCTGGAGGTGTCGCACGCGCTCGCCGGCCGCTTCCCCGACGGCCAACTCTTCGCCGAACTCGGCGACCGGAATCCGGCGGAGGTGCTGGGCGGGTTCCTGCGAGCGCTGGGCGTCGAGGAGGCGACCCTGCCGGCGTCGCCGCAGGAGCGCGGCGCCCGCTACCGCAGCCTGCTCGACGGCCGGCGGCTGCTGGTGGTGCTGGACGACGCGCGGGCCGAGGCGCAGGTGGCCCCGCTGCTGCCGGGCGCCCCGGGGTGCGCCGTGCTGGTCACCAGCCGTACCCGGCTGGGGGTGCTGTCCGGCGCGGACCGCCACCGGCTGGGGACACTGCCGGCGCGCCACGCCGTGGAGCTGCTGTCGCGCATCGCCGGGCCCGACCGGATCGCCGCCGAGCCGGCCGACGCGCGCCTGCTGGTGGCCCGCTGCGGGCGCCTGCCCCTCGCGGTGCGGATCGCCGGGGTGCGACTGGCCGCGCGGCCACACTGGCGGCTCGCCCGACTGGTCCGGCGGCTGCGGGACCCCCGCCGGCGCCTGGACGAGCTGACCGCCGCCCACCTCGACGTGCGGGCGAGCCTGGCCCGCGACCACTCGGCGCTCGACGCGCCGCTGCGGCGGGCCCTGCGGGTCGCGGCGCTGCTGCCGTACGCCCCCTTCGGACTCGCCGAGCTGGCCCGCCGCCTCGACGTGCCGCCCGAACTCGCCGAGGACCTCACCGAGGCGTTGGCCGAGGCGGGCCTGCTCGACGTGGTCGACGACGACGGGGCGACCTACCGGCTCGACGGCCTGGTCCAGGCGTACGAGCGCGAGCGCGCCGAGGGGCTGCGCCGCGCGTCTGCCTGCGCCGTGCGGCCGGAGCACCCGGGCGGGGGCCGCGTGGCCCCCGCCCGGTCCGCCGTCACACGCAGGGCCCGCCCCAGTAGTGCGAGCTGATCTCGTTGTCGGCGGGGGTGCCGTCGTTGAACACCTCCCAGCCGAGGGTGAAGTCCTGCCAGTAGTCGCCGTGGTCCAGGCACATCCGGCCGCCCCGGTAGAACGTCTCGACGTGCATGTGCACCGCGCTGACCTCCGGGACGTAGAACCCGTTGTTCCAGACCGAGGTCGCCATGTTGTCGAGGCCGTAGTATCCGCCGCAGTCCCACCGGCCGCCGGTCCCACCGCCGCCCGCGTTACCCCAGTTCTTCTCCGTTCCCTCCCAGGCGCACCACTTGCCCTGGAAGTTGGCGTGCTCGTAGGCGTAGAACCAGCCGTCGGCCTCGGCGGCCGAGGTGCTGCCGGCGGTGGACCCCGCCCGGCCGGCCGTCCCGGCGACCGCCGGGGCCTTGTAGGGCAGGTCGACGTGTTCGGCGGGGCCGTCCCGGTCCGGCTCGGCCGCCGCCGCGGGGCCGGACTGCCCCACCGCCGGAGCGAATCCGGGCGTCGCCGACGCGGTGCCCGGCGCGACGGCCAGCAGCGTCACGAGCGTCGCGACGCCCGCCATGAGCGTGTACAGGCGTTTCATCTGTTCCTCCTTCTCGGCACGGCGACGGTCGCCGGGCCGGTCATCGGTCTTCGGATGCGGCGACGACGGCCCGGGCCCGGGACAGCGCCGCCCGTTCGAGCCGGTCCCGCGTCGCCACGTCCTGTCGGTGGGCCGCCGCCAGGTCAGCGCCGTGGCGGGCGTCCAGGGCCCGGGCGGTGGCGGCCAGTCCGCCCTCGGCGCACCGCGCCTCGGCGACGGCGGCGGCGACCTCGGCCGCGCGTCCCCGGTCGGCCACGTGCTCGCGCAGCTGCCCGGGCGTGTCGACCGGGTACCCCCGCTGCCGCAGGCACTGCGACCATGGCCGCAGCGCCGCCGTCCAGGCGGGGTCCGCGAGCACCCGACGCTCCCGCAGGGACGCCAGCTGGGCCACCACCTTGCTCGAGCGGTACCAGGCGGCCAGGTTGCCGTAGAGCCGGTGCCACGCCTGCGCGGTGCAGCCCTCGGCGCTGTGCCGGATGACGCCGCCGGACGGCAGCCGCGCCTCCAGGCCCTCCGGGCGGGCGCCGTTGAGCGCGACCAGCGCCGCGGCGCGCCGGTCCCGGGGCAGGGCGGCGAAGTACCGCTGGTTGGGGTCGGCGAGCCGGCGGGCGTTCGCCGCCTCGATCAGGTCCGTGCCGAACCCGTGCGCCCGGGCCCACTCGACGTCGTCGACGACGTACGGGAACACGCGCGGTTCGTCCGTCCGCTTTGGCGGGCCCAGCCACAGCTGGAAGCCCGCGCGGTTCATGCACTCCCTGGTCAGGAGCTGCTCGGCCCGGTCCAGCACGCGCCGGTCATCGGCGGTGACCGCGACCGGGGGGACCGGCGCGGGGCCGGGGGACGGCGGGGTGGCCGACGACCCGGTCAGGGGCGACGCGGCCACGAGCGCGGCGGCGACGGCCAGGGCCGCCCACCAGCCCCGCCGCAGCGGCCCGGTCGTTCTCCGTACTCGCATGGGGCGAGCACACCAGTGGCGGGTACCGATTCCGTACCGCCGCCGTACCCGCCGTCGCCTGGCGTGGCGGAGCCCGGCCCCGGCTCACGGCCCGAGGCGCCGCGCACCGCCGGCGCCCGGCGGGTGATCCCCCGGTGGCAGGGGGCTCAGGCCGGCAGGGTGGCGGTCAACCGCTGCGCGGCGACCTGCGCCCCGTCGGGGCGGATGACGGCGGCGAACGCGTGGGCGCGGGCCGCCACCTCGGGCCGCAGCGCGGCGCCGAGAGCCGCGGTCAGCGACTCGGCGGTCGGTACCGCGCCGGGGTGTGCGGTGCCGATGCCCAGCGCGGACACGCGTCGCGCGAAGTAGTGCTGGTCGTAGACCTGCGGTATGACGACCTGTGGCGTCCCGGCCCGCGCGGCCGTGGTCGTGGTGCCCGAGCCGCCGTGGTGGATCACTGCGGCCACCTCCTTGAACAGCGCCTGCTGGTTCACCTCGCCGACGACCAGGCAGTCGGGCGCCCGGTCGGTGAGCGTGAGTGGCGCCCAACCCCGGGAGACGACCAGACGACAGCCGACCGCGCGCACCGCCCGGATCGCCGTCTCCAGCAGGCCGGGGGGCGCGGCGACACTGCCGAATCCGACGTAGACGCACGGTGCACCGGCGTCGAGGAAGGTCCTCAACTCGGTGGGCAGGGGCCGCTCGTCCGGCAGGAGCCAGGCGCCCGGTTGATAGACGTCCGTGCCGGCGGCATCCGGCCAGGGCGCCAGTGTCGGGTCGGTGGCCAGCCACGGCTGGTCGGTGTGGATGTGGTCGCTGACGTCGTCGACCGGGGCCAGTCCCAATCCCGCCCGGAGCGCGTTGAGCGGCACGCCGAAGGTGTCGTTGACCTGCCGCAGGTTGGCGGCCCACAGTTCGCCGTTGTCGGCCGACGCGGGGGGTGGCGCCTGCCCGAGCAGTGGCAGCGGCAGCGGCGGATGGTGCGGTGAGGGAAGGGCCGCCGGGCAGAGCGCCGCGAAGACGTACGGTATGCCCCGCTTCTCCGCCACGGTACGGGCGGCGATCTGCAGGCCGGTTGACGCGACGAGGACGTCACAGTCCCGGGCCGCCGCCGACAGCACCTCGAACTGGATGCCGATGGAGGACGCGGCCAGCTGACGTACCTGTGCCGGCGAGGGTCGGGGCGCGGCGGCGCGCGGCCTGGGCGCCGCGGACCTGCGCCAGGGCGGGCCGACGGGCACGAAGGGAATCTTGAAGGTCGCCACCCACCGGGCGAAGTCCGGCGGGGCGCAGAGGCGGACCTGCAGGCCGAGAGCCTTCAGCCGCGCTGCCAGCGCCACCAGGGGTTGGACGTCGCCACGCGACCCGAGGGTCGACAGCAGTACGCGCTTCATGTTCGCCTTTCCGTCTGTTGCGGCGGATCCGGGCGCGGCGTGACGGGGCCGGGACACCTGCGGCGGGCCTGGTTGCACCGTCGATCCACCAGCCCGGCGCCGGTGCCGTGGGTCACGCCCTGGCGGCGACCGGGCCGGGCGTTCGGCGCGCGGCGCTGGCGACGGGCCGGCGGGCCCGCAACGTCAGCACGTCGCCGAGCCCTTCGACCGTGCGCAGCTCGGCCGCGTACTCGGCGGCCTGTGCCTGGCGCAGGTAGTCCAGCGTCTGCGGGTCGGCGGCGCACATCCCGGGCGTCGAATCGGCGGTGGCCACCAGGTGGACCTCACCGGCCAGCGCCACCGAGGCGGAGATGAACTGGCAGAGCTCCGGCCACAGGAGGTATCGCCAGAAGTCGACGCTGACCACCGCGTCCAGGCTGCCCGGCGGCATGGGCGGGGCGACGCCGAGCAGGTGGAAGTTGGTCGGCCCGATGGGTGCGGCGTAGTCGAAGGTGAGCGCCGAGGCGGGCAGCCCCGACTCGGCGCGGCCGGTGCCTATCCAGAGCGCCCTGGGTCCCCCCAGCTGGCCGGCGAGGCGCGCGGCGGCGGGCCCGATGGCGCAGGCCGACCGCTCGACGCACTCCTCGATGAGCGCCCGGTAGTGCAGGATCCGCCGGATCGCCTCGTACCCCATGACCGCGGTGAGGAACTCCCACTCGAGGCAGGAGTACATCTTGGCCGCCTGCTGGAAGTTGGCCTTCATCTCCATCCAGTTGCGGGTGATGTTCTTGTGGTGCGGCAGGTGGACGACCCGGGCCTCGTCGTCGTAGCCGAAGTTGACGCCGTCCGGCAGGCTCCGGTCCACGCGGTAGAACAGCTCGACGTCCTCCACGCCGTAGCTCAGGCCGAACGCCTCGCGGTAGCCACCGACCTGCGCGAAGAGCGAGGTGGCGAGCGAGATGTTGTGCGTGTAGGCGACCACCCAGCCGGCCCGCAGCCAGGCGCCGTCGTCGTCCGGGAGTCCCGTCGCGAACCGCAGGTCGCCGCCGTGCGGGAAGGCCCGCGCAATCGTGTGCGACTCCCCGGCGAGCACGGCGGGCAGGTCCGCGAGGCCGATCTCGTCCCGCCGGCCGATCAGCACCGCCGCGTTGCCGGGCGTGCTGTGCCACGCCAGGTGCCTCTCCAGCAGGTCGGGCACCGCCCACGAGTCGGCGTCGAGGAAGACCAGCAGGGGCGCGGAGGCGCGCCGCGCCCCTTCGTTGCGGGCGACGGAGCGGCCCTTGCGCCGGGGGAGCTCCAGCACGCGCAGGCGGAGGCCGGCGCCCTCGGCGAGAGCCTGGGCGTACCCGTCGGACGAGCCACCGTCGCGGACCACGATCACTTCGAAGCGTTCCGGCGGCAGCGTCTGCCGGGTCAGCGCCCGCAGGGTCAGCGCGAGGCACTGCGGATCCTGGTAGGTCGGCATCACCACGCTCAGCGCCGGGCGGATGGTGGGCAACGACATGGCGATCCTCTCCGTCGGACGAACGTGCCATCGGAGTTCAGGCGACAGTAGCCAGAGAATAGCGTTCCGCAAGGATTCTTTATTACATACGTAGGGGTCGATAGGGGTAGGACCGTCCACTCACGACAGTCGTCGCGCCGGCCGGGCGTACTCGCGCGCCCGCCGACCGCCGGCGGGACATCGACCGCCGGCACGCCCACCGACCACCGGCGGGACCGTCGACGCGCGACCGCCCGGCCCACCCGGCGACCCGGCGCATCGGGCCCGGGAGCCCCGGAGGCCACCCCGAGGGGTTCCGGACCGGGCGTGGTGGCACCCGCCGTGGCTACGCCCGGCTCAGCGCGGCAGGCCGCGGTCCGGGGCCTGCCCGTCGGAGTAGGCGCTGCGGTAGATCGTGCCCCGACCCGTCGGGTCCGGCGCGTAGGGCAGCGGGGCGGGCTCGACGGGCGGGAGGGGATCGACGGGCGGGGCGGGCTCGACGGCCGCCGTCGCGCCGCGCCGGGCCCGGATGACCCGGGAGACCACGAACCAGCCGGCGGCGGCCACGCAGGCGACGATGACGACCTTCTGCAGCACGCCGGCGTACCCCTCGACCAGGTGCCAGTTGTCGCCGAGCAGGTAGCCGGCCATCACGAAGGTGGTGTTCCAGATCAGGCTGCCGAGCGTCGTGTAGACCGCGAAGGTCCACACCGGCATCCGCTCCACGCCGGCCGGGATGGAGATCAGGCTGCGGAAGATGGGAATCATCCGGCCGAAGAAGACGGCCTTCACCCCGTGCCGCAGGAACCACTCCTCGGTGCGGTCCACGTCGCTGAGCTTGACCAACGGCAGCCGCTGCGCGATCGCCCGCACCCGCTCCCGGCCGAGCGCGGCGCCGATCCAGTACAGCGCGAGGGCGCCGAGCAGCGAGCCGAGGGTGGTCCAGAAGATCGCGCTGACCACGCTCATCCGACCCTGGCCCGCGACGAAGCCGGCCAGCGGCAGGATCACCTCGCTGGGGATCGGCGGGAAGAGGTTCTCCAGGGCCACGGCCAGACCCGCGCCGGGGCCGCCGAGCCGCTCGACCAGGCCGATGACGAAGCCGATCAGTCCGTCCTCGGGCGGCGCGGCCTCCGCGGTGGTGGAGCCGGCGGCGAGCAGGGCGTGCGCGGTACGAATCATGACTCACACGCTACGAACCGATCCTGGGAGCCCGCCACGGGGCCGGCCCTCCCGTTCGGCGGACGCCCGGGTGGGCAGACCGCAGGGCCGCCCGCCTCTACCGTGCGGCCCGCGCGGCGACGGCGCGGGCGGGGCGCCCACGGCGCCGCGCGCCCCCCGGCCGCCCGCGCCCCT
>NZ_JBFABA010000051.1:0-40913 GCF_040640115.1 Micromonospora sp. NPDC023644 | reverse complement strand
CCGCGACCAGCGCGACGGCCGGCGCGGCCCAGCCGGCCCACGCCGGCAGGCCGAGCGGGTCGGCGCGGCCGAGCAGCGTCAGCGCCGGGTGGTAGCTGACGAAGGCGAAGCCCAGGCCGTACGCGAACAGCGCGCGGAACCAGCTCCCGAAGACGGTGACCGGGTACGAGGTGAAGTCCCGGCCGCCGTAGGTGACCGAGTTGGCCAGCTGGCCGGAGTCGACCCACCAGAACGAGACGGTGGCGGTGGCCACGAAGACCGACCCGAAGAAGACCATGCCGGCCAGTGGGGCGAGGACCACCAGCAGCGCCCGCGCCGGGGTCCACTCGACACCGGCCGAGCCGACGGCGACGACCAGCACGGCGAGCCCGAAGACCGCGCGCGACACCTTGCGCAGCGGCAGGTCCATCAGCAGCAGCTGGGGCAGGGCGCCGAGCGGGCGGACCAGCACGGCGTCGAAGAGCCCGGTGCGCACGTACCCGGGCAGCCGCTCGATGTTGCCCACCAGCAGGTCGGCGACGGCGAAAGCGCAGGCCGAGAGGCCGACGATCACCAGCGTCTCGCGCAGCGTGAAGCCGCCCAGCTCCCGGGTGACCCCGAAGATCACCAGCACGGTGAGCACGTCGACGACGGTGGAACCGACGTTGCCCACCAGGTCGATCGCGAACGAGGTCCGGTACGCCGTCTGCGCGCGGGCCTGCGCGCCGAGCAGCGCCCGGTACGCCGCCAGCGCCCCGCCCGACGCGTCAGCCACCCTGCACCACCAGGCGGCGCTCGGCACGGCGCTGCACCAGCCGGCAGGCGGCCAGGATCAGCACCGCCCAGGCGAGCTGGAGGCCGACCAGCCCGACCTGGACGCCGGTCGGGTCGCGCTCGACCAGCACGTCGAGCGGGGTCTGCAACAGGCTCGGGAAGGGGGTGCCCAGCCACAGGACGAGCTGGAGCCACTCCGGCAGGAAGCGCAGCGGAAAGTTGAGCCCGGCGAGCACACCCGAGGCGAGGGTCCAGAGGATCAACGGCCCCCGGACGTCCTGCAACCAGTACGCGGTCGCGTTGACCAGGAACCGGCAACCGAAGCAGAGGACCACGGCGGCGACGACGGAGACCACGAAGATCGGCAGGGTGGACCAGCGGCGGGGCACGTGGACCTCGAAGAAGAGCGGCCCGACCAGCACCGGCGGCAGGAACCGGACCAGCGCGGCGTGGCCGGCACGGCCCAGGTCGGCGGCGAGATGGCTGGTCACGGGGTGCACGGGCCGGAGCAGGTCGCTGGCGACGTCGCCGGTGCGGATCCGGTCGGCCAGCTCGGTCCAGCCCCAGAGGAGGACGACCGCCAGCAGGCCCTGGCCCACCCAGACGAAGGTGGCGAGCTGCGCCCGGTCGTACCCGGCCACCGTGCCGGCCGCGCCGGCCACCGCGAGCAGGACGTAGCACCGCAGGAAGCCGAAGACCGTGTTGGTCACGACGCCCGCCACGGACGCCTGCCGGTACGTGGCGTAACGTCGAAAGCCTGATCCGGTTATAGCCTTAAATGTCCGGAACCATAGGATAACGTTTGGGACGGTGGGCGGTGCCACAGTGGCGGTGACCGAGCCCACGCCGCTACCCTCCATCCGCAGCCAAGCCGTACCGGAGGGGGCGACTCTACCGGCACGTGGAGCGCCCAGCGCGACAATTTTGCAACGAGGTGACATCGCCGTGAGCGAGCGGACGCGGGCCGGGCACCGGGGCGCCGCCGTGAGCGGACGGACGCCGGCCGGGCACCCGGGCGCGCCCACGCGCGGACGGCACCCCGCGGGCGTCGCGCCTACCCTCCGTGGCGACGGGTCGACCGGATGAGCCGCTACGCCGACCACTGGCACGACTCCGCCGAGCCGGCCTGGATGATCGAGCCGACCACCGAGTGGCACCCGCAGTTCCCGGGCCAGCGCTACGCGGGCGACAACGGCGTCGGACACGCGCCGCCCGCGCCCCGCAGCCGCTCGGCCGTCGGCCGGGCCGAGGTGCCCCCACTCGCGCCGACCCGGCCGGACGGGACCTACATCGGCCGGTCGTGGGACGACCTGCCCGACGGGCGGCCCAGTCGGCAGGACGCCTGGAACGGCCGGCCGGACAACCCCGACCCGCGACGGCACGGCGACGAGTCGTACCGCCACCCGCAGGCCGATCCGCGCCGGCAGGACGACCGACAGTGGCCGCCCCGGCAGGAGCCGCCGCACCGCAACGACCGGGGCGGATTCGACGCCCCCGGCCGGCCCGTCGACTCCCCCCGACAGCGCGACCACGCCGGGCCCGACCGCTACGACACCCGCACGCCCCGGTACGAGCCGGCCGGGCGGGACCGCCCCGTCTCCCCCGCCGGCAGGTCGGAGCCGGGCTGGCTCCCGGAGCCCGACGAGGACGCGCCGCCCCGCCGCTCGCCGGCGTACGAGCACCCGAACGCCAGCTACGACCAACGACCAGACCGGGGCCACGACCGCCGGGCCGAGCGCGGCCACGACCGTCCCCCAGCGTCCGAACCGGACCGCCGGGCCGAGCGCGGCCACGACCGTCCCCCAGCGTCCGGACCGGACCGCCGGGCCGAGCGCGGCCACGACCGTCCCCCAGCGTCCGGACCCGACCGTCGGCCGGAGAGCGTGGACGACCGCCAGGCGGGCAGGGACGGGCGCCGGCCCCGCTACCAGTACGGCGCCCCGGCCCCGGAGCCCCGCCCCTCCGACGGGCAGCGGGAGCGCCCCTCCGACGGCCACTGGGAACGCTCCTCGGGCGCCCAGTGGGAGCGTTCGTCCGACCCGCAGTGGGAGCGCTCCGCCGCCCCGCAGTGGGAGCGCGGCTCCGGCGACCAGCAGTGGGAGCGCGGCTCCGGCGGGCGGGGCCGCGAGCACGGCGTACCCGCCGACGGCTGGCCGCGCCCCGAGCGGACCCCCGCCGGGCAGCAGCCGCGCCCCGACGGGCAATGGCGGCAGCAGGAGCCGGACGAGCACCGGCGGGCGCACGAGGCGGCGCGTGCCGAGACGTACCCCGAGCGGGGTCCGCACGGGACCGCTCGGCCGGACGCCCATCGGGAGGCCGAGGCGTACCGAGGAGGGCACCCGCGGCAGGACGGCGGCCTGCCCTGGCCACCGCCCGGCCCCGTGCGGCCCGGTCCCGACCGGGACGCGGCGCGACGCGCCGAGATCCACCCCGAGCACCGGCGACCGGACGACCGCCCCCGCCCCGAAGACGCCGCGACTCCGCCGCTCCCGCCCGGGTACGACCACCGGCGGTCCTCCCCGACCTACGGTGCCCCGGCCTCCGGGCCGGCGGCCCCCGGACCGGCGGGCTTCCGGACCCCGGCCGGGGACGTCGCGGCCCAGGGCCGACCCGTCTCCCCCGCGCCGGCCCGCGACCTGCCGCACGCCGACCGGCCCGACCCGACCGCGCCGGTGCACCCCCGGCCGGTGTCGCCCGCCGGTCCCCCGGCCGCGCCTGTCTCGCCCGCCGGTCCGGTCACCGGACCGGTGTCGCCCGCCGGCCCCCTCGCCGGGCGGACGCCGCCGGCGGGCCCCGTCCCGACCCCGATCTCGCCGGCAGGGCCGGCCGTCAACCGCCCGGTGTCACCGGCAGGCCCGGCAGACCAGGTGGTCGGCCGGCCCACGTCACCGGCGGGCCCGGCCGTCAGCCGCCCTGTGTCGCCCGCCGGCCCGGCGGACCAGGCGTTCGGCCGCCCGACGTCACCGGCGGGCCCGGCCGTCAGCCGCCCTGTGTCGCCCGCCGGCCCGGCAGACCAGGCGGTCGGCCGCCCGATGTCGGCCCCCGACCGCACGACGGCCCCGGCGGATCCGGGCACCGGCCGGCCGATGTCTCCCGCGAGCCCGGCCGCCGCCCGCCCGGCGGACCCGGTGGCTGGTGCGCCGGTGTCGCCCGCGGGCCCCGCGGCCGGGCGGCCGGGATCACCGGTGCCGGACACCGACCGGCCTGGCTCCCCCGCCCCTGTCGCGGGTCGCCCTGGCGCGCCGAACCCGGTCCCGCCGGCTCCCGTTTCCGCCGTGCCCGTACCCCCGCCGGGACCGGTCCAGGGACCACC
Organism: Micromonospora sp. NPDC023644; assembly: GCF_040640115.1. Taxonomy (NCBI): domain Bacteria; kingdom Bacillati; phylum Actinomycetota; class Actinomycetes; order Micromonosporales; family Micromonosporaceae; genus Micromonospora; species Micromonospora sp. NPDC023644. The sequence continues at coordinate 36,847 of NZ_JBFABA010000051.1, read as the reverse complement.
GGCTGCCAGCCCCCGACCTGCCCCCGGAGAGCCGTTCCCGCCCACCAGCCACGCGCCCCGCCCGGCTCCCGACGAACCGTTCCCGCCCAGCGACCGGACGCCCCACCCAACCCGCGAGGACGACGCCACGCCGACCTCGGCGCCTCCCGCCGCCCGGCTGCGCCTGGAGTTCCTGCCGGCACCAGAGGCGACCGCCAGCAGGGTGTCCGGTTTGGCACCCGAGGCGACCGCCGACCCGGCAGGTCCGGCCCGGCAGGCGACGGCCGGCACCATGCCCGGTCCGGCCCCGGCACCCCCCGGAGCGGCCCAGCCGGACGCACCGACGCCGCACCCGGGCGCCGGCCTCGGCGAGGCCCGGTCCGTGGCGCAGCCCTCGACGTCCACGCCGTCCGGGCGGCCGTCCGCCACCCCGCCGACCGCATCGCCCCGCTCGCCCGAGAGCCCGCAAGCCGCCGGCACGGCCAGGCAGGACGCCCCGGCACCGCAGCTGCCCATCGCGCCCGACAGGCCCAGGCGGTACGTCCCGCCCCCGCCGAGCGACCCGCCCAGGCCGGCCGCCCCGCCGCGTCCCGAGTCATCCACGCCGAGCGGGTCGGACGCCTGGTTCCGACCGTCCCGGCCCGCGCCACCTCCCCCGGCCTCGCCGGACGAGGCGCGGCCCGCCAGCCACGTTGACGCTCCCCCGACCGCTACGCCGGCCCCGAGTACCCCGTCGGCCCCGACCGGCACGTCGACTCCAAGCAGCACGTCGACTCCAAGCAGCACGTCGACTCAGAGCAGTGCGTTGGCCCCGAGCGGCACGTCGGCCCCGAGCGGCACGTCGGCTCCGAGCGGCACGGCGGCCCCGAACGGCACGTCGGCTTCGAGCAGCACGGCGACGCCCAGCGGTACGTCGGCGCCGAGCAGCCCAGCGGCCCCAAGCGGCACGTCGACTCCAAGCAGCATGGCGGCCTCGAACGGCACGGCGCCTCCGAGCGCCATGTCGGCTCCAGGCACTGCGGCGGCCTTGAGCAGCGCGGCGGCTCCAGGTGACTCGTCGGGCCTGGACGTCATGCCGCCCCTGGGCCGCGACGCGTCCGTCCCGAATCCTGCCGACGACGGTGCCGCCTCGCCCGAGCCCGCTGACGACCGCCCCGAACCGCCGATCGAGGCCACCCCAGAGGCACCTGCCCCGGTCTCCCCAGCCGGCCCGCCGGTCGCCGGCCCACCGCCTGCCCCGGTCTCGCCGGCCGGTTCGCCGGTGTCCGGCCCTGCGGTCGTACCGGCCCCGCCCACCACGCCGGCACCGTCCGCGTCCTCCCTCTTCGAGCCGGTGTCCGGTCCGTCCGCTGGGCAGGCGCCCTCCGTGCCCCTCCCGGTGTCCGGCCCGCCCGCCGGCCCAGCCGCCGCGCCCGCCCCAACGACCCCTGCGCCTTCCGTCCCCGTCCCATCGAGCGCTGAGGGGGCGGCCCCGGCGGAGCCGCCGCCGGTCGCCGCACCACCGGAGCAGCCGGTCTCCGGGCTGCCCGTGCAGGCTGTCCCCCCGCCGTCCGCGACTCCATCGCCGTCGGCGCCGTCCACCGCCGCATCGTCGGCGCCGCTCGTTCCCGTCCCATCGGCGGAAGCGGTTCAGACACGGCCGACCGTGCCCGGCCCCGTCGCGGCGGAAGAAACCGCTCCGGATGCAGCGGCACGGCCGGCATCCGCCCCGCCGACCCTGGACGCCCCGGCCCCACGCGACCCCGATCATGACGCCCCCGCGGCCTACCTCCCTGGCCCGGGAACTCCGGCCCCCGCCACGTCTCCCCCGCTCGAACCGGTCGAACGGGTGCCGAACGCCCCGGCTGAGCCCGTCGGTGGAACACCATGGTTGTCACCGAGGACCTTTGACACCCGTGGTGTTCCACCCGTCGCGGCCGATCCGCCTCCGATGGCCGCATCGTCCACCAGCACCGGGACATCGGCGTCAGCGCCGCCGGCCACCCCCGTCGCCGCCGCTTCGGCGGAACCGACGCAGGTGTTCCGGACCGGCCCTGTCGCCGAGCCGCCGGCCGGGACGAGCGAGCCGGTCCCGGCCGCACCACCGGCGCGACCTGTCTCCGCCCCGCCGGCCCAGCCCACCTCCGCGCCGTCAGCCCAGCCCACCTCCACACCGCCGCCGGCCCAGCCCGTCTCCGCGCCGCCGGCCCAGCCCACCTCCACACCGCCGCCGGCCCAGCCCGTCTCCGCGCCGCCGGCCCAGCCCACCTCCCCGCAGGCGGTCCCGCCTGTCTTCGCGCCGTCAGCCCAGCCCATCTCCACGCCACCGGCCCAGCCAGTTCCTACGCCGGCGGTCCCGCCTGTCGCCGGAGCGCCCGTCACGCCTCCTTCGTACGCGCCGGGGCAGGACACGTTTGTCGCTACCGCGCCACAGGCCGAACCGGTGTCGGCACCGCCGAGCGAGTCGGTCCCCGCACCACAGGCCGCTCCGCAGGCCGCACCGGCGCCGGCCCCGCCCACCACGCCCGTCGCGGCGGCGCAGCCTGTCCCCGCACCCGCCAGCGACCTCGTGCCGGCCCGGCCCGTTTCCGCGCCACCGGCAGCCTCGGCGCCGCCTACGGACACGTTGCCGGCACCCGCCGTTCCCGAGCCGCCCACGCGGCCGGTCTCCGCGCCGCCCGTGCCGTCGGCATGGACGCAGGCCACCTCCGCGCCGCCCCTGGACGAGCCGGCGCGGCCGGTCTCCGCGCCGCCCGTGCCGTCGGCATGGACGCAGGCCACCTCCGCGCCGCCCGTGGACAAGCCGGCGCGGCCGGCGTCCGCGCCGCCCGACATCGCGCCGCCCGTTCCGCCACCGGCGGCGCAGGCCACCCCCGCGCCGGCAGTCGACCTACCGGCGCGGCCGGCGTCCGCGCCACCTGTCGCAGCGCCATCCATCGCCGCACCGCCCGACGCCGCACCAGCCGGTGGGCAGGTGCCGACGGCGGGCGTGGACCTGGCCACCGCGCCCGGCACTGCCGACCCCCGCACCCCCGAGCCGAGAACCGCCGAACCGAGCATCGCCGGCATCCGCGCCGCCGAAACGAGTAACTCCGGACCGAGCAGCGCCGAAACGAGCGGCACCGCACCACGGGCCGCCGGAACCAGCGGCACCGGAGCAAGCGGCACCGCACCACGGGCCGCCGGAGCGAGCGGTGCCGGAGCGAGCGGTGCCGGAGCAAGCACCCCCGGACCGAGCGGCGCCGAGTCGTGGGCCGGCGGGTTGCCCGGCGGGTCGCGGGACGGCGGGCGTCCCAGTGCGGCGGCGCAGGGTGATCCGGAGCAGCTGCTGGCGAGCTACCGCTGGCGGCTCGATCCGGTGACCCTCCGGGAGATCGTCGAGGAGCCGGACGAGTTCCGGACGGTACGGAGGCGGCTGACCGAGAAGCTGGGCGCGGCCGTGGACAACAAGTCGCGCGCCCGGCTGCTCAGCCTGCGGGCGGTGGTGTCCCGGATCCTCGGCGAGCTGGACGACGCCCTCGCGGACGGTCGGCTCGCGCTCACCTACGCCGAGGCCACCGGGGAGCTGCGGCGTACGGCGGTGGCCCAGGCGCGGCTGGCGCACGTGCTGCGCTGGCGTGGCGAGTTCGTCGAGGCCGACCGGCTCTTCGCCGAGGCCAACTCCACCGAGTTGCCCGACCGGCTGCGCGCGGTGCTGCACGAGCACGCCGGGCGGTGCTGCTACGACCAGGGCCGGCTGATGGAGGCATGCCACCACTTCGAGCGGGCCCTGGACCTGCGGGGCACCCAGGACCCCGAGTTGCAGGCCCGGATCCGGCTGAGCCTGGACTCGGTGGCGCAGCGGGTCGCGGAGACGGGCTTCGGGCCGTACCCCCGCAGCCGAGAGGAGGTGCTGGAGCGTGACCGGCCCCCGGCGCCGGCCCGCGACGGCGGCCTGTGGGGTTTCTCCGACCCGGACGGCGACATGGTGATCGCGGCCGAGTACGCGGAGGCGCAGCCGTTCCGCGACGGGCTGGCCTGGGTGCGGCGCCCCGAGACCGAGCGGTGGTCGCTGGTCGACCGCACCGGCGCCACGGTGCTCGAACCGTCGTACCCGGTGGTCCGCTCGTTCTCCGACGGGCTGGCCTGGGTGTCCGAGGGCGGCGACGCGGGCTGGGTGGCGATCGACGCCACCGGCGAGGTGGTCGTGCCGCACGGCTTCGCGGACGTACGCCCATTCCAGCGCGGCGTGGCCGTGGTCCGCCGGGACGGCTGGGGCGCGGTCGACCGCAACGGCCGGATCGTGGTGCCCACCCGGCACCACGGCTTCTCCACCGTGCTGGCCGACGGCCGGTACGTCGACGGCTTCACCGAGGAGGGGCTGGCCGTGGTGGACGTGGCCGGTCGGCGCGGCGTGGTGAACCGGGCCGGCAAGGTGCTGGTCCCGCCCACCCATCCGGCGCTGGTCATCCACCCGGTCGCGTTCCTGGTCGGCGACGGCATGGGCCGCTGGGGGGCGCTCGACCGCCGGGGTGAGCCGCTGATCGAGCCGGTGCACCGCGACCGCGACGAGGTCGTCGCCGAGATCGAGCGGCTGCTCGTCGACACCAGCCCCGTGCTCTGAGCGACACCGGGACCCGCCACGAGCGGTGGGCATGATCCGAACGGGCTAGGGTCGAGTCATGGAATTCCGTCACCTGGGCCGTTCCGGCCTGATGGTCAGCGAGATCTCGTACGGCAACTGGATCACCCACGGCTCGCAGGTCGAGGAGGACGCGGCGTTCGCCTGCGTCCGGGCCGCCCTGGACGTGGGCATCACCACCTTCGACACGGCCGACGTGTACGCGGGCACCCGCGCCGAGGACGTGCTGGGCCGCGCGCTGGAGGGCGAGCGGCGCGAGGGGCTGGAGATCTTCACCAAGGTGTACTGGCCCACGGGGCCGGGCCGCAACGACCGGAGCCTGTCCCGCAAGCACATCATGGAGTCGATCAACGGCTCGCTGCGCCGGCTGCGCACCGACTACGTGGACCTCTACCAGGCCCACCGGTACGACTACAGCACGCCGTTGGAGGAGACGATGGAGGCCTTCGCCGACGTCGTGCACTCCGGCAAGGCGCTCTACATCGGCGTCTCCGAGTGGAAGGCGTCGCAGATCCGCGAGGCCCACCAGCTCGCCCGGGAGCTGCACATCCCGCTGGTCTCCAACCAGCCGCAGTACTCGATGCTCTGGCGGGTCATCGAGTCCGAGGTCGTCCCCACCAGCGAGGAGCTGGGCGTCGGGCAGATCGTCTGGTCGCCGATCGCGCAGGGCGTCCTCTCCGGCAAGTACCTGCCGGGCCAGCCGCCGCCGGCCGGCTCCCGGGCCACCGACGAGAAGTCGGGCGCGGGCTTCATCTCCCGGTTCATGACCGACGAGGTCCTGTCCCGGGTGCAGCGGCTCAAGCCGCTGGCCGAGCAGGCCGGGCTGAGCATGGCGCAGCTCGCCGTCGCCTGGGTGTTGCAGAACCCGAACGTCTCCTCGGCGATCGTCGGCGCCTCCCGCCCGGAGCAGGTGCACGACAACGTCAAGGCGGCCGGCGTGAAGCTCGACGCCGAGCTGCTCAAGGCGATCGACGAGATCATCGACCCGATCGTCGAGCGCGACCCGGCCCGCACGGAGTCTCCCGCCGAGCGTCCGTGACGCGTCCCGGCCCGGCCGGCCCCGCAACACGGCCGGCCGGGCCGGGCCGCGCTCACCACAGGGCCACCGGACCACGTTGCCAGCGGCCGCGCCGCCAGGCCGGATCGTGCCGGACCGCCGCCGGATCGTGCCGGCGGGGGCGTCGGTCACCGCCGCCGGATCGTGCCGGCGGGGGCGTCGGTCAGCCCTGCCAGAAGCGGACCAGGTCCAGGCCGAGGGCGTAGAGCCACGGGGGCAGGCCGAGGAAGCCGCCGACGGCGAAGACCGCGTCGAAGAACCAGCCGCCGATGCGCGGGTTCCACAGCAGCGCGAACAGCAGGATGAAGCCGAACGGGGCGAACAGGTCGTACATCCTGCGCCACTGCGGGTTCAACCACGGCTGGATCATGTTGCCGCCGTCCAGGCCGGGCACCGGGAGCAGGTTGAGCACGCTCGCGGTGAGCTGGAGGAACGCCAGCAGCGCCACGGCCGCCCAGAACTCGACGGGCCCGCCACCGGCCGCCCCGAGGCGTACGGCGAGCACCAGGACGAGCGTGAACAGCACGTTGGTGGCCGGGCCGGCGAGGCTGACCAGGGTGTGCCGCAGCCGCCCCGGGATGGCGTGCCGGTCCACCCAGACCGCCCCGCCGGGCAGGCCGATGCCGCCGAGCAGCACGACCACCACCGGCAGCGCGATCGACAGCAGCGGGTGGCTGTACTTCAGCGGGTTGAGCGTCAGGTAGCCCCGGTGGGCGACGCTGCGGTCGCCGGCCCGGAACGCGACGACGGCGTGGGCGTACTCGTGCAGGCAGAGCGAGACCAGCCAGCCGGACACGACGAAGAGGAACACGTCGAGCCGGACGTTGCCGAACCCGTTCCAGGTGAGCACCCCGCTGGTCGCGAAGAGCGCGACCAGCGCGAGGAAGACCGGGCTGGGCCGGAACGCCGCCCGGGGTATGCCGAGCACCAGCGGCTCGCCCCCCGGGCGGTCGCCGGCCATCACTCCGCCGGAGGCAGCAGGCTCATGCGGTAGTCCACCCGGTCGTCCTCGACGAGCGCGACCGATGTGACGCCGGACGCCGCGAGCTCCCGCCAGGCCTGACCGATCCAGGACTCGGCGTCCGCCTGGCTGCTGAACGACTCCGCCGGCCCCTCGACCGACTCACCGTTCGCGCCCTCGTACCGCCAGCTCCACGCCATGCCGCGTCTCCCCTCGCCGCTGATGTCCCGTGGGACGAACCCCCGCCAGCGTAGTCGGCCGGGCGCGGGGCGGCCCGACATCCGTCCGGCGGCCGCGACGGCCGGGGCCGACGAACCGCGCGCCGCCCGGGCGGCGCGGGGTTCGTCGGCCCCGGTCCGGGTATGGGCCACCTGACGCGCGACGGGGGCGGTCGCGGACCGCCGACGGGCCTGGAGGGGGCGACGATGGACGAACCGCTGCACGACAAGGACACCGAGACGCTGCGGGCGATGGCGGTACGCGGCGGCATCGTGGGGGCCGCGCACATGGAACGGGAGGACCTGCTGGACGCCCTCGTCGCCCGGCCCGGCGAGGGCGCCTGGCAGGAGGACCCGAAGCCGGCGGCGGTCAACCCCAACGACTTCCAGTACCAGACCCCCCGCTAGGGCGCCCGCCCGTCCCGCCGGGCGGCCCGCCCCGTCCCACCGGGCCGGTACGGTGTCGCGGTGCTTACTCGGGGAGTGGTGCTCAGCGACCGGTACCGGCTGGACGACCGGGTGGCGACCGGCGGCATGGGCGCGGTCTGGCGGTGCACCGACGTCATGCTGGAACGCGCGGTAGCGGTGAAGGTGCTGCTGCCGGCGCTGAGCGCGGATCCCGAGTTCGCGGCCCGGTTCCGGGCGGAGGCGCGGATGCTGGCGGCGCTGCGCCACCCTGGCGTGGTCGCCGTGCACGACGTCGGCCGCTCCGTCCTCGCCGACGGCAGCCGGGTCGACTACCTGGTGATGGAGTACGTCGACGGCCAGCCGCTGAGTTCCTGGCTGCGGCGCACGGGACGGCTCGACCCGGCGTCGACCATGTCGGTGGTGACGCAGGCGGCCGAGGCGCTGCACACGGCCCACCTCGCCGGCATCGTGCACCGCGACGTGAAGCCGGGCAACCTGCTGGTGAAGCCCGACGGCCGGGTGGTGCTGGTCGACTTCGGCATCGCCCGCTCCGGCACCACGGCGGGCATCACCGCCGCCAACGTGATGCTCGGCACCGCCTCGTACATGTCGCCGGAGCAGGCCGCGAACCAGCCGGTCTCCCCGGCGACGGACGTCTACGCGCTCGGCGCGGTCGCGTACTTCTGCCTGGCCGGCCAGCCGCCGTTCGACGGGGACAACCCGCTCCAGGTGGCCCTGCGGCACCTCCAGGAGCAGCCGCCGCCGCTGCCGCCCGGCGTCCCGCCGGCGGTGGGCGCGCTGGTGCAGCGGGCGTTGGCGAAGCACCCCGGCGACCGGTTCCCCGACGCGGCGGCGATGGCCGACGCGGCGGCCGGGGCACGCGACGCGACCCTGGCCGTGGTCCCGATGTCCGCCCGCCCGCCGTGGGCCGTCGCCGACCCGACCTCGGCGGCGCAGGCCGCCGCGGGGACGGAGGCGGGCGGCAGCAACCCGGCGGCCGGCCCCGCCACGTCGCCGGCCTCCGCCGGGCCGGTCGCACCGCCGGATCCGTGGGCGCCGCTGCCGCCCGTCGTCCCGGCACGGCCGCATCCGGTCTCCGGCGCCCCCGGCGGTACGCGGCCCGTGCCGGCCCGGCGCCCGCCGTTCCCGGCCACCGGATCGCCGGTTGCGCCCCCGCCCGCCGCCGTGCCGCCGGGCCCCGCCGGACCACTGCCCGCGGGCGGACCGCCCGGCCCGCCGGGCCCGGATTCCGGGGGCGGCACCTGGGGCTCGGTCCCGCCCACCCGGGAGGACCCGGTCGCGCCCCCGCCGTCCCGGCGGCGCCGGGCCGCGCTGCTCGGCTCGGCGGCCACCGTGTTCGTGGTGCTGGTCGGGGTGGCCGCGATCGTCCTGGCCCCCGACGACGGCCCGACCGGCGGGAACGTGCCGGCGGCGCTGACCGGCGACTCCGCGGCGGCGGGCCCGCCCGGCGCGGCGGTCGACGACGGCACGGGCCGGTTCCGCGTCGGGCCCTCGCCGAGCGCCACCCGCTCGACGGCTCCGTCGGCGTCCGACAGGCCGTCGGCGTCGCCACCCGGGCGCTCCCCGGTTCCGACGGCGGGCGGCGGCGAGCCGACCGCGTCCGCTCCGGGACGGCCCGGCGCCGAACCGACGGCCAGCCAACCGGCGGAGCCGAACCCGTACACGCCGGTCGAGGCGTGCGGCAGCGGGTACAAGGTGATCGACTCGGCTGCGCTGACCGCCTCGGGCACCCGGAAGGGCCGGGTCTACCTGCTCTACCACGCCGGCACCGGCAACAACTGCGTGGTCACGATGAAGGAGACCGCAGTGGGCACGGCGACGGCCGCCTCGGCGTGGCTGGAGGTGCGGGGCCGGGCGCGCAGCACCGACAGCGGGTCGTTCTCGTACTACGCCGGGCCGGTGCGGGCCAGGGCCGCCGGGGTCTGCGTGAGGTGGGGCGGCTCCACCGGCGGGGCCAGCTACGGCAGCGGCTTCGAGCACTGCGGCTGAGCGCGCCGCTGAGCTGGCCGGTCTCGGGCGTGTGCCGGGGCCGGACTGCTCACGGTCGTGGTGGTCCTGGTGGCACCCTTTCCCTGACCCCGCTGCGGTGGATCAGTCTCGCGATCAGCGCTCTGTCGCTGCTCGTGCTGGTCCCGTCCCTCGTCGGCCGGTCGGTGTGGGCCGGCGTCCGGCTGCTCGCCGGCCGGTCGGAACCGCTCACCCGATGAGGGGCCGGTCGCACCCGCACCTCCGGGGGGCCGCACCCGGGCGCTGGCTCTAAAGTACGGGCATGTCCGTTGACGGGTGGAACACGGTCCTGGTGCTCGGCGGTATCCGGTCCGGCAAGTCCGAGTTCGCCGAGTCACTGGTCGCCGACGCGCCGACGGTCCGCTACGTGGCCACCGCCGCCGACGCGCCCGCCGAGGACGCGGAGTGGGCGGCCCGGCTGGCGGCGCACCGCGCCCGTCGGCCGGAGACCTGGACCACCGAGGAGACCGCGGACGACCCGCGCCGCCTCGCGGACGTGATCGCCTCCGCCGGGCCGAACGAGACGCTGCTCGTCGACGACCTCGGCGGCTGGGCGACCGTGCTGCTCGACCCGGCCCACCAGCCGGCGGACGACACCGCCACCATCGCCGAACTGGCGGCGGCGGTCCGCTCCTGCGCGGCCCGGCTGGTGCTGGTCAGCCCCGAGGTCGGGCTCTCCCTGGTGCCCACCACCCCGCTCGGGCGGGCCTTCACCGACGCGCTCGGGGCGGCCAACCGGGCGGTCGCCGACGCCTGCGACGCCGTGGTCCTCGTGGTCGCCGGCCAGGCGGCCTGGCTGAAGCCGGGCGCGCCGCAGCCGGCCACCGTGCCCGCGCAGGCCGGCCCCGCCCAGGCCGGTCCCCCGCAGGCCGGTCCCCCGCAGGCACCCGCCGCCGCGACCGTCGGCACGGGCGGGCCGGTGCCCGCGCCGGAACCCTCCCCGGACGTGTTCACCCCCGACACCCCGCCGCCGGCCGCGCCCGCGACGGCCGGTGCCGAGCCGAACGGCACCGCCTGGGCCGCCCCGACCATGGCGCTGCCGATGGTCGCCACCGGCCTGGTCATCCAGCCCGGCATGGAACTGCCCATGCCCGACGAGTACACCGGCCCGCAGGCGATCGAGCGGCTCGCCACCCTGGACGTGCCCGGGGCGGGACTGGGCGTGCTGGAGCGGGCGGTCGGGTTCGCCGCCGCCACCCAGGGCACCGTCACGCCGGCCCCGTGGGGCTCGGTGCGGGTGCTGCTGCTGCACGGCGACCACCTCGGTGGCGCCGCCGCCGGCACCGTGGCGGGCGAGTCGGCGCGCCGAGCCCGGCAGGCCCGCGCCGGCCAGGGGGCGCTCGCCCGGCTGGCCGCCGAGAGCGGCGCCGAGCTCCAGGTGGTGCAGGCCCCGGCGTCCGCACCCATGGAGGCCGAGCCGACGCTGACCGGGGAGCAGGTCGAGGCCGCCCTGCGGTACGGCTGGCGGCTCGCCGAGGAGGCCGCCGACGCGGGCGTACGCCTGCTGGTGCTCGGGGCGTGCGGCGCCGGCACCGAGGCCGCCGCGGCGGCGGTGCTGGTGGCGACGGCGGGCGCGGAGGCGCCGGCGGTGCTCAGGCGGGTGGTCACCGACTCGGGCGAGATCGACGACGCGGCCTGGATGAGGCGGTGCGCGGCGGTGCGGGACGCCCTGCACCGCACCCGGAACTCGCCGCGCAGCGCCAAGGACGTGCTGGCCGAGCTGGGCGGCGGGGACATCGCCGTGGCGACCGGCGTCCTGCTCGGCGCCACCGCCCGCCGGGTGCCGGTCATGCTCGACGGGCCGGTCGGGGTGGCCGCCGCCATGGTCACCCGCGACCTGGCCGGGCAGGCCCGGCACTGGTGCCTGCTGGCCGACCACGGCGGGCACCCGGCCGTGCAGCTCGGCGCTGACGTGCTCGGCCTGACGCCGCTGCTCGACCTGCGCCTCGACCTGGGCGAGGGCGCGAACGCGCTGGCCGCGCTGCCGCTGCTGCGCTCGGTGCTGGCGCTGGCCGCCGCGCTGCCGGCCCACCCGTCGCTCGGCGGCGGCGAGGACGGCGAGCCGGAGACCGACGAGCCCGACTTCCGCGAACCGGAACCCGCCGGCCCCGGACCGACCAGCACCGAACCCGACTTCCGCGAGCCGGAACCGGCCGGCCCGGGACCCACCAGCACCGGGCCGGGGACGGAACCGGTGGACCCGTCCGGCCGGCGTGCCGGCTGAGTCGCGGCTCGCCGACGGGGCCCGGCTGGCGCTGACCACCTTCACCACCCTGCCGGTCCGCGCCGGTCGCATCGACCGGTCGGTGGCGGGGACGGCGATGGCGCTCGCCCCGGCGGTCGGCGCGCTGCTCGGCGTCGTCCTCGCCGGGATCCTGCTGCTCCCGGGTGCGCTCGCGCCCCCGCTGGTCGCGGCGGCGGTGACCGTCGGCGCCGGGGCGCTGCTCACCCGCGGGCTGCACCTGGACGGGCTGGCCGACACCGTGGACGCGCTGGGGTCGTACCGGCGGGGGGCGGCCGCGCTGGAGATCATGAAGAAGCCGGACGTGGGCCCGTTCGGCGTGGTCGCGCTGGTGGTCGTACTCCTGGTGCAGACGGCCGCCCTCGCGCAGCTGGCGGGACGGTCGTGGCCGGCGGCGCTCGCGGCGGTGGTCGCGGCGACGGCCGCCGGTCGGCTCGGGGTGGCGGTGGCCTGCCGGCGCGGGGTGCCGGCCGCCCGCCCGGAGGGGCTCGGCGCGCTGGTCGCGGGCACCGTCGGACCGGTCGCCCTGGCCGCCGGGACGGTGGCCGTCGCGCTGCCGGCGCTCGCGGCCGTGCCGGGCCGCCCGTGGCAGGGGCCGCTCGCCGTCGCCGCCGCCCTCGCCGTCGCGGTGGGGCTGCTACGGCACGTGGTACGCCGGCTCGGCGGCGTCACCGGCGACGTGCTCGGCGCGACCGTCGAGGTGGTCACCACGCTGGTCTACCTGGGAGTGGTGCTGTCCGGCTGAACGGGGCACACCGCGCCGGGTAGCGTTCTCCCACGACAGCACCGGCGCGGCCATCCGGGGGACGACATGCTCATCACGGACGACTTCCTGCCCGTACCGGTTCCGGAGTCGCTGAGCGCGACCTACCTGGTGCCCATGACGGGGCTGCCGAAGGTGAGCGCGAAGACCGCCGTGGCCCGGCTCAGCGGCCGGCTGCCCGAGCCGGTGCACGGGCTGGCGCGGCACATGCTCGACAGCCCGCTGATGAGCGTGGACACCCGGCCGATCGCCGAGTTCCCCGAGCTGCCGCCGGACCTGCTCACCGCGTTCGGCGCCACCGAGGCGCAGCTGGCCCGGCTGGCCGCCGCGAGCCACCTGGTCGTGGTGCAGGCGGAATACCGGCCCGGCTGGCCGCCGGCCCACGAGTGGGCGGCCCGGGCGGTGGCCGCCGCCGTCGCCGAGTCCGTCGACGGCGACGTGGTGGACGTCTTCGGCCTCCAGTTCCTCGACCCGGCGACGGCGCTGCGCTCGCTGCCCGACGCCCAGGGGCGGATCCGCCTCGTCGACTGGGTGCTGGTGCCCTACTCCTCCGACGCCGAGGGGCTCTGGTTCACCACGAAGGGGCTGCGCCGCTTCGGGCTGCTGGAGTTGCAGACCCAGGGCGTGCCGGACCACCTGACCCGGGCCTGGGGCGCGGTGATGACGGGTGCCGCCCGGCGCCTGCTGCGGGACTGGACCGACGGGCTCTCCGGGGAGGAGGTGCCCGCGTTCGTGCAGCTGCCGGTGCTGGCCACGGTTACCGGGCACGACATCGCGGTGGCGTACGGCAATCCGGAGCAGCACGGCGCGACGGCGCCGGTGCTGCTGCGGCTGGAGCTGGACCCGGCCACCGACCCCGACGCCGACTCGTTCCTCAGCCTGCGCCCGCCGGCCGGGCACCCGGGGCCGGACGGCCGCTACTACGCCGCCGCCTGCGCCACCCTCTTCGCCGGCATCCAGCCGGACGTGCGCTACGCCCGCTCGGGCGACGCGATGAGCAAGGCGGTCGCCACCGCCCGCGCTGGGCTGGGCGACATCCGGGCCCGGTTCCTCGCCGGCCAGCTCCCGCCGGAGACGCAGCTCGTGGTCAAGTACGGCCTGCCCGGCGACGACGGCCCGGAGTACGTCTGGGCCGGGGTGACCTCGTGGGACGCCCCGGAGCGGATCGTGGCCGCCAGCGCCAGCGACGCCAACACCGACCCCACCGTCCGCATCGGCTCACCGGTCGTCGTGGAGGCCGCCGACGTCGTCGACTGGGCCGTGCTCGACGGCACCGGCGTCATCGAGGGCGGCTGGACCCAGGCCGTCCTCGACGCCGGCGAACGCCCCGACCCCCCGGTCTGAACCGGAGGGCCGGGGCGGGGGTCAGCGGACCGAGGGGGTCACGAACGGGGGTCGGGTGAGGCGCATCTGGGCGCGGCGGCCCCGGATGTCGACCTCGACCAGGTCGCCGTCGGCGAGGTTCGCGGCGGTGTCCAGCAGCGCCAGGGCGACGCCCTGCTTCCGGGTGGGCGAGAACGTGCCGCTGGTGATCGCGCCGACCTGCGCGTCGCCCACGTGCACCGCCATCCCGGGGCGCGGGATCGCCCGGTCGACCGCCTCCAGGCCGCGCAGCGTACGCCTCGGGCCGGCGGCCTTCTCGGCGAGCAGCGCGTCGCGACCCCAGAAGGCCGACTTGTCCCAGCCGACCGCCCAGCCGGAGCGGGCCTGCACCGGGGTGATCTCCAGCGACAGGTCCTGGCCGTGCAGCGGGTACCCCATCTCGGTGCGCAGGGTGTCCCGGGCGGCCAGCCCGCAGGCGCGCAGGTCGGGGCCCGCCGCGAAGAGCGCGTCCCAGACCGCGACGGCGTCGGCCGCCGGCACCACCAGCTCGTAGCCCAGCTCCCCGGTGTAGCCGGTGCGGCACACGGTCAGGTCCACCCCGTTGAGCGTCGCGGTGGAGAAGCTCATGTAGTCGTGCCCGGTGGGCAGGCCCAGCGCGTCGAGCAGCTCCGCCGAGCGCGGACCCTGCACGGCGAGGACGGCGTACGCCTCGTGCTCGTCGGTGACCGTGACCGACGCCGGGGCGGCGGCGCGGAGCCGGCGCACCACCTCGGCGGTGTTCGCGGCGTTCGGGATGAGGAAGACGTGGTCGTCGGCGTGCAGGTAGGCGATGATGTCGTCCACCACGCCGCCGGTGGCGTCGTCGCAGCAGAGGGTGTACTGCGCCCGGCCCGGCCCGATCCGGCCCAGGTCGTTGCTGAGGCAGGCGTTGACGAACTCCGCCGCGCCCGGCCCGGTCACCCGCGCCTTGCCCAGGTGGGAGACGTCGAACACGCCCACCCCGGTCCGCACCGAGGTGTGTTCCTTCAACACCCCGCCCCCGGCGTACTCCAGCGGCATCTCCCAGCCACCGAACGGGGCGAACTTGGCGCCGCGAGCGGTGTGCCGCTCGTGCAGCGGAGAACGGCGCAGCCGGGTCGCGGCGGCGGCGGAGGTCACGTCGGTCATGGGTGGGAACTTACCGGGAGCTGGGCGGCTGGTTAGCATCGGCGGGACCCGTCGAAGCCGTCGGCGGGACAGCCCCGACCTCCGGCGGGTACGTTCCGCCGGAGACCTCCATCGCCGGTACGCGACGACGCGACCGGCCCGGCCCGCCCGGAGTAGCTTCAGTGACATCGCCCAGCACCACCCTGAGCCTGGTCGACACCGACCCCGCCGAGCTCGCCGTCGACGCGATCGTGATCGGCCTGCACAGCCAGACCGGAGAGCAGGACGCCACCGCCGGCCTGGCCGGGACCCTGCTGCTGGCCAGCGGCGCGGAGAGCATCGCCGCCGCCTTCGACGGCAGGCTGACCGAGACGCTGGCCCTGCTCGGCGCGACCGGTGCCCCCGGCGAGGTGATCAAGCTGGCCACGCTGGGCACCGTGACCGCCCCGGTGGTCGCCGCCGTCGGGCTCGGCCCGGAGCCGACCGGCGCCGCCCCGGCACCGGAGACCCTGCGCCGGGCCGCCGGCGGGGCCGTACGGGCGCTCGCGGGCGCACCGCGCGTGGCGCTCGCGCTGCCCCTGCCGGACGACGCCGACGCGCCGGCCGCGCTGCGCGCGGTGGCGGAGGGCGCGCTGCTCGGCGGCTACCGCTTCGCCGGCTACAAGACCCGGCCGCAGCCGTCGCGGCGCGAGCCGGTGGCGGAGGTGCTGATCGCCGTGCCGGACGCCGGTGACGCCGGCGCCCAGGCCGAGATCGCCCGCGCCCAGGTGGTCGGCGGCGCGGTCCGGCGCAGCCGGGACTGGGTCAACACCGCCCCGAACGAGCTGCGCCCGCCGACCTTCGCCGACTCGGTGGCGGACGCCGCGCGGGAGGCCGGCCTGACGGTCGAGGTGCTCGACGAGGCCGCCCTGGCCGCCGGCGGGTACGGCGGCATCATCGCCGTCGGGCAGGGCTCGGAGGCCCCGCCGCGCCTGGTGAAGCTCAGCTACACCCCGGCCGGCGGCGGCAACGGCAAGCGCGTGGCGCTGGTCGGCAAGGGCATCACGTTCGACACCGGCGGCATCTCGATCAAGCCGGCGCAGGGCATGTGGGAGATGAAGTCCGACATGGGCGGCGCCGCCGCGGTGGCCGCGACCATGCTGGCGATCGCCGCGCTCAAGCCGTCGGTGGCCGTGACGGCGTACCTGCCGATGGCGGAGAACATGCCGTCCGGGCGGTCGTACCGGCCGGGTGACGTGATCAGCATGTACAACGGCAAGAAGGTGGAGGTGCTCAACACCGACGCCGAGGGCCGGATGATCCTGGCCGACGCGCTGGCGCGGGCCTGCGAGGACGGCTGCGACTACCTCTTCGAGACCTCCACCCTCACCGGCGGGCAGGTCGTCGCGCTGGGCAAGCGGATCGCCGGCGTGATGGGCACCCCCGAGCTGTGCGAGCGGGTCCGCACCGCGGGCGACGCGGTCGGCGAGCCGGCCTGGCCGATGCCGCTGCCGGACGACGTGCGCAAGGGCATGGACTCCGACGTGGCCGACATCTCCCAGGTCAACGCCGGCATGGACCGGGCCGGGCACATGCTCCAGGGCGGGGTGTTCCTGCGGGAGTTCGTCACCTCCGAGGTCGACTGGGCGCACATCGACATCGCCGGCCCGAGCTACCACTCCGGCGAGCCGACCGGCTACTGGACCAAGGGCGGCACGGGCGTGCCGGTGCGTACGCTGCTGCACCTCGTGGAGGACGTCGCCGCCAACGGCTGACGTACGCGGAAGAAGAGGGCCCCTCGTCGACGAGGGGCCCTCTTCCGTTCCCGGCGCGCGACGCCGGGTCAGAACAGCTCGGGGCGGCGCTTGCGGCGCTCGTTGTAGTCGCGCATCCGCTGCGGGTAGCCCATCAGCCGCACGTCGTAGACCGGGATGCCCATCCGGTACGCGAAGCGCCGGGCGCCGTCGGGGCCGTCGATGCGGCGGCGGGTCCACTCCCCGTCGTCGGCGATCAGCATGACCGTGGTCTCGGTGACGGTGGTGCGCGGCTCGATGTACGCCTCGACCCCGCGCCGGCTGCGGACGAAGCCCTCGAGGTGCTCCAGGTCGGCGCGGTCGGCGGCCCGGTCGAGGCTGACCGCCCGCGTCTTCCTGCGTCGCCGGAACAGTCCCACCGAGCGTCTCCCCTTCCCTGCGTCATCGAAGCCAGTGCCAAGCGTACGTGCCACGGACGTGTCGTTGGGCACCTCACTACGCGGGCGGCGGGCGGTGGTGACAAGATGACCGAGGTGGGGTGTGTCCGTGTTACCCCGCCGTGACCCCCGAAGCAGTGACGCGACCTGGGAGTTGGACGTGAGCGAGCCGAACGACGCAACCTTCGACATCGTCATCCTCGGAGGTGGCAGCGGCGGCTACGCGACCGCCCTGCGCGCCGTCCAGCTGGGCCTGAAGGTCGCGCTGGTCGAGAAGGGCAAGCTCGGCGGCACCTGCCTGCACAACGGTTGCATCCCGACCAAGGCGCTGCTGCACGCGGCCGAGATCGCCGACCAGACCCGCGAGTCGGAGCAGTTCGGCGTGAAGGCCGAGCTGGTCGGCATCGACATGGCGGGGGTCAACGCGTACAAGGACGGCGTGATCTCCCGGCTCTACAAGGGCCTGCAGGGCATGCTCAAGGGCAACAAGTCGATCACCATCGTCGAGGGCCACGGCAAGCTGGTCGGCAAGAACGTCGTCGAGGTCGACGGCAAGCGCTACACCGGCCGCAACGTCGTGCTGGCCTCCGGTTCGTACGCCAAGAGCCTGCCCGGCCTGGAGGTCGACGGCGAGCGGGTCATCACCAGCGACCACGCGCTCACCCTCGACCGGGTCCCGGCCTCGGCCATCGTGCTCGGCGGCGGCGTGATCGGCGTCGAGTTCGCCAGCGTGTGGAAGTCCTTCGGGGTGGACGTCACGATCATCGAGGCGCTCCCCCGGCTGGTCGCGGCCGAGGACGAGGAGTCCTCGAAGGCGCTGGAGCGGGCGTTCCGCAAGCGGAAGATCAACTTCAAGGTCGGCAAGCCGTTCGAGAAGGTCGAGAAGACCGACAAGGGCGTCAAGGTCACCATCGCCGGCGGTGACACCGTCGAGGCGGAGCTGCTGCTGGTCGCCGTCGGCCGCGGCCCGAACACCGCCGACCTCGGCTACGAGGAGCAGGGCGTCAAGATGGACCGCGGCTACGTGCTGACCGACGAGCGGCTGCGCACCAGCGTGCCGAACGTCTACGCCGTCGGCGACATCGTGCCCGGTCTCCAGCTCGCCCACCGGGGCTTCCAGCAGGGCATCTTCGTCGCCGAGGAGATCGCCGGGCAGAACCCGGCCGTGATCGACGAGGTCGGCATCCCCCGCGTCACCTACTCCGACCCGGAGCTGGCGTCGGTCGGCCTGACCGAGGCGAAGGCCAAGGAGCAGTACGGCGCCGACAAGGTCAAGACCTACAACTACAACCTGGGCGGCAACGGCAAGAGCCAGATCCTGAAGACGGCCGGCTTCGTCAAGCTCGTCCGGGTGGAGGACGGCCCCGTCGTCGGCGTGCACATGGTCGGCGCCCGGGTCGGCGAGATGGTCGGCGAGGCGCAGCTCATCTACAACTGGGAGGCGTACCCGGCCGAGGTGGCGCAGCTCGTGCACGCCCACCCGACGCAGAACGAGGCCCTGGGCGAGGCGCACCTGGCGCTCGCCGGCAAGCCGCTGCACGCACACGCCTGATCACGACAACCGCGGCGTCCGGCGACGGGCGATGATCCCACCAGGGGAATAAAGGAGTCTTTGAAGATGCCGGTATCGGTCACCATGCCCCGGCTCGGTGAGAGCGTCACCGAGGGCACCGTCACGCGCTGGCTCAAGCAGGAGGGCGACACCGTCGAGGTCGACGAGCCCCTGCTCGAGGTGTCGACCGACAAGGTCGACACCGAGATCCCGTCCCCGGCGGCGGGCGTGCTGAGCCGGATCGTGGTCGGCGAGGACGAGACCGCCGAGGTCGGCAGCGAGCTGGCCGTGATCGCGGGCGAGGGCGAGTCCACCGGCGGCGGCGAGGCCGCCCCGCAGCAGGAGGAGCCGGCCGAGGAGGCCGCCGAGGAGCCGCAGGCCGAGGCGGAGCAGCCGGCCGTCGAGGAGCCGCAGGAGCAGGCCGCGCCGGCGCCGTCGGGCGAGGGCACCCCGGTCAAGATGCCGGCTCTCGGCGAGAGCGTCACCGAGGGCACCGTCACCCGCTGGCTCAAGCAGGTCGGCGACACCGTCGAGGTGGACGAGCCGCTGCTGGAGGTCTCCACCGACAAGGTCGACACCGAGATCCCGTCGCCGGTGGCCGGCACGGTCCTGGAGATCAAGGTCCCCGAGGACGAGACCGCCGCGGTCGGCGCCGACCTGGCCGTGATCGGTGCCGCCGGCGCCGCCCCTGCCGAGGCCAAGCCGGAGCCGAAGGCCGAGCCCAAGCCGAAGGCCGAGGCCAAGCCGGAGCCGAAGCCCGAGCCGAAGGCCGAGGCCAAGCCGGAGCCGAAGCCCGAGCCGAAGGCCGAGGCCAAGCCGGAGCCCAAGGTCGAGGAGCCGACCCCGGGCATGTCGTACAACGAGCCGTCGGCGGAGGCCGAGACCTCGGCGCAGCCCGCGCAGGCCGAGCAGAAGGCCGTGCCGTCGGCTCCGACCCCGTCCCCGCAGCGCCCGTCGGCGCCCGCCCAGGGCGGCGGCGAGGAGGCCGCCGGCTACGTGACCCCGCTGGTGCGCAAGCTGGCCAGCGAGCACGGCGTCGACCTCTCCTCGGTCAACGGCACCGGCGTCGGCGGCCGGATCCGCAAGCAGGACGTGCTGGAGGCGGCGGAGAAGGCGAAGGCCGCCAAGGCCGCGCCGGCCCCGGCGCAGCAGCCCGCCGCGGCGGCGGCCCCGGCCAAGCCCGCCGCCAAGCTTCAGCCGAGCGCCAAGCGCGGCAGCACCGAGAAGCTCCCCCGGATCCGGGCGACCATCGCCAAGCGGATGCAGCAGTCGCTGCACGAGATGGCGCAGCTGACCACCGTGGTCGAGGTGGACGTCACCAGGATCGCCAAGCTGCGGGCGCAGGCCAAGGAGTCGTTCCAGCAGCGGCACGGCGTGAAGCTGTCGTTCCTGCCGTTCTTCGCCCTCGCGGCGGTCGAGGCGCTGCAGGCGTACCCGATCGTCAACGCCAGCATGGACCTCGACGCCGGCACGATCACCTACCCGGACTCGGAGCACCTCGGCATCGCCGTGGACACCGAGCGAGGTCTGATGGTGCCGGTGATCCACGGCGCCGGTGACCTGAACCTGGGCGGCATCGCCAAGCGGATCGCCGACCTGGCCGAGCGCACCCGGACCAACAAGATCAGCCCGGACGAGATCGCCGGGGCGACCTTCACGCTGACCAACACCGGCAGCCGGGGCGCCCTCTTCGACACCCCGATCGTGCCGTCGCCGCAGTCGGCGATGCTCGGCACGGGTGCCGTGGTCAAGCGTCCGGTCGTGATCAACGACCCGGAGCTGGGCGAGGTCGTCGCGGTCCGGTCGATGGTCTACCTGGCCCTGTCGTACGACCACCGGCTGATCGACGGCGCGGACGCCGCCCGCTTCCTCGTCGCGGTCAAGGAGCGGCTGGAGGCGGGCAACTTCGAGGCCGAGCTCGGCCTGTAGTCCCCGCACGAGCCCCGAAGGGCGCCCCGGTCACCGACCGGGGCGCCCTTTCGCCGTCCGGCCGCCGACCGGCCCGCCCCGCCTGCTCGGCCGCCGCCTGGCCGGGCCGCTGCCGGGCTGACGCTATTCCGGCCCGGTGGGGACAGGGCGCTGCCAGAGTGGATGGGGTGGGCGGCATCCGGTGGCGCGAGCAGCTGGGACCGGCTGTCTCGATCGCCCCCGGCGCCCGGGTCGACCGGTTCGAGATCTTCTTCGACCTGGTCTTCGTCTTCTCGTTCTTCATCATCACCCGGGCCACCGCCGCCAACATCTCCGGTTGGCAGCTCCTGCACGCGATGCTCGTGCTCGCCGTGCTCTGGTGGTGCTGGGTGGTGCACTGCGTGGTCGCCACCCGGGTCCGGCTCGGCGAGGGCTTCGTCCCGGTGCTGATGGTCATCGCCATGGCGGCGCTGTTCTGCTTCGCGCTGTCCCTCCCCCAGGCGTTCAGCGACGCGACCGACGTGGCCGCCGGGCCGATGGTGGTCGCGCTCAGCTACGTGGTGATCCGGGGTGTGCACCTGGCGCTGTACTGGCACGTCGCGCGGGAGAAACCCGGGGAGCGCCGACTGCTGCTGAAGTACTCACCGGAGGTGACGATCAGCACCATGCTGCTCACGGCCGCCGCGCTGATCCCGCCGCAGATCGACGACCCGGACCGGGCCGCGATGCTGCGCGACGGGCTCTGGGTCAGCGTCGTCGTGCTCCAGTACGGCATGGGCCTGGTCGCCGGCGCCTGGGGCTGGACGGTCACCTCCGCCGAGCACTGGACCGAGCGCTACGACCTCATCCTGATCATCGCCCTGGGCGAGTCGGTCATCTCCGTCGGCGTGGGCAGCAACCTGCTCGGTCAGCCCCCGACGTGGCCGGCGGTCGCCGCGGCGGTGCTCGGCATCTTCTTCACGGCCGCGCTCTGGTGGGCGCACTACGACGTGATCGCACCGGCCGCCCGGATCGCCCTGCACGCCGCCGAGGGCCGGCCCCGGGTCGCGATGGCCCGGGACGCGTACGCCTACCTCCACCTGCCGATGATCGCCGGGATCATCCTGTTCGCCCTCGGGGCGGAGGGGATCGTGCACCAGGTCGCCGATCCCGAGGTGCCGGTCGCGGAGCCGACGCACGGCCCCGGCGTCCTGCTGCTCTTCGGCGGGGTGATCTGCTACCTGTGCGCGAACATGCTGTTCCAGGTGCGCACCCTGGGCACCGTCTCCTGGACCAGGGTCGGCGCGGTGCTCCTGCTCGCCGCCACCATCCCCGTCGGCCAACGGCTGCCGGGGCTTGCCGCCCTCGCCCTGCTCACCGCCATCTGCGTCGGGCTGGTGGCCCTGGAGGCGGTGGTCATGGCGGACTCCCGGCGCGCCGTGCGCGAGACGGCCTTCGAGGAGAAGACCAGCCACGAGGCGCACGAGGCCGCCTGGCGCGGCCGCTGGCGCGGGCCCACCCCGGAGGAGCCGTCGACGTGATCCGTGCCGGCCCGGCCCTGACGGGGTACGTGTTCGCGCGCCTGCTGTCGTAGGCTGGCCGCAGCGTCGCGGTGCACCCGGCAAGGAGACCGCCGAGGGCATGGAGGCGCGGGACAGCATGGGACACACATGCCTCCGTTCACGCCGGACGAGCGCCTGCGGGCCTTCGGCAACCAACTGATCGAGATCCACCTCTGGCTCCGCGAGGAGCTCGCCCGCCTGCGCGACGGCGTGGACGACCCCGGCGTACGGCCGAGGGACCTGCGGACCCACTGCCTGGCCTTCTGCGCGGCGCTGACCCGGCACCACACCGGCGAGGACGCCGGGGCGTTCCGGGTGCTGGCCGAGCAGGTGCCCGAACTGGTCCCGGTGCTGCGCGAACTGGAGGCCGACCACCACATCGTGGCCGAGGCCCTGCACCGGGTCGAGGAACTCACCGGCGGGACCGCGCCGCCCGACGAGGTGCGGGCCGAGCTGGACACCCTCGCCGCGCTGCTCGAGACGCACTTCGTCTACGAGGAGAAGAAGCTCGTCGTCGCGCTCAACGCGCTGACCGCCGGCAGCACCGAGGGCCTCCTCGGGGTCCCCCTCCCGCCGCAGGACGGGTAGGTCTGCCGGTAGCAGAATCGCCGCCGTCGGGCTTGGTCGGCGGTCCCGCCCTTGGCAGGGTGGGCGCATGGCTTTCTTCTCCCTCCAGGCGGTCCCGTCCGACGGCCCGGGCTGGCTGGACCTGGCCCGGCGGGCCGAGGCGGCCGGCTTCGACACCCTGTTCACCGCCGACCATCCGGGTTCGGCGGCGTCCCCCTTCGTCTCGCTGGCCGCCGCGGCGGCGGTGACCTCGACGATCGGCCTGGGCTCGTACGTCTCCAACGCCGGCGTCCGCGAGCCGATGCTGCTCGCCTCGGACGTGGCCAGCCTCGACCTGCTCTCCGACGGCCGGGCCCGGTTCGGCCTCGGCGCCGGCCACACCCCGGCCGAGTGGCTCGCGGTCGGCCGAGAGCGGCCCGACGTCGCCGGGCGGGTGCGCCGCTGCCTGGCCGTGGCCGAGGCCGTCCGCGCCCTGCTCGACGGCGAGGAGGTCACCGTCGACTCCCCCGACCTCATCGTGCGGGGCGCGCGGCTGGAGGCCCCGCGCCCGGTGCAGCGGCGGATCCCGTTCACCCTCGGCACGGCGAACTCGGCGATGCTGCGCTGGGCCGGCGCGCACGCCGACGTGGTCGGGCTGTCCGGCCTGGGGCGCACGCTGCCCGACGGTCACCGGCACGACGTGCGCTGGCGCGAGGCGGACATCGAGGCGCAACTGGCCTGCGTCGCCGCCGGGGCGGAAGGGCGGGCCGAGCCGCCGGTGCTGGAGGCGCTCGTGCAGCACGTGGCCGTCACCGACGACGCCGAGGCCGCCGCCGCGCCGACCGCCGAGCGGATCGGCCTGACCGTCGCCGAGCTGCTCGCCACGCCGTTCGTGCTGATCGGCACCGAGGACGAGATCGTCGCGGCGGTCGCCGCGCACCGGCGCCGCTGGGGCGTCACCCGCTTCGTCGTACGCGAGGACGCGCTGGACCCGCTCACCCCGGTGCTGGCCCGCGTGGCCGCCACCGGCTGAGCCGCCGGCCTGTCGGACACGGATCAGGCGCGGTCAGGTCACCTGGCGCCTTCGCGGAGGTCGAACGGCTCATGGCCGACCTCCGCCCGGCCTCAGTCACGGCGCGGGGATGACCGCTCGGCGCATCCGCGCCGGGCCGCGTGCCCGAAGATGGAGGTATGCGGATCCTCATGGCCGGCGCGTCCGGCTTCCTCGGCACCCGGCTGGTCGACCGGCTCACGGCGGACGGGCACCAGGTCACCCGGCTGGTCCGCCGGCCGCCGCGCACCCCTGACGAGCGGCAGTGGAACCCGTCCGCCGCGCAACTCGACCCGGCGGTGGTGGCGGAGGCGGACGCGGTGGTCAACCTGGCCGGCGCGGGCGTGGGCGACAAGCGGTGGAACGACGAGTACCGGCAGCTGATCCGGTCCAGCCGGGTCGACACCACCACGACGCTGGCGATCACCATCGCCGGCCTGCCCCCGGGCGACCGGCCGAGGGCGCTGCTCAACTCGTCGGCGGTCGGCTGGTACGGCAACACCGGCGACCGGGCGGTCGAGGAGGACGCCCCGGCCGGCGACGGCTTCCTGGCCGACGTCTGCCGGGTCTGGGAGGCCGCGACCCGGCCGGCCGAGGACGCCGGCGTACGCGTCGTGCGGATGCGCATCGGGCTGCCGCTGCACCGCGACGGTGGGCTGCTCAAGCCGCAACTGCTGCCGTTCCGGCTGGGGATCGCCGGCCGGCTCGGCAGCGGTCGGCAGTGGCTGCCGTGGATCTCCCTGGCCGACTGGCTGGACGCCGCCCGGTTCGTGCTGGACCGCGACGACCTCGTGGGGCCGGTCAACCTGGTCGGGCCGGCTCCGGTGACCAACGCCGAGTTCACCCGGGAGCTGGCCCGCCAGCTGCACCGGCCGGCGATCGTCCCGATCCCGGCGCTGGCGTTGAAGGTGGCGCTCGGCGGCTTCGCGCACGAGGCGCTGACCAGCACCCGCGTCCTCCCGGGTGTGCTCACCGGGGCCGGCTTCACCTACCGCCACCCCGAGCTGGCCGCCGCCCTGCACGCCGCCCTCACCGACTAGCCGCGGCGGGGGCGGTCGGCTGGCCGAACAGCTCGCGCCGGTGCGCCGCACGACGTCGTCGAGGCCGCCCGCGTGCGGCGGGCCCGGCTAGGCGTGCGCGCCGACGCTGATCGGGCCGATGGTCAGCGACGGCGTGCCCTCCAGGATCCGGCCGACCAGCTCGACCTGCGCGTCCAGGGCCCGCCGCCGGTCGGCGCGCAACTCGGCCAGCGGTTCCACCGTGACGTGGATCCTGCGGCCGGAGCGGCGCTGGTGCCACACCCCGGCGACCGTCCCGTCCACCAGCAGCACCGGATGGTTGCCGGCCTGGCCGCCGGCCAGGGCACGGGGGCCGGCGGCGCCGGGGAAGAGCAGCTCGCGCGGGTGGCAGCCGACCTGGTAGGCGTCGAAGTACGGCAGCAGCCGCACGCCGGTGGGACCGTCGGGCGGGAAGTCGGTGTCGCCGGCCGCCACCCACGCCTGGACGCCCTCGACGGTGACCTGTGCCAGCTCCAGCGTCCCGAACAGCTCGGCCGCCCACCGCCGGGGCGCCGCCAGCCACTGCGCGAAGTGCGCCGGGGTGGCCGGCCCGTACGCGTACAGGTAGCGGCGCGCCAGCTCGGCGAGTGCCGCCGGGCCGGCCATCGGCGCGAACCCGGGCAGCCAGCGCGCCGGGCTGGTGTGGGTCGTGGCGCGGCCCCGGTTCGGGCCGGAACACATCGCCCCACGCCGGGTCGCCGCCGCCATCGCGGCCATCCACCGTGGCCACCTGTCCTGGAACGCCTCCATCACCCGGTCGCCGGCCCACGGACCGGTGCGGGCCACGACCTGCTCGGTCAGCTCCACGGTGGTCAGCTCGTCGTCGCGCAGCGCGTCCGCGATCGCCGCCACCACCTGTTCGGTCTGCGCGGGGGTGAGCAGACCCTGGCTCTGTTCCTGGGACGGGACCGGCATCGCGGACAGCGCGCCGATCCACATCGGCAGGTCGGCGGCGGCGAGCAGGTGCACGGTGCCGCGCGGCCCGCGCGTCTTGACCAGCGTGCGGTCCGTCCACAGCGCCTGGCGGACCGTCGTCCGGGTGGCCCCGGCGACGCGCAGCCCGACGGACAGCTCGGCGGCCGAGGCCACCTGGGCGTGCGCACCGCAGATCGCCGACACCACGTCGGCCACCACGCCAGCCGCCGGGTCGGGCCGCGCCCCGTCCGCCGCACGGGGGCCGTCCGCCGCCACCGGGCCAGCGGGCGTGCGGGGGCCGGCGGGGGCCGCGAGCGCGTGCCGCTCCAGCCGCCGGGCGTGCACCTGCGGCCAGGTCAGGCCGGTCACCGCAGCTTCCCGAAGAACGCCCGGATGTCGGCCGCGTGGGCCTGCGGTTCCTCCATGGCGACGAAGTGGCCGCCGGGGTTCCCCTCCGGCCAATGGATGATCTTGTTGTGCCGCTCGGCGAGGCGGCGGAACAACGGCGGCCCGCCGCCGTAGACGCCGCTGGGCACCAGGGCCTGCCCCTTCGGCCAGGCGAAGTGGGTGTTGTCGTACATGAACCAGGACGAGGTGCCGGCGGTGCCGGTCAGCCAGTACAGGGTCGCGTTCGTCAGGATCAGGTCGCGGGCGATGGCCTGCTCGGGCGTGGGCGCGGTGAGGGTGAACTCCTTGAACTTCTGGACCAGCCAGGCCAGCAGCCCGACCGGCGAGTCGTTCCAGGCGTACGCGAAGGTCTGCGGCGCCGCCCGCAGCAACGCGTGGTGGTCCACGCCACCGCTCGTCCACTGCTGCATCTCGGCGTAGAGGGCACGCTCCCCGTCGCTCATGTCCGGCACGTCGGCGTCGGTGGGGAAGCCCAACCCGCCGTCGACGTGCACCCCGACGACGTGCCCGGGGGCCGCCACGGCCACCTCCGGGGCCACGTACGCACCGAGGTCGCCGCCCTGGGCGCCGTACCGGTCGTAGCCGAGCCGGCGCATCAGCGCGGCCCACATCCGGGCGACCCGTCCGACCGTGCAGCCGGTCTGCGGCGGGGCCTGGGAGAACCCGAAGCCCGGCACCGACGGCACCACCACGTGGAAGGCGTGCGCGGGGTCGGCCCCGTACGCCCGCGGGTCGGTCAGCGGCCCGATCAGGTCGGTGAACTCCACGAACGAGTTCGGCCAGCCGTGGGTGAGGATCAGCGGCAGCGCGTCCGGCTCCGGCGAGCGGACGTGCAGGAAGTGCACGTCCAGCCCGTCGATCTCGGTGACGAACTGGGGGAACCCGTTCAGCCGCGCCTCCTGCGCCCGCCAGTCGTAGCCGGTCGCCCAGTGCTCGGCCAGGTCCCGCAGGTAGTCCAGCGGGACCCCGCGGCTCCAGCCGTCGCCCGGCAGCTGCCGGGGCCACCGGGTCCGGGCGAGCCGGTCACGCAGGTCGTCGAGGTCCGCTTGCGGGATGTCGATCCGGAAGGGCGTCATGGCGACCACGCTAGGGTTCATGTAGGTCAGCTCCTGTCATATATCGCTGGCATCCTCGATCCCGTGACCGACACCCCCGGCCGGCTGCTGACCCTGCTGTCGCTGTTGCAGACCCCTCGCGAGTGGCCCGGCAGCGAGCTGGCCGCGCGGCTCGGCGTGAGCCCGCGGACCATCCGCCGCGACGTGGAGCGCCTGCGCGAGCTGGGCTACCCGGTGCGGGCCACGATGGGCGCGGTCGGCGGCTACCGGCTGGTCGCCGGCAGGGCCATGCCGCCGCTGCTGCTCGACGACGAGGAGGCGGTGGCGATCGCGGTGGGGCTGCGGACCGCGGCCGGGCACGCGGTGACCGGCATCGAGGAGGCGTCGGTACGGGCGCTGGCGAAGCTGGAGCAGGTGCTGCCCGCCCGGCTGCGGCACCGGGTCGGGGCGCTCGGAGCGGCCACCGAACCGCTGCTGACCTGGAGCCGGCCGACGGTGGGCCCGGAGCAGCTCACCGGGCTCGCCGCCGCCATCGCCAACCGCGAGCGGCTGCGGTTCAGCTACCGCCGGCACGACGGCGTGGCCGCCGAGCGCCGCGTGGAGCCGCACCGGCTGGTGTCGGCGGGACGCCGGTGGTATCTGGTCGGCTACGACAACGACCGGGACGACTGGCGGATCTTCCGGGTGGACCGGATCGGCGAGCCGGTCTCCGTCGGGGTGCGCGCCGCGCCACGGCAGTTGCCCGCCCCGGACGCCGCCGCGTACGTGACGGAGAAGCTGCGCGAACGGACCCCGGTGCACCGGGCGGTGGCGACCCTGCACGCCCCCGTCGAGGCGGTCGCCGGCCGGCTCGGCGACTCCCCCGGCGATCTCGTGCCGATCGACGCGGGCAGCTGCCGGCTGAGCGGTCACACCGACACCCTGGAGTGGCTGGCCTGGCGGCTGCTGACCCTCGGCTGCGAGTTCGAGGTGCACGAGCCTCCGGAACTCGTCGCGTACCTGCGCGAGATCAGCGGCCGGGCCGGCCGGGCGGCGGGCCCCACGACCACGGGAGCCGGACGGACCCCACCGCCCGCGGGCGGACCGGACGGCGCGTAGCGGCGCACCTCGGGCGCCCGCGCCGCCGGCGCACCCGGGCGTCCCGGCGCCGACCCGGCCGTGGCCGGGTGCCCGTCGGGCGCCCGGCCACGGTGGCGTGGTGCGGGATCAGCAGCCGATCACCCAGTGGTTGGGGCCGGTCTGCTTCAGGGTGCTCGTGTAGAAGGTGTTGTAGAGGCCCATCCGCTGGTTCGAGCCGTTGGCGTAGGCGTAGCCGCCGGACTGGTAGGCGCGGCCGGCGGCGACGTGCGCGTAGTTGCTGGCCGTCACGCAGGTCGGCGCCGTGGTCGGGCTCGCGGTCGGGGAGGCGGTGGGGCTCGCCGTGGGGGACGCGGTGGGGCTCGCCGTCGGGCTGGGGCCCGTTCCGCCGTTCAGGCCGAAGAAGACCGCGTCGTGGTACGCCGAGCAGATGGTGTCCAGCATGTACGCGGCGGCGGTCCCGCACTGCTCGGCCCCCGGGCCCGGGTCGACCGGGGTGCCGTGGCCCATGCCGGAGACCCGGTAGACGCGGACGTCGTTGTTGCCGTACACCTCCAGGCTGGTGTTGGCGGGCAGCGACGCGGTGCTGGTGGGGGTCTGCGAGACGCCCCGGACGTTGGTCCACTGGTCACGCAGCTCGGTGGCGTTGGCCGGCACCACCGTGGAGTCCGAGGTGCCGTGCCAGATGGCGACCCGGGGGCGCGGGCCGGTGTGCCCGGGGTACGCGGCCCGGACCACGTCGCCCCACTGCTGCGGGGTCTTGTTCACCCCGCTGTACTGACAGGTGTTGGTGGAGGCGGGCGGCGAGCAGCGGTACGGCAGGCCGGCGACGACCGAGCCGGCGGCGAAGACGTCCGGGTAGGTGGCCAGCATGACCGCGCTCATCCCCCCGCCGGCGGAGAGCCCGCTGACGAAGACCCGGCGGGCGTCGGTGCCGTAGTTGTTCCTGGCGTGGTCGACCATCTGCTTGATCGACAGCGCCTCGCCCGAGCCTCGGGTGATGTCCTGCTCGACGAACCAGTTGAAGCAGCTCAGCGGCTGGTTGGCGCTGGACTGCTGCGCCACGATGAGGGCGAACTTCCACTGGTCGGCGAACTTCTGCCAGCCGGAGTTGGCGAAATAGCCGGGGGCGTTCTGGGTGCAGCCGTGCAGCAGCACGACGGCCGGGGCTCCCGCCGGCAGGTTGTCCGGCCGGTACGCGTACATGGCGAGGTTGCCGGGGTTGGAGCCGAAGTTGGTGACCTGGGTGAGGGTGGCGGCCTGGGCGGGGGCCGCGACGGTCGCCACCGCGGCGGCGGCGAGGACCATCCCGGCGACCGCGCCGGTCAGCCGGGTGAGCAGGGACGGGAAGCGGCGCACGGGGGCCTCCTGGGGACGGGGTGTGAACTGGGTCACCCGCGAATTGCCGCGACGTTACGTCGATATGTCGATGCTGTGACATGGGGCACGGTCACACATTCACCGCCCGGAGGATGTGCGTCCTGACCGGCGTGCCCGAGTGCGGTTGGTAACGTCCGCTGCGTGCCGACCTCCCCGTCCCTGGCGCCTTCGCCGGCCTCGCCGCCCCGCGTCGTCCGCCACCGGCGGGCCGACCTGATCGTGGCGCTGGTCGCGCTGGCGCTCGCCGTCTGGGTGACCAGCGGGCTGTGGCGGGACCCGAACGCCCGCACCATCACCGTCAACTCCAGCGACCAGGCGCTCTTCGAGTGGCTGCTGGCCTTCGGCGGCCACGCGGTGACCCACGGCGACAACCCCCTCTTCACCTACCTGGTCAACGTCCCCGACGGGGTGAACCTCGCGGTCAACACCTCGATCACCGTGTACGCGGTGGTCTTCGCGCCGCTGACGTACCTGATCGGGCCGCCGGCCACGTTCCTGGTTATCCTCACCCTCAACCTGGCCGCCACCGCGCTCGCCTGGTACTGGCTGCTCTCCCGGCACCTGGTCCGCAACCCGCTCGCCGCCGCCGTCGGCGGGCTGTTCATCGGCTTCTCCCCCGGCATGGTCTCGCACGCCAACGCCCACCTGAACTGGACGGCCGGCTGGCTGGTGCCGCTGCTGGTCTGGCGGACCTTCGCACTGCGCCGCTCCCGGCACCCGCTGCGCGACGGCGCGATCCTCGGCGCGCTCGTCGCCGTGGCCTTCTCCATCGCCGCCGAGGGGCTCTTCTTCACCGCGCTGGCGCTGGGCGTCTTCGTCGCCGTCTGGGCGCTGCACCCGGCCCACCGCGCCGAGGCCCGCGCGGTGCTGCCGACCTTCCTGCGCGGCCTCGGGGTGACCGCCGCCGTCGCGGGGGTGCTGCTGGCGTACCCGCTGTGGCTGCACTTCGCCGGCCCGCAGCGCTTCCACGGCACCGGCTTCGACGCGGTCATCCACT
This sequence comes from Micromonospora sp. NPDC023644, assembly GCF_040640115.1. Lineage (NCBI taxonomy): Bacteria > Bacillati > Actinomycetota > Actinomycetes > Micromonosporales > Micromonosporaceae > Micromonospora > Micromonospora sp. NPDC023644. The sequence goes on along the minus strand of NZ_JBFABA010000051.1, from coordinate 6,464 downwards.
CCGAGGACGTCGTCGCCTACGGGGCGTACCCGCGCCGGTCGATGGCCGGGGAGGTCGGGCTCGGCACCCGGCTGGCGCCCAACCCGACCGAGGAGAACTCGTTCTTCGGCCTCCCGCTGCTGCTGCTCGCCGTCGCCTGCTTCGTGGCGCTGTGGCGCCGGGCCGACGCGGGCCGCCGGGCGACGCTCTGGGCGCTGGGCGTGACCGCCGCCGTCTTCACCGTGCTGTCGTTCGGCCCCGAGGCCAAGGTCGACGGGCGTCGTACGGACCTGCCGATGCCGTTCGACCTGCTCGGGCACCTGCCGGTGGTGAACGCCGCCCTGCCCGCCCGGCTGGCGCTGGTCGTGGCGCCGGTGATCGGGGTGCTGCTGGCGTACGCCGTCGACCAGCTCCGCGCCGATCCGCCCCGGCGCCGCCGGACGCGGCTGGCCTGGTGGGCGGGGTTCGCGCTGGCGCTGCTGCCGCTGGTGCCGACGCCGCTGCTGACCATCGAACGCGAGCCGATCCCGCGCTTCGTCACCGCCGGGACGTGGCGGGAGCACGTCTCCCCCGGCGGGGTGCTGACCCCGCTGCCGCTGACCCTCGACGTCTATCCCGACGGCCAGCGCTGGCAGGCGTACGCGCTGGCGCACCGGCAGGGCGAGTTCGCCATCCCCTCCGGCTTCTTCCTCGGCCCGGGCGGCCCGGACGGCCGGGGGCGGATCGGCCCGCCGCCGCGCCCGTTCAGCGCGCTGGTGGACCAGGCCGGCCGGACCGGGCTGGTGCCGATCATCACCGAGGGCAGCATCCAGGAGGTCCGCGCCGACCTGCGGCACTGGCGGATCGAGACGATCGTGCTGGCCGACGAGGTGCACGGGGCGAAGTGGCCGGTCGACGAGGAGGCGATCCGGCGTACCGTGACCGCGCTGCTCGGCCCGCCCGAGCGGGTGGACGACGTGTGGCTGTGGCGGCTCCGGTCGTGAGCCGCGTCACCGCTGGTGACCGGCCGGTACGGGTCTAGGCTTGGCGGCGTGACCACGACGACCCCCGGCCTCACGGCCGTCCGCGCCGGTGTCCTCGACTACCAGGCCGCCTGGGACGAGCAGCGCCGGCTGCACGAGTCGGTGGTGGCCGGTGAGCGCGGCGACACCGTGCTGCTGCTGGAGCACCCGAGCGTCTACACCGCCGGCAAGCGCACGGAGCCCTGGGACCGCCCCATGGACGGCACCCCGGTCGTCGACGTGGACCGGGGCGGCAAGATCACCTGGCACGGCCCGGGGCAGCTGGTCGGCTACCCCATCGTGCGGCTGCCCGACCCGGTCGACGTGGTCGCCTACGTCCGCCGCACCGAGCAGCTGCTGATCGACGTCTGCGCCGAGTTCGGGCTGACCGCCGGCCGGGTCGAGGGGCGCAGCGGGGTCTGGGTGCCGGAGGACGACCGGGGCCCGGCCCGCAAGGTGGCGGCCATCGGCATCCGGGTCGCCCGCGGCGTGACCCTGCACGGCTTCTCCATCAACTGCGACTGCGACCTAAGGCACTTCGACCGGATCGTGCCGTGCGGCATCCGCGACGCCGGGGTCACCTCGCTCACCGCGGAGCTGGGCCGCCCGGTCACCGTGGCCGACGTGCTGCCGGTCGTCGAGCGCCACCTGCCCACCCTCGTCACGACCTGACCGGTGCGGATCGACCTGGTCACCGTCGTCGTGGCCGAGTACGACCCGGCCATCGCCTTCTTCACCGGGGTGCTCGGCTTCGACCTGGTCGAGGACTCCCCGTCGCTGACCAACGACGGCCGGCCGAAGCGCTGGGTCGTCGTCCGTCCGCCCGGCGCGCAGACCGGACTGCTGCTGGCCCGCGCCGACGGCGACCGGCAGGCTCGATCGGTCGGCGACCAGGTGGCCGGGCGGGTCGGTTTCTTCCTCCAGGTCGACGACTTCGACGCCGTCCACCGGCGGATGGTCGAGGCGGGCGTCGAGTTCGTGAAGCCGCCGCGCACCGAGCCGTACGGCCGGGTCGCCGTCTTCCGCGACATCGCCGGCAACCTCTGGGACCTCCTCGGCCCACCCTGACCCCCACCCCACCCCGCCCGCCCCCGCCCCGCCCTGCGGCTCCCGCTGTCGATCATGGGGTTGACGGCGAAGTCGATCTCCGTCAGCGCCGCCAACCCCATGATCGGCGCTCGGGGACCCCCGGGGTGGGGGGGTGGGGTGGGTGGTTACGGGGTCAGGCGGTGGAGGTCGCGGGGGAAGGCGGTCACCTCCCGGACGTTGGCCGCGCCGGTGAGCCGGGCCACGAAGCGTTCCAGCCCGATGGCGAAGCCACCGTGCGGCGGCATCCCGTGCCGGAACGCGTCGACGTAGCCGGCGTACGGCTCGACCGGTTCGCCCCGGGCGGCGAGCGCCGCCAGGTAGTCGGCGTGCCGGTGCAGCCGCTGCCCGCCCGTCACCAGCTCCAGCCCCCGGAAGAGCAGGTCGAACCCGTTGGAGTACGCGGGCCGCGCCGGGTCCGGGTGGGTGTAGAAGGGCCGCTTCGCCATCGGGTAGCCGGTCACGAAGAGGAACTCCGAGCCGTGCTCCCGCCGCGCCCACTCGCCCAGCGCCCGCTCGTGCGCCGGGGCGAGGTCCGGCTCGTCGGCCGGCGCCCCCGCGATCTCGAGGGCCTCGGTGAAGTGCACGGCGGGGATCTCGGCCGGCACGTCCGGGGCCGACACCCCGAGGATGGCCAGCGCCGCCCCGGCCCGTTCGCGCACCGCGTCGAGCATGCCGGCCACGGTGTGCCGCAGCACGGCCATCACGTCCCGGTGGTCGGCGACGAAGCCCAGCTCGGCGTCGAGCGAGGTGTACTGCGCCAGGTGCCGGACGGTGTCGTGCGGCTCGGCCCGGAACACCGGCCCGACCTCGTAGACCCGCTCGAAGACGCCGACCATGAGCTGCTTGTAGAACTGCGGCGACTGGGCCAGGTACGCGGGCCGGCCGAACCAGTCCAGCGCGAAGACGTTCGCCCCGCTCTCGGTGGACGCGCCGACCACCTTCGGCGTGTGGATCTCCACGAAGTCGCGGGCCTCGAGCGCTGCCCGGAAGCCGGACACCGCCGCCGCCGAGACGCGCAGCGCCGCCGCGCGGGTCGGATGGCGCAGCGCGACGGACGCGTGGTCGAGCTGGGTGGGCAGGCTCGCGGTCAGCGCCGGCCGGTACAGGTCGAACGGCGGCGGCACGGCGGGCGGGCCGAGCGGTCGTACCGTCGGCGTTGTCAGCTCGACCCCGGCGGGGGCCGTCGGGTTCGCCACCACCGTGCCGGTGACCTCGACGACCGTTTCCTCGGTGAGTTCCTCCACCTCGGCGCGGACGGCCGGGTCGGTGACCACCACCTGGGCGAGGCCGGCGGCGTCCCGGACGATCAGGAAGGCCACCGACTTGAGCAGCCGGCGGCGGTGCACCCAGCCGGCGATCCGGACGGGCGCGCCGACATGGGTGGAGAGCTGGGTGGAAAGGATGCGTTGCATGGCGGGTACCTCCTCGATCAATCGCAACGCGATCCCCGGGAGGTGTGGGCGAGCGGGAAACCTCGCGGTGCCACCACACCTTCGCCCCCGCTGACGGGGGCCTCGTTTCGTCGCCTTTTCACCGGGGCCAGCCGGGCGGGCTCTACTGGGCCGTGCCAGGAAGGGATGCTTCCTGGCACATGCCGTTCTTCCCGCAGCTCGGGAGGGTCTTCGCGCGCCGGGGCCAGACCGCCTCGCAGCAACCGGCGGCTCTCTTCAACTGGTGGCCCGGGGCGCTACTCGGCTCCGTCACAGCTCTGCCGGGCACGCTAGCACCCCCGCCGACCCCCTGTGACGGGCTTTCCGCCGTCGCGGTGTCCGGCGTCACAAGACTGGCGGGGTGACGCCCGTCGCCCGAGCTACATCGACGGCGACCGTCGGGCGTAGGCTCGGTTTTGTGACGATCGAGCACTCCGCGCCGACGACCGGCCAGGCAGCGCGCACGACGACGCCCGCCCCTGAGGGGCGGCGCCTCCTGCGAATCGAGGCGCGCAACGCCGAGACGCCGATCGAGCGCAAACCGCCGTGGATCAAGGTCAAGGCCAAGATGGGGCCGGAGTACACCCAGCTGCGCGGGCTCGTCTCGCGCGAGGGGCTGCACACCGTCTGCCAGGAGGCCGGCTGTCCCAACATCTACGAGTGCTGGGAGGACCGGGAGGCCACCTTCCTCATCGGCGGCGACCAGTGCACCCGGCGCTGCGACTTCTGCCAGATCGACACCGGCAAGCCGGCCGAGTTCGACGCCGACGAGCCGCGCCGGGTCGCCGAGTCGGTGGTCTCGATGGGCCTGCGCTACGCGACCATCACCGGCGTGGCCCGCGACGACCTGCCCGACGGCGGCGCCTGGCTCTACGCCGAGACCGTCCGACAGATCCACGCCCTGCAGCCCGGCTGCGGCGTCGAGCTGCTGATCCCCGACTTCAACGCGGTCCCCGAGCAGCTGGCCGAGGTCTTCGGCGCCCGGCCGGAGGTGCTCGCGCACAACGTGGAGACCGTGCCGCGGATCTTCAAGCGGATCCGGCCGGCCTTCCGCTACGAGCGGTCGCTGGACGTGATCCGGCAGGCCCGCGCCGACGGGCTGGTCACCAAGTCCAACCTGATCCTGGGCATGGGCGAGGAGCGCGCCGAGGTCTCCCAGGCGCTGCGCGACCTGCACGACGCCGGGTGCGAGCTGATCACCATCACGCAGTACCTGCGCCCCACCCCCCGGCACCACCCCGTCACCCGCTGGGTCAAGCCGGACGAGTTCGTCGAGCTGCGCGAGGAGGCCGAGGAGATCGGCTTCGCCGGCGTGATGAGCGGGCCGCTGGTGCGCTCGTCGTACCGGGCCGGGCGGCTCTACCGGCAGGCGCTGGAGGCCCGCGAGGGCGCCCCGGTCACCGCCGGCTGATTCACCCGGCCGACGCGCCGGCACCGCTCGACTGCGGGCCGGCGGCCAGGTGTCATGATCGACTCATGACGGCCGGGGTACGCCAGCGGTGGCGCGACGCGCGTCCCGCGCTCCCGCCGGCCCGGTGGCCCGTGCTGCCGACCGCCCTGACCGTGCTCGCCGTCCTGGCCGGGACCGGCTACCGCCTCGGCCTGCTGCTGCACGACGCGCCGCCCACCAACAGCGACGAGGCCACCATGGGGCTGGCCGCGCTGCACATCGCCCAGGGCCGGGAGTTCCCCGTCTGGTTCTACGGCCAGGCGTACATGGGGACGCTGGAGGCGTACCTGGCCGCGCCGGTGTTCGCGCTGGCCGGCCCGTCGACGCTCGGGCTGCGCCTGCCCACCCTCGCCCTGTACGCGGTCTTCGTCCTGCTCGCCTGGCGGCTGACGCTGCGGTTGACCGGGAACCGCTGGTTCGCCCTGCTCGTCGTGGCGCTGCTGGCGCTCGGCTCGGACCGGGTGGTGAAGAACCAGCTCATCGCCGGGGGCGGCTACCCCGAGATGAACGCGGCCGGGATGGCGCTCGCCGTGCTGGCGTACGACCTGGCGGCCGGCCGGCCGGGACGCCGGCTGCCGCGCTGGACGGCGTGGGGCTTCCTGGCCGGGCTGATGCTCTGGGTGGACCCGCTGGTGCTGCCGTACGTGGCGGCGACCGGCGCGGTGCTGGTCGCGTACGGGCGGCGGGAGCTGCGCGGTCGGGCCGGGGCGCTGCTCGGTGCCGCCGCGCTCGTCGGGGCCGGGCCGCTGCTGGTGCACAGCCTGGCGACGGGGCGCAATCCGCTCGCGGCGGTGCTCGCCGCCGGCGGCTCCGGGCAGCCCGCCGGCTGGGCGGAGCGGCTGCACGGAGGGCTGCTGGTCGGCCCGCCGCTGGGCATGGGCTTCTGCTCTCCGAGCCACTGCACGCCCGGCCAGCTCTGGTGGGCGGTCGCCCTCCCGCTGCTGCTGTCCGCGGCCGCCCTCTCGGCCTGGCGCGCGCTGCGCCCACCCGTCGGAGATCTTGGACGGTTGCCGTTCCGGGTCGACGGCAAGTGTCCAAGATCGGTCGTGGCGACGGTCACGGTGGGCGGGGCGCTCCGGCTCGCGCTGGTGGCCGCCGCCGTCGCGACGCTCGCCGTCTACGCCGCCAGCAGCGCCGCGGGACGTACCCCGGTGGAAAGCTCCCGGTACCTGTCCTGCCTGCTCATCTCCGTTCCGGCCCTGCTCTGGCCGCTCTGGTCGGCCGCCCGCCGCCCGACCGGACCAACCACGACCGGGGCGGGCACGACCGAACCGGCCACGACCGAAACGGGCACGACCAGGGCGGACACGGCCGGAACGGGCACGGCCGGGCGACGGGCGGACGCAGGACCGGGCGCGGCCGGCGGAACGGGCGCGGCCGCAGCGGGGGCGGCCCGGGCGCGCGGTGACACCGGGGCGGGGGCGCGATGGGAGCCCGCGACGCGGATCGCGGCGGTCGTGGTGCTCGCGGCCACGCTGGGCACCGCCGCCGTGGCCACCGCCGGCGCGGTCGGCG